>JAEUHD010000336.1 GCA_016793645.1 Verrucomicrobiales bacterium
AAAATCGGCCACGGCAGTTCCCCGGGAAGGCCGGGGCCCGGATTGAACTGGGGATTGGCGGTGCCGTCCGGAAATGTCTCCAGCAGCCAGCTCCAGATCGCATCCTGAATGCGGGTGCTGCCGTCCAAGGCCCACAGGACGTGACCATTGCTCCGGGCCAGGGGTGCCGCCCCGGCTGGAGTGCCCTCGTACACCGGTTCCGAATGCGCTCCCGTGGGAGAGAATCGATGGAGGAAGAAGAAGCGACCGAGGAAATCTTCAACGGCCAGGAGATTGCCGGCGGTGTCGAATGCGACGGCGGATATCGGTTGGAAAGGCTCCCCGGAGCGCACGAACACCGGATCCGTCCCGCCCTGGCTGGTGAGCACACCAAGAACGGAGTTGGGGAACGGATTGGTCACCACGCCCCCGATGGCGATCCGACCATCGGTCGCGGCGGCGACGCCATACAGTTCCCCTGCCGCGGCGGCGGCGACCGATTGGAATCCTTCCTCCAGGGTCAGGTCCGCACGCAACCGCACCAGATTCGTTGCCGGGTGCCCGTCGAATTCCTGGAAGCGCCCGGCGACGAGCAGGGTTCCGGCGGCCTCCCGGGCCAGCGCATTCAGCGCGGCATCCGCGGAGAGAACGGGCTGGAACCCGGGATCGACCGTGCCGTCCGAACCCCGATGTTGGAGGAAGTCCCGCGTCACACCGCCGTCGGATTTCTTGCCGAGGACCAAAAGGCTTTGGTCCGCGAGCGAAAGGATCTGGGTGACGGAGCCGGTGAACGGAGGCGAGGCCGTGAAGGATTCATCGAGCGACCCGTCCGGCTTCAGGCGGACGCAGTGATCTCCCGCCGCGACGGCTCCCCAGTGGGAGAAGTCTCCCGCGACGAGGACCGAGCCATTGGGCGTCACGGTGACCGACCGGATGGCACCGTCGGGAGCGGCATTGGGGGCGAATGCAGGATCCAGGCTTCCGTCCGGCAGGAGCCGTGCGATGGCGTTTCTCGGCACGCCGTTCACCCGGGCAAAGTCACCCGCAAGGATCACGGTCGAATCAGTGCCCTCCGCCATGGCGTGGACCGGACCATCCGGCCCCCGCAGGTTGGGTGCGACGCCTCCGCGGAACGAGGGGTCGAGAACGTCGGGTCCGGCGAAGCAGGACCATCCGGTGATCGCGAGGAGGAATGCGAAGGTTGACCTCATGGGTTTACAAATGGAGACAGACAGGAGGAACCGGGGTTGGGTCAAGTCATGAATTTTGCAATCCCCCTGGTGGGTGGCTGCGGGCTGCCGCCCGCGGGTGACACCTCCTCCGTGCGAAGGGCGCGGAGGACCCGCGTGCGTGGAGTCACCGGGCGTGATTGGCAGAGCCGTCGCCGCGTGCGTCGTCCGCGGCGGGGGGCCGCGGACGGACATCAGGAGCGCGCCGCAGCGCGGTCCCACCCTGGTGGGTGGCTGCGGGCTGCCGCCCGCGGGTGACACCTCCTCCGCGCGAAGGGCGCGGAGGACCGGTGTGCGTGGAGTCACCGGGCGTGATTCGCAGAGCCGCTGTCGCATGCGTCGTCCGCGGCGGGGGGCCGCGGACGGACATCAGGAGCGCGCGGCAGCGCGGTCCCACCCCGGGGTGGCTGCGGGCTTCCGCCCGCGGGTGACACCTCCTCCGTGCGACGGGCGCGGAGGACCCGCGTGCGTGGATTCACCGGGCGTGATTCGCAGAGCCGTTGTCGCATGCGTCGTCTGCGGCGGGGGGCCGCGGACGGACATCAGGAGCGCGCGGCAGCGCGGTCCCACCCTGGTGGGTGGCTGCGGGCTGCCGCCCGGGAGAAACTCTGCGGCCCAAAAAACCCCTCGCCGCGGTGGCGCGATCCCCGCAGATTCCCCGCGTCCGTCCCGGGCGCCCGCCCGACGCATTCATGAAAGCCAAGCTCATCGTCACGCCGAAGAAAGCCGTCCTCGATCCGCAGGGGAAAACCGTTCAGAACGCCCTGGAGCACATGGGCTATGCGGCCGTGACCGGCGTGCATGTCGGGAAATACATCGAGATCGATCTCGCCGCCGGCACCGACCGCGTCGCCGCGCGAAAGGCCCTCGACGAGGCCGCCCACAAGTTCCTCAGCAATCCGGTGATCGAGGACTACCAACTCGAGATCGTGGATTGACCGGAGTTCCGGCTCCGCGTTCCCGGCCCACCACGTCCCATTTCCCCGATGCATTTTGCCGTTCTTCAGTTCCCCGCCAGCAACTGCGACCAGGATTGCGTCCATGCCGTCCGCGCGCTCGGCCACACCGCCTCGCTGGTTTGGCACAAGGATACGTCCCTGGGTGCCGCGGACGCCGTGATCGTCCCGGGCGGCTTCAGCTACGGGGACTACCTCCGGTGCGGGGCCATTGCGCGGTTCAGTCCGGTCATGCAGGCGGTTCGCACGTTTGCCGACCAGGGCGGACTGGTCCTCGGCATCTGCAACGGATTCCAGATCCTGTGCGAGGCGGGCCTCCTGCCGGGAGCGCTGGTGCGCAACCGCGACCTGCAGTTCCATTGCGAACCGGTCTTCCTGCGCACGGCCAATCGCGAGACGCCGTTCACGGCGTCCATTCCGGCGGAACGACCGATCCGCCTGCCGATCGCGCACGGGGAGGGATGCTACTTTGCCGATGAGGCCACCCTGTCGCGGCTTCAGGCGGGACGGCAGATCCTCTGGCAATACTGCGATGCGGCGGGGGCGCTGACCGAAGCGGCGAATCCCAACGGGTCGCTGCTCAATATCGCGGGCATTGCCAACGAGCGCTTCAACGTCGCCGGCCTGATGCCGCATCCGGACCGCGCCAGCGAAGCCATCCTGGGCGGCGATGACGGACGATCACTGTTTGAAAGCATGGCCGCGGCTTTCGCGACGCGCGCAGCCTCCCGGGCCGCGTAGCCTTCCGGCGCGCCCCTGCGGACGGAGCGTTGGAGGTCCCGGTTCCGCCACCGCGCCTGCCATCCGGACGATTTTTGTGAAGCAGGCCCGGCCCCCCGGGCGTCCATGTGCCGTCGTCATGAACCGATCCCCCGCCCTCCTGTTCCCGTGGCCGCTGCTGCTCCTCCTCCTGATCGGAGGCGGCGCGACTGCGCAGAATCTTCAACCCATTCCCCAGCCGTTCCTCCAGGAGGTGACCCGCCGGTTTGCGTCCGGCGACGGCCTCCCCGCGGGTCCGGTTTCGTTGGTGGAAGTGACGCCCGACGGCACCCCGCGCGCCTTCGTCCAGGGGCGGTGGTATTTCCTGGCCGGGGACCGGTGGAGCCCGGTGGAAAGCCTTCCGCCCTGTGGTCCCGGGGAGTTTCGTTTTGAAGGGGATGCGGGTCGTCCGGTGACTGTGGGTGTCCCGTGGGCCGACGTGCGGCAGATTGTCCGCGATGGCCCCCGTCAGTATCTGGCGCTTCCCCAGGGAATCGTCCTGGTCGTGGGCACCGGGTGGGAACGCCTCGCCTGGTCGGTGGCCATCCAGGTCCATCAACTGGCCGTGGGGCCGGATCACCTGCTCTGGGTGGCCTCCTCGGAGGGGCTGTTTGTCCAGGGGACGGAGGGGTGGCGTCCGTATGACGTTCGGGACGGGCTTGGACGCCGCTGGGGCGTTGAGGACGTCCGCGGAATCGCCTTCGACGCTTCGGGGCAGCTTTGGTTTGCGACGCGGGCCGGCGTTGCGGTCCGGACGCCGGGGGGATGGAAGTTTTTCGACGGCCGGGACGGCCTGCCCTGGAATGATTTCACGGGGATGGCGGCGGGTCCGGATGGCGCGGTCTGGATGGCGACCCATTTGGGGGCGATCCGGTATGACGCTGCGGGGTGGCATTACCGGCAGGGACCGCGCTGGCTGCCCGGGGATGATGTGACGCAAATCGCCGTGGGCCGCTCCGGGGACGCGTGGTTTGCCACGACCGCGGGCGTCGGGGGCATCACGCGACGCCCCATGACGCTGGCGGAAAAGGCGGCGTTTTATGAGGACGAGATCGCGCGGTACATCCGGCGGACGCCCTATGGCTTTGTCGCGGAAGCGCCGCTTCGGACGCCGGGGGACCGGTCGAGTGCGGATCCGCAGGATTCGGACAACGATGGACTTTGGACGGCGATGTACGGGGCCGGGGAGTGTTTCGGCTATGCGGCGTTGCGGGATCCGGCGCTGTTGACGCGGGCGCGGCAGGCGTTCGAGGCGCTCCGATTCCTGCAGACCGTCACCCAGGGTGGAACACCGCCGGCGGCGAAGGGATTTGTGGCGCGGACGGTGCGTCCGGTGGAATGGCCCGATCCGAATGCCGGTCGGCGGGAGGGTGACGAGGCGGAACGCAAGCAGGATGCCCTCTGGAAGGTGTATGAGCCCCGCTGGCCGAAGAGCGCCGACGGGAAGTGGTACTGGAAGTCCGACACGAGCAGCGATGAACTGGACGGCCACTACTACTTCTACGCGGCGTACTACGATCATTGTGCGGACACCGATGCGGAGCGTGAGCGCGTCCGGACGGTCGTGCGGGACCTGACCGACCACCTGATTGCGCATGACTTTTCCCTCACGGACCACGACGGCACCCCGACCCGCTGGGGCGTGTACGGGCCCACGGCGATCAACCAGGACCCCCGGTGGTGGGCGGAGCGCGGGCTCAATTCCCTCAGCATCCTGAGCTACCTCGCGGTGGCGGAGCATGTCACCGGGGACGCGAAGTACGGCGGGGTCGCGCGGACCCTGGTGCAGCAGCATGGCTACGGACAGAACCTGATGTTTCCCAAGGTCCAGTACGGCCCCGGTTCGGGAAATCATTCCGACGACGAGATGGCCATCATGTGCTTTTCCACCCTGCTCCGGTACACCACCGATCCGGTCCTGCGGAACCAGGCGCGCTATGCGTTCTATGCCTATTGGGCGAATGAAGCCCCGGAGCTGAATCCCTTCTTCAACTTCGCCTTTGCGCCCTTCGGCCTCGGGCAGTCGGTGACCAACGTGTGGGGGGTGTATCCGGTCACCCCGTGGGACGGCTGGCTTCGGGAGTCGCAGGAGACCTTGGAGGATCTCCCGTTGGATCGCCTGAGCTGGCCGCTCAAGAATTCCCACCGCCTCGATGTGGTGCCGCTGCCGCGCCAGAAGTCCAAGGATCTCTACGTGCCGGCGAACGGCCGCGGCTCCCGGGTCAACGGCAAGGTCCTCCCGGCATCCAACCGCCAATTCACCCACTGGAACACCGATCCGTGGCAGCTCGACTACGGCGGCAACGGGGGCGAACTGGGTGCCGGAACGGTCTTCCTCCTGCCCTACTACCTCGGCCTCATGGAAGGCTACATCGCGAAGCCGTGAGGTTCCCGCCGGGGATCGGTCCGGCCCCGGCTACGGGGTGGCGTCGTCGATCACGACGCGGTAGAAGGCGGCGGGGGGAGCGGCGGGAGGCACGTTGAGCTTTTGTTCCTGGAACTCCGCGAGACCGGGCTGCGGATAGGCAAGATCGCCGTGGACCGGATGCCACACCTTCAGGTCGTCACTCGCCTCCACCCGGTAGCGGGTGCTCGGGGCGATGCTGAAGCGAAGCCGGGCGTTTCCGTCGGGATCAAAGCCGGCGTCCACGATCTGGAACAGGCTGGACGCCAGGACGGGGTTCGTGTGGGCCTTCCACTCCGCGAGATTCGAGGCCCCGTCGGTGTCCGCGTCCCCATCGGCCCCGGAATCGAGGTTGTGGAAGTAGAACAGTTCCCAGTCATCCGGCAGGCCGTCCCCGTCGGTGTCCGCCGGTCCGACGACGGTCCCCTCGATCTCCAGTTGCGGGGAGTCCGGCGGATCGAACAGGGCATTCTCCTTGGTGACCCACTGGGGATAGGCGCCAAAGCCTCCTCCGCCCGTACCTCCCGGGGTGATCTGGGTGGCCGGGGAGAGTGAGGAGACAAAGAGGCGGAGGACCCCCTGGTCGAGGGCGGACTGGAAGTAACCGGCCACCAGCGGATCCGTGAGATCCACGTCGAAGGTGAAGCGTGCGTTGACGGGGACGACGTCCCCCGGGGCGGCATCGGCCGTGACGCCCACCGCCCAGGGGCGGACCTCAAACGGGGCGTTGGTCCAGGAGGCGTTCCGCTGGCCCACATTGTTCGCGATGTCGATCAGGGTGCCCTGGGTCCCATGCATGGCGGCAAAGGCGTTGCGGGTCGCAATCGTGATGCTGTCGCTGGTGAAGGGATTGACCGGACCATACGGGGAAGCCTCCTTGAAGGTGTCCGCGGTGAAGCCGTTTCGAAACCCGGCTCCGTACAGTTCGATGGGACGGCCGGGATCGGTGTCCGGAAGGGCTGCCGGCTCGTTGGTGAGGTAGGTCTGGAAGGCGTCGAAGGTGGGGTCGTACACGAAGGCCTTGTCCACGGCGATGGTCAGGGTGACGCGGGCCTTGAGAAGAAGGTAGTTGGCCGGTCCGGCCCCCGTGGAAGGGGTTCCCGCGGTATCCCAGCCCATCAGGAACTGGCCGTCCCGGGTGTCGAAACGGGGGTCAAAGGAGGCGAACGTGGGGGCTACGGGACGGTCTCCGGCGAAATCCCCAAGGAAATAGACCCAGCGGTCCAGGGTGGGAGTGGGTGGGGCGAGGCG
>JAEUHD010000346.1 GCA_016793645.1 Verrucomicrobiales bacterium
CAACACGCCGGGACTCGTCAATGTCGGCTTCAACGGAATGCTCTCCGGACAGGGAGTCCTCCCGGAACGGGCGCCGATGTTTTGGGATTCCCGGGTGGAAGGGTTGGAAGCCCAGGCGCTGATACCCATCGAATCCCGCGAAGAGATGCGGGGGGACGCGTGCCCCGAATCCCAGGGCGTGCCCGGCGCCGTGGCCCGCATCCGGAACATTCCGGAATACCGGGAACGATTCACCCGGGTCTTTGGAGGGGCCCCCGATGCCTCGGTCGATGCCACCCATCTCGCCCAGGCCCTCGCCGTGTTTGAACGCTCCCTGGTGGCTCCCCACACGCCGCTCGACCGCTTTCTCGCCGGCGACCTGGAAGCGCTCAACCCGCAGCAGCGTGCGGGACTCCGCGAGTTTCAGGACTCCGGATGCATCCAGTGCCACGGCGGTCCGATGCTGTCCGACTTCAAGTTGCACGTCCTCGGGGTCCCCGATCCCTCATCCACCGGGCGGCGTTCCTTTCGGACGCCGACACTCCGCCAGCTTCGGGATACGGCGCCTTACATGCATAACGGACGATTCCGCACCCTGGACGATGTCCTGCAGTTTTATGACGAATTGGCTGAAGCGGCGACCGAAGCGCAAGAGGGGGGCGACGCCTCCCTTCAGCCCCCGCTTGACCCCCTTCTGGCCCGACTCCGGATGAATCCTGCGCGCACGTCCGACCTGAAGGCATTCCTCGAGTCGATCCAGGACGATGACCATGACCGAACGGTTCCCGTCCGAGTGCCCAGTGGCCTGCCCGTTGCCGGACGATAGATCCATCCAGCACCAACATTGACGCCCCGCGACAGACCGGGATGGTGCGCCCGTGAGTGTTCACCCCGATCCCCACGACGCCCGGGCCCGTTCCGGAGCCCTGGCGGCTGCAGCGTGTTACTTTCTGTGGGGCCTCGTGCCGTTGTATTGGAAGCCGCTGGCGGGCATCGACCCGGTGGAGTTGATCGCCCACCGGCATGTCTGGTCCCTGGTGTTTCTCCTGATCCTCATGTGGGCAACGCAGGGAGGGCTTCAGGACTTGAGATCCGCACTTCAGCCCGCCCGGTCTCTCGCCCTCCTGTTCCTGAGCGCCACCCTGCTGACCTGCAACTGGCTCATGTATGTCTGGGGGGTCAGCCAGGGGCACATCATCGAGACCAGCCTGGGGTACTTTCTCGTACCCCTGGTGAACGTGGCCGCCGGACACTTCGTCCTCCGTGAGCACCTGCGCCCGGCCCAATGGTTGGCGATCGGCATCGCCGCCACCGGAGTGGCCCGCATGGTGATTCAAACCGGCCGCCCCCCCTGGATCGCCCTGATCATCGCCGGTACGTGGGGAGCCTACGGACTGCTCCGAAAGCGCTCCAGTGTCGGGGCAATCCCGGGACTCGCGGTCGAAACGCTGATCCTGTCCCCGCTCGCGGTCGGATATCTTCTCTGGCAGAACCATCAAGGCACGGGTGCGCTGGGCCGCGTCAATGCCTCCACCCATGTGCTCATCCTGAGCGCGGGCATCGTCACGGCCATCCCCCTGCTCCTGTTCGCCTACGCCGCCCGACGCGTCCGACTGACCACGCTGGGTCTGCTGCAATACCTGGCACCTTCCGTACAACTGGCCATCGGGGTCTGGTTTTACCATGAACCCTTCTCCCGTTCCCGCGTGACAAGCTTCGCCTTCATCTGGGCGGCCCTGATCCTCTACACCGCGGACAATCTCCTCGCACACCGGACGCGGACCCTCACGGGAATTCCCGGAACCCCGCGAACGGATTGACGTCCCCCGTCCAAGGTGTGCGGGTTCCACCTTTCCCGCTGGAACCGCACCCCGAAATCCCTAGTCTGCTCCCGTCGCGTTCGAAGGCGGGTTCGCTTCGGACGCCCCAAAGGCAACGGTTGGATCGGCCAGCGGCCCATGAACACCCCCGAACTTCATCCGTACGTCTTCCTGACGGTTCTCCTGTTCATGGCGCTCGCCTTCCCGCTGGTGCCGCTCGCACTGGCGCGCCTGTGGGCGATCCGCTTTGCCCCTCCGAGGCCGGGACCGGCGAAAAATGCCACCTACGAATGCGGCATCGAAACCCGGGGGGATCCGCTCCAACAATTCCGGGCGGGTTACTACCTTTATGGCATCCTGTTCCTGATTTTCGACGTCGAGGTCGTGTTCCTGCTCCCCTTCGCGGTCGCGTTCCTGCATCTCCCGGTCGGCGCCGTGGTGGCCATGCTGGTTTTCGTCCTTCTCCTTGCCGAGGGACTCGCCTGGGCCTGGCTCAAGGGACTTCTGGAATGGAAATGATCCACCCCACGCCCTGATGGACGAAGGACTTCGCAGCGAACTCGCCCGACAGGGGGTCGTCGTCACCAGTCTCCAGGAACTGAGCAACTGGGGCCGGAGCAATTCGGTCTGGCCGATGACCTTTGGACTGGCGTGCTGCGCGATCGAAATGATCGCCACCAGCATGGCTCGCTACGACATCGCCCGGTTCGGATCCGAAGTCTTCCGTCCGTCCCCCCGGCAGGCCGACCTGATGATCGTCGCGGGTACGGTGACCAAGAAGATGGCACCCCAGGTCGTCCGACTCTACAACCAGATGCCCGAGCCCAAGTACGTGATCGCCATGGGCGCCTGCGCCATCTCGGGCGGACCGTTCCGTGAGGGATACAACGTCCTCAAAGGCATCGACCGCTTCCTTCCGGTGGACATCCACATCCCCGGATGCCCACCCCGGCCGGAAGCCCTCCTTCACGGACTCATCCGCCTGCAGCAAAAGATGGCGGCAGAACCCTTGGCCGGCCCAGGCCGATCGCGCTCCTTCGATCCGGAGGCTCCCAGCGAGTTTCCGATCCCCGTCTGCGGACCGCACGACCTGGAGCCCCCGCGCAACGACTCCCTTTGGAAGCCCCCCCCGTCCGGTCCCGCTCCAGGAACCTGAAGCACCCGCAAAAATGGGTGCGAATAAACTGCTTCCATTTTCCCCATTTTTTGCCATATTTCCGAGGGTTTTGGAACCGAAACGCCGGATCTCCCACCCAGATTACCCACTGAAGCAGAAGTCGGGTTCAACAAGAGAAGGCGGCGTGCAACGGACCGAACCGGTGATCGGAGGGGGGCCTTAAAGACCCCCGTTACGTTTCCCGGTAAAACGCCCCCCGGGTTTCCCGGGCCAATGCAATGAACGACCTCCTTCAATTCATCGTTCCTGCCAGCGATCTGGACCTCCTCGCGTTGGCGGTTTGCGTCGTGCTGCTGGCCGCCGTTTCCCTCACGGAAGGCAAAGTTCCCTGGTGACGCCCAGGTTGGCAGGTTGGTAACGGTCCGCCGTGAGAATCGTCGTTCAACGGGTCTCCAGTGCGTCCGTTCAAGTCGCCGGAGCGACCCGCGGAAGTATCGGAACCGGACTGCTGGTGCTCCTGGGAATTGAGCCCACGGATCAGGACGAAGACATCGAATGGCTCGCGGGAAAACTGGTTCGCCTCCGGATTTTCGACAATGCCGAGGGTGTGATGGACGAGTCCGCATTGGACGGGAACCGCAGCGTTCTTCTCGTCAGTCAATTCACGCTCCTCGCGAGCACCCGCAAGGGGAACCGTCCCTCCTGGCATCGCGCCGCCCCGCCGGAGGTCGCCGGGCCGATCTACCACCGGTTCCATCGGCGACTGGAGGAACTTCTCGGACGTCCCGTGGCCACCGGTGTCTTTGGCGCTGAAATGCAGGTGGCACTCGTCAACGAAGGACCGGTGACCCTGATGCTGGACTCCCGTCTCCGGGAATGACCCGGCCCTCGATCCCTACACCCAGGCGGGTGCAAGCCCCTTGCGTCGGAGCAACGCGTCGTAGGTGGCCAGCGTGTACAGGCCTCCCAAGGTCGGGAAGTTGAAGCACGCCCGTTCCAGAAGGGGGGCCCCGCCCTCGACCAGCATGGTCATCAGCGCGATGTGGATGATTTCCGTGGCGTGTTCCCCCAGCACGTGGGCCCCCAGCAGGCGCATGTCGCTGGTGCGAAACAGCAGCTTCAGGAAGCCGCTCGTGTCCCCGAGAATGGCGCCCCGCGCATTGCGGAGATACGGCGCCCGGCCCACGACGTAGTCTTCCCCCTTGGCCTTCAGGGTCTCCTCCGTTTCCCCCAGCATGCTGGCCTCGGGAATCGTATAAATCCCCGAAGGCAGGAGAGGACTCAACGGCTGGGCACCCTCAACCCCCAGGGCGTGAAAGACCGCCACCCGGGCCTGCGCGGAACTGGTGGAGGCCAACGCGGGCGGGCCCACCACGTCCCCTGCCGCGTAAATGTGCGGCACCTCCGTCTGGGAAAAGGAATTGATGGGAATCAACCCGCGCTTTCCCGGGGCAATCCCTGCCGCGGGCAGATTCAGGTCGCCGGAATTGCTGCTCCTCCCGGCAGCCACGAGGACCCCTTCCACGGTCAGCGTCCGCCCCGATTCGAACTTCAAGGTCACGTTTCCTGCGGACGGAAGCTCACAGGCGTGGACCCGTTCTCCCCAGTGGAACTGGATTCCATTGGCCGCCATCGTCCCCGCCAGCGCACGGGAAACCTCCGAGTCCAGGAACGACAACAACACGTCCCGTCCATCCACAAGATGAACCTCCACACCCAGCGCCCGGAAGGTACAGGCATACTCCGCACCCACGACCCCGGCGCCCACCACGGCCAGGGACTTGGGCAGGCTCGGAAGTTCGAGAATCTCGTTCGAGTCATGAACCCGGGGATCCTCGAAATTGAATTCGGGGGGACGAACCGGGGAGGAACCGGTGGCGATCAGGATTCGTTCCCCACGCAGCCGCCTCTTTTCCCCACGGCCACCGTCCACCTCCAGCGTGTGGGGGTCCACGAATTGAGCGCCCCCATGAATCACCTCCACCCCGGCGTGGCGCAGTTGATCCATCATCCGCGAGCGCTCGGTGCGGGTGACGGCCTTCTCGTGGTACATGAAGTCCTGGATCGTCGCCTCCCGTCGGAGGGAAAGATCGACACCATACAATTGGCGCGCCTTGAGGCCCGAGAGGGCGAGCGCGGTTTCCCGGAGCGTCTTGCTGGGCAGGGTACCCGTGTTGATGCCCGCGCCGCCCACCTCCGGACATCGCTCCACCAGGGCCACCCGCCGCCCGAGAAGTGCCGCCGCAAGAGCACCCGTGGCTCCCGCCGGCCCGCCCCCAATGACCAGGAAATCAAACCCGTCCGGTGAAATCATCGGCAGGACGATGTCCCGGACCGGGTCCCTTCAGCAAGCCGATGCGACGGAGGTCGAATCATCCCCAGCCCCTCCCCGGAAGAACCCCGCCTACTTCTTCGAATCCTCCGGGGTTCCGACGTACTCGAGGCGGATGATCTTGCTGTCCTTGTTGTCCCCCCAATTGGTTCCGAACTCGATCAGGTAGAGACAGCCGTCCGGCCCCAGTTCCATGTCCATCGGACGCTTGAACGTCATTCCCGGCAGAAAACGCTCCATCCGCGCAATCTGGTTCTGCTCATCGAGCTTCACCGCGATGATCCAATTCCGCGTCCACTCGTAGATGAACAACGTGTGGTCAAACTCCGCCGGCAACTTGTGCGGGGAGGGATTCCTGGGGTCGAAGTAGTACACCGGACCGGCCATCGCCGTGCGACCTCCGGAACCCACCACGGGAAACTTCGTGGACGCCGACGGCGGATAATAGACAAAGGCCGGCTGCGCCGGGGGGAGGTCATGGATGCCCGTATTGTTGGGCGAATTGTTGACCGGATGCGCGGCATCGTAGAACTCGGGTTTGAAATCCTTGTCCATCCAGGGTTCCGGCTTCGCGGGCCATTCGGATTCCGGCTTGCCCGCCTTCTTCGCCGCTTCCCGCGCGGCCATGGCGTCCTGGTACTTCTGGCGCGCCACATAATCCACAGGCGCATAGGGCTTGTTGTTGCCGACAAAATACGGCCAACCAAAGAACCCGGCCGCCCGCGCCTGGTTGACTTCATCATGTCCCGCAGGACCCCGCTGGGGATCCGGACCTCCGGCGTCCGGTCCCACCTCACCCCAATAAAGGTATCCCGTCTTCTGATCCACCGAGATGCGGAACGGATTGCGATTTCCCATCACGTAGATCTCCGGCCGCGTACCGGCTGTTCCGGGCTTGAAGAGGTTGCCTTCGGGAATGTCGTACCCGCCCCCGTCCCGCGGCTTGACCCGGAGGATCTTTCCGGGAAGCGAATTCGGGTTCGCCGCCGAACGCTGGGCATCCCAGGGATAGCGGCCCGGCCGGGGGTCATTCGGGGAGTAGCCGTCGGAGTCGAACGGGTTGGTGTTGTCGCCGATCGACACATACAGGTTGCCCGCCGCATCAAACGTCAGGGACCCGCCCACATGGCAGCACTGCTCCCGCTGGACCGGAATGTCGATCACCGTCACGCCCCCATCCACATCGAGCACATCACCCTTCAGGGTGTAGCGCGAAACGCGGAGGATCCCCGCCTTCCCCTGACCATCATTCGTGGTTTCGGGAAGCGAATGATTCACGTAAATCCATCCGTTCTGCGCGAACTTTGGATCCAGGGTGATGCCGAGCATTCCCTCCTCCAAACCGTCAAATACCGGAATCCGGCCGATGACCACGGAGTTTGTGGAGCCCGGCTTCAACATCTTGATGACGCCCTTGCGCTCGGCGAAGAACACCGTGCCATCCGACGCGACCGCCAGCTCCATCGGATCCACCAGGGTATCCTTCAGTTCCCCATCCAGGGTCTGGTCCTGATCCAGGACCACCTTTCGGAAACCGGACTCCGGGGGAAGCCAGGTTCCGGTCGAAGCCGCCGCCCCGGACGTCGAACCGGGCACCGCCGCGTTGGGGGACTGGGTCTGCTGTCCGAAAGCCGGGAGGCTCACAATGGCCATGCCGGCGACGAAAAGAGCTACGGGGAGACGCATGTGTGCCGATGGACTACCGGGACCGGCGGATTAATCAAAGGACTTTTACCCGCGGGCTCCCAACCGTGTGTCCCCAATCTTTTTGGATTCGAGGTTTGACACCTCCACCCCGCTTTGATTACTTCGCCCCTCTTTTTGTCAGGAGTCCCAGCTATGTACGCAGTTTTGGAAACCGGTGGTAAACAATATCGCGTCGCCCAAGGCGACACGCTCGAAATCGAACGCCTGGAGGTTGAGGCCGGCCAGCCGTTTACGTTTGACCGGGTGCTCCTGGTCAACAACGGCGGCACTGTCGCCGTGGGGTCGCCGACCGTGGCGGGTGCCAAGGTCGTCGCCGACGTGGTCGGGCATAAGCGCGGCGACAAGAAAATCATCTTCAAGATGAAGCGCCGCAAGGGATACCACAAGAAGCAGGGCCATCGTCAGGAGTTGACCGTGGTCAAAATCACCGGAATCACCGCCTGATTCCACGAGGAGAACCAACACATGGCTCATAAAAAAGGACAGGGAAGTTCGCGCAATGGTCGCGACAGCAACGCGCAGCGTCTGGGCGTGAAGGCATTCGGCTCCGAGAAGGTCACGGCCGGATCCATCATCGTCCGCCAGCGCGGCACCAAGTTTCACGCCGGAAGGAATGTCGGCACCGGACGCGACTGGACGCTCTTCGCGCTCGTCGATGGCCGGGTCCAGTTCGAGAAGGCGGCCCGCAAGGTGCACGTCGTTCCCGAGGCCAACCCCGCCTCCAATTGACCGCCGGCACTTCGAGTTTCGGGCGAGGCGCGAGCCTCGCCTTTTTCTTTGGCATCGCCGCCTTCCTGAACCGCCATGTTCATTGACGAGGTCAAGGTCTTCGCCCGCGCCGGTCACGGAGGAAAGGGCGCCGTCGCCTTTCATCGCGAGGCCTACATTCCCAAGGGCGGTCCCAGCGGCGGCAATGGCGGTCGTGGCGGCAATGTGATCCTTGAGGCCAGCCACGACCTCAACAACCTCATCCAGCAGTTCTTCCAGCCCCGCCTGATCGCGGAAAGCGGCGAGGGCGGCATGGGCAAGGGCATGGACGGGCTCGCCGGGAAGGATCTGATCATCAAGGTCCCCTGCGGAACACTCGTCTGGCGCCTGGAGAAACCGCCGGAAGCGGCGGCACCCGCGGACGCGGAAGCGGCCGAGGTCGAGGATTTGGACGATGACACCCGGACCGCCAAGCCGGTTCCCCTGCGCAGCGCGTCCTCCGGACGTCCCGTCATCAAGAGCGGCGCCCGCGCGCTCGAAATCAATCTGGAAAAGGAACCCGACGACGACTCGGGTCGTCCCTTGCACGCTCCCGCCCGCGGTGAACTCGTGTGCGATCTGACCGAGAACGGCCAACGCTTCGTTCTTTGCAAAGGCGGCCGGGGAGGACTCGGCAATCGCAACTTCGCCACCTCCGTCCGCCAAGCCCCCCGCTTCGCGCAGCCCGGGGAACCCGGCACCGAGGGTGACTACCTCTTCGAACTGCGCCTCGTCGCCGACGTGGGCATCGTGGGCTATCCCAACGCAGGCAAATCGACCCTGCTCGCCGCCATCTCCAAGGCGCGTCCCAAAATCGCCGCCTATCCCTTCACGACCCTCACGCCTCAAGTCGGGATTGTGGAGTATCCCGACCATCAACGCCTCACGCTCTGCGACGTGCCGGGCTTGATCGCCGGAGCCCATCGAAATGTCGGACTCGGACACAAATTCCTGCGCCACATCGCCCGCTGCAAGGCCCTGATCCTACTGCTCGACATGGCCGGAACCGATGCGCGCAACCCCTGGGACGACTACCGCTCCCTGCTGGAGGAACTCGCCCTGTACGATCCCGCGCTGCTCGAAAAAAGCCGGATGGTGGTGGCCAACAAAATGGACGAACCCGGAGCCGAGGCGAATCTCAAGACGTTCAAGCGCAAGATCCGCAAGACCCCGGTCCTCCCCATCTCCGCCGCCTTCGATGAAGGCATCCCCACCTTCCTCAAGCGCATCCGCGAGATGACGGAGGAAGATCGCTGAGGCGGAGTCCCGAGTCACTCAGCGGACCGCCTTCGGATCCAGCGTCGGTCGGTAGTAGGCCCTCACGGGGTTGCCGACAGTGCTTCGAGATAATCCAGAAGCGAGGCGAATTGGGAGACCGTCAGCCCCGCCGCCAAGCCTTCGGGCATCAGGGAGCGTTCCTGCTTTTCGCGGCGCGCGATGGTGTTGAGGGGAATCCGCTGTTCCTGCGCCGCCACCGTTCGGATCGTAACGGCATCCGCAGCCTCCTGGACGACAAACCCATCCACCTCGGTTCCGTCCTTCAACTCGAAGTGATGGGTGATAAATCCCTGCGCGAGGGTCTTGTTGGGGATGAGAATGGCCTCCGCCAGTTCCCGGCGCCGGTAGGTTTTGGCGATGGTCCCAAGATAGGGGCCCTTCAACGGCTCCCCGGTCTTCACGGTGTGACACCCGGTGCAGCCCACCTGCTGGAAGAGCTGCTCCCCACGCGCGACTTCCCCATGGGTCGAGGCTATGGCGTCCAGCACGGCGACCATCCCAAGATCGCCCACCTTCGGAGCCTGCGCCTCCACCCGGAACTTGGCGGGATCAATCTTCAGGCGCTGGATGGTTTCCTTCGCCGCCGCCGACACCTTCGGGTCCGAGTCGTCCAGTGCCGCGACATACTGCGCCGCCCGGGAGGTGTCCCGGACCTGAGCCGCCGCCCGCAGAATTTGCAATCGCCGTGCGGGAATGGCCCACCCCGCGTCCAGCGATCGCGCCGCAGCATCCCGGGATTCCGGTGAACCCAACGTGCGCGAGGACAGCTTCAGGAGGAAACCCTCCGCCATTTGCGACGACTCTCCGTCCAAGAGCGCCGCACGTTCCTCAAACACGGCATGGGCCTGGTCAAACCCGGTCGCATTGTACACGGCCGCGCGCGCCTTCTCGGCGAGGTTGTTCTCCGTCTTCGTCTGCTGCACCCGCGGCAGGGCAACCAGAATGGCACCCCACGCGGCCGGATCGGACGTCCGGGCCAGGGCGATCACCGCCTGGGCCCGAATCGCATCGGATGTCGAATCCGCCGTCGCAACCCGCACTAGCAGCGGAATCGCGTTCGCAGGCGTGCTGTCGGCCTCGGACAATTGCGAGGCGATGGCCGGCAGCAGCGCGTCGTCCTTGGACGCCCGATCCAGCAACGTTTGAAGGGCGTCCCC
>JAEUHD010000359.1 GCA_016793645.1 Verrucomicrobiales bacterium
TTGCCCGCCGGCCGAGTTTCTCGGCTCCCTGCGCCGCAATCTCCTTCCCGCCTTCGCCCTCACCCATTTCGCGCGGCCCCACCTCGTCGCCGCCCGCGGCGCGGTGGTCAATGTCAGCTCCAAGGTGGCCACCACCGGACAGGGCCGCACCTCCGGTTACGCCGCGTCCAAGGGAGCCATCGAGGCCCTTACCCGGGAATGGGCGCTGGCGCTCGCCCGCGATGGCGTCCGGGTCAATGCCGTGGTTCCGGCGGAATGCGACACCGACCAGTATCGCCGCTGGTTTGCCGCCCAACCGGATCCGAAGGTCGCCCGCGCGCGCGTCGAGTCCCTGGTTCCGCTCGAACGCCGACTCACCACCGCCGATGAAATGGCCGCGGCCATTGTCTGGCTCGCCTCGCCCCGCGCCGGGCATGTCACCGGACAGTTCCTCTTTGTCGATGGCGGCTACACCCACCTCGACCGCGCCGCGAGTTCGGACCACGCCTGGTAGGCCCCGGCGCCGGGGGACATCCGAAGCCCGGGATCGGAGATTGACAGTTCCTGTTTGGGTGTTATCCAACACACCGAATTGCAAGACGTTATGGTCCCCAAACTGCACCTCCACATTGACGAACGCTCGGGTGTGCCGGTTTACCGGCAGATGATGGACCAGATCAAATACTACGTGGCGGGCGCCACGCTGCGTCCCGGGGACCAGATTCCCTCCATCCGTGAACTGGCGGCGGCGTTGGCCGTGAATCCGACGACGGTGGTGAAGGCGTACACGGAACTGGAGCGCGAAGGCGTGATCGAAAAGCGGCATGGAAAAGGGGCGTTCATTGCGCCGGCCGCGCCCCAGTTGACGCAGGCCGAGCAGGAAGGGGCGCTCCGACGCTCCGCCAAGCAACTGGCCGTGGAAGCCACGCAACTGCACGTTCCCACCCCGAAGGTGATCACCGTGGTGCGGGAGGAGCTCAGCGCCCTCGGACCGGCGCGCGGCACGGAATCGGAGCCGGTGAAATTTGCAGTCATGGCCGGCGGGAACTGACGAAGGGCCGTCATGGAGCCCGTCATCCATGCCCGGGGCCTCGGCAAGTCGTTCCGCAACGGCACCGTCGCCGTCAACGGGCTTCATCTTCAGGTCGGGACCGGGGAGGTGTACGGCCTCATCGGACGCAACGGAGCGGGCAAGACGACGGCCCTGCGACTGCTGATGGGGCTGTTGCATCCGGACCGTGGTGAGGCCCGGGTTCTTGGGAGGAGCCTGTGGGACGCACCCCGGGAGCATCGGCAGCGCATCGCGTACCTGTCCCAAAGTCAGCAGTTGCCGGACTGGATGTCCCTGGAGGACCTGAACCGGTACACCGGTCACTTCTACGAGCGCTGGGATTCCGCACACCTGCGTTCCCTGGCGCGGGGTTGGGACCTTCCCTGGAATTCCCCCATCACCCGGCTTTCGGGCGGCAACCAGAGGCTCGCGGCCCTGGCGTTGGCCCTCGCGGCCCGGCCGGAGGTGATTCTCCTCGACGAACCGGCGGCGGGACTCGACCCGATTGCGCGCCGCGAACTGAACCAGTGCCTGATCGATGCCCTCCTGCACGGGAACGGATGCACGATCCTGCTGTCCACACACCTGCTCGGCGACCTGGAGCGGCTCGCCACCCGGGTCGGCATCATGGACCACGGACACGTCGTCGCCGAAGGAGCGGTCGAGGACTGGCAGCGCACGATGCGTCGGGTGCAGGTGGTGTTCGCCGGAGACTCCTCCCCGCCTGATTTCGCAATTCCCGGCGCCCTCCGATCCACGTCCCTGGGTCCCGTGGTCACGGCACTGGCCCGTGTCACGGACGACGCCCAACTGGACGGGATCCGGCACCTGCCGGGGGCGCGGGTCTACGTGTTTCCCCTCACCCTTGAGGAACTGTTCGTGGACTGGTTTCGGGACGCCCAGCCGCAATCGTCCACCGACGACGCCACCCCGGATTGACGTTTCCGGCGTCTCCTCGCGTGGTTCACCGACTCCCAGGACCCGGTCGGTCCCCGCGGAACGGCGCGGTGAGCACCTCCCGTCCTCCGGAGACGATCTCACCGCCGACATCGGTCATCCGGTGGGCATGCCGGCGAAGCTGACGGATCGAGGTCCGGGTCAGGCCGATCAATCCGCCCGGAGTCAGGACGATCTGGGCCGCGCTGGTCAATGTGAGCATCGGATTGAACGGGCTCATGCGGCGGAGGGTTCGCCAGACATCCTCGGGCGCGTGGGCCTGTTCCTCGCGCACGAAATCCAGGAGGTGCACGCTCAGCAGGCATCCGACCATGGAAACCGTGATGAGCAGGTGATAGTCGCGAATGGGCTGGCCGAGGAACGATCCGACGACATCGGGCAACCCCCTCAGGATGGCCCCTCCGAGGAGGGGTCCGAAGGCGGTGAGCAGGCTCGTCAAGGCCAGGAACACGGCGACATACGGCGCCTTGTTGGCGGGGGAGAGCTTCAGCATGAGATTGAACTGGCAGAGCTGAAACCCCGCCGTCGTCGCCCCCACCACCAGGTAGCACAGGGCCAGGTGCCAGAAGAAGCGCTCGCCGGCGAATGCCCAGCAGCACAGCGATGTCAGGGCCCAGACCAGGGAGCACACGTACAGGACGGGCTTGCTTCCGAAGCGATCACACAGGCGACCCCATCCGCGCAGCGTCAGCAATCCGCCCACCCCGGCAACCGCGGTCAGAAGACCCACGTCGGCGACCGGGCGATGGAGTCCCTCGATCAAGAACCCGGTGTAAAACGGCTGCCCCAGGTTCAGGAGAAACCCCCAGACTCCGATGAAAAGGACGAGCCGCAGATAGTTGAAATCCCCGAGGGGCTGGCGGATCTCGCCCAGGTCCGGCGGGTGCTTCTCCCGGTTCATGACCTCCGCAGGAAACCGCATCCGGGTCAGGAACAGGAAACCGATCAGCCGCGCCAGACCGGCCACCGCAAAAATCCATCCAAAGGTGACCAGGGAACTGTGCCCCAGGTCGGCGAGACGGCTCGCCACAATCACCGTCAGCAGCGTCCAGAATCCGAAGATGAGGTTCCGGCGTCCGAAGTACTGCCCGCTCAATCGGGGCGGGACCAGTTCCGCGATGGCGGCGGACCACGACACGGATCCCAGGCTGTTGGCCAGCGTCGCGAGGGTCAGCAGGGTGGCGAAGGTTCCTCCGCGCCTCGTTTCAGGCAGCCACGGGAGTGCCGCCACAAGCCCCCAGGGAGCGGCGCTGAGCAGGAAGGACAGCGACATGATCTGGTACAGCGACATCCTCCGGCGCAACCACGTGGCCAGCGGGGGTTGGACGAGGTTGCAGGCGTGCGGCAACGCCGCCATGAGGCCGACGGCCGCCGGGCCGAATCCGAGCGCGGTGATGGCAAAGGCGATGACAAACGGGAAACTCGGCATGGTGAGATTCAGCATCGGCACGCTGAAACTCGCCTCGATCGTGGAATACTTGAGGGACAACAACAGCTCGCGATGACGAAGTCGGTTCCTTGCGGCCGGCACGCTGGCGCTCACCGCGGAACCCTCGCGCGAAATCGCGTCCGAAGCGAGCCGGATGGAGGGTCCGGGGGAACGGGATCGGGAAGGCCTTGCCATGGCCCATGCGTCCACCTCTGATGTCGCGATGTCTCCGTCCCGATGCAGACCCGGAATCCTGCGGGGCAGCCTTGTGGGGCTCCTCATCCTTGCGGGATTCCTGATGGCTTCGGGAGCCGGCAGCCTTCGGGCCGGACTGCTGACCCTGCCCCAGTTTGAGGCCGAACCGGATCAGGTCGCGCACCTCCAGCGCTCGCTCACCCTGCTGGGATCGAGCAGTCGGGAACATCCCCACCGGATGCGGATCCTGGTTTACGGACAATCCATCAGCCTGCAGTCCTGGTGGACCAACGTGGCCCGCTTCCTCCGCGAGACCTACCCCCATGCCGACCTCGCCATCGAGAACCACGCCATCTCGGGAATGCAGGCCGACTACCTTTCCAGAACCGCCCTCGCCGATGTCATTCCCTTCCAGCCGGACTTGATCCTGTTCCATGCCTACGGGGACGAAGCCGGAATGGACCGCTTCCTCAGCACCGTCCGGTCCAACACCTCCTGCGAGATTCTTCTACAGGGCGACCACATCTACGATACCAACTGGGTCCATGAGGAAACCGATCCCTCCAAGGTCCCGTCCAACGACTTCTGGCCCTATCGGAACTATGTCTGGCTGCCGCGGCTCGCCCAAAAGTACGGCGCCTGCCTCCTTCCGACCCGAACCCTGTGGAGGCGGTATCTGATGACCAACGGGCTCCCGGAAGGCGCGTTGGTCGACGGCGTCCACCTCAATGACGACGGGAACCTCCTTCTCACGGAACTGGTGAAGAAATACCTGGCGCCCCGGGAATTCCTCCCCGCCATGGACCCCTACCAGTGTCCGAAGGTGTCCACCCTCGAACTCGGACCTTCCTTCGGCTGGGAGTCGGGGGTCCTCGAGGCCGCGTTCACCGGGAATCAAATCACCGCAATCCACAACCACGCCTCGGCGGCACCCATCCGGGTCGAGATCGACGGCAAGGATCCCGCCAGCCTCACCGAGCTCCACGGCATGACGCGGGTCTCTCCCACGCATTTCTACTTCTGGCCCGCCATCCTCAAGGTGGGTCACCTCGTTCCGCTCCTCGAGGAGGAGTGGACCCTCCGGCTGACGGAAATGAGCCTGCTGGGGGACCGATACTCCTTCGAAGTCAGCGGATCTGAAACCGGCCCCGACGGAACCGGGAACAACCTCACCCGCTTCGTCTCGAACTCGGGTCGGGTGGTCATCGAACCCAGGGATTGGATGCTGGGACTCGCCGTCTATCTGGCCGGGGAGCGACCGCGCCCCGCGTACCGCGTCCGGTGGCAGGCCGTGCGGCACTTCCAGTCCGAACTCAATCCCGCCTTTTCCTCCGATCCGTTCCGGGAAATCCCCGAGGTCGTCGCATCCGGACTGTCCGACGGCCCCCACCGCATTCGCCTCATTGCCTCCGACGGGGTGGGCGGAGGCATCCGGGCGCTCCGGACCTACAGTCCCTCCGGCAAGGCCGCACTGAGTCCCCGGCCGTCGATGACCCTCTCCCGGATCGGAATCACCAACGAAATCCGCCTGCCGGCAGGACGTGAAAACGCCGAGTTGGAGTTCTCCCCGACCCTGGGTCCGGGTTCCCAATGGAATCCCGTTCCCAACTCCGAGGGGAACCCTTCCGGCACCCCCGTTCGGCGCCACGCGCCGCCCGGAGACTCGGGATACTACCGCATCAGCCCCCTCCTGTCCCGGACCCCGCGTCCGCGGACCGCAACTCCCCCTGAATAACGGGCGCTCCGGGGAGTCCGGTTTTTCTGCATGCGCGCTTGGATGCCAGCAAGGTTGAGGCTCGCCTGGTCCGCGGGGGTCGCGGGCCTGTCGATCTGCAGTCTCGCCGCGTCCGGCCCCTTCGAGGAGCGGGTGCTCCCGTTCCTCGAAAAGAACTGCTACGAGTGCCACGGGGGGAAAAAGACCAAGGGGGATCTTGACCTGAAGCAGATCCGCGATGACCAGCGCCTCCTTCCCGATCTGAAACTGTGGAGGGGCGTTCTCCATCAGGTGAACACCGGCGAGATGCCTCCGAAGAAGCATTCCGTCCAGCCCACGCCGGACGACATCGCGGTCTTCAACCAGGCGATGGACGACGCCCTCGCCGCCGCCGAGGCCAAGCTGCCGCCGGACCCCGGCCGGGTCACCGCCCGGCGGTTGAACCGGACCGAATACAACAACACCGTCCGGGACCTGCTCGATGTGGACTTCGACGCATCCGAGAACTTCCCGGCGGACGACATCGGGCATGGATTCGACAACATCGGGGATGTCCTGAGCGTCTCACCCGTCCACCTGGAGCGCTATCTGGACGCCGCGGAGGGCATTGCCGAGCGGGCCGTGGTGATGCAACTCCCCAAGCCTCCCGAGCGCACGACCTTCTCCATCTTCCTGGAGCCGGGCGGCTACGGGTCCGAGGACGGCACCCGCCCCGTAACCAACGCCATCCCGGAACTGTTCGTCCGCCATACCCTCAAGGACACCGGCTCCTATCGATTCCGGGTCCGGGCCGGCGCTTCGAACGCCCCGACCGGCGATCCGGTGAAAATGACCCTCCGTGTGGATGACCAGGAGGTTCTGACCACGGAGGTCACCCATGCCCCGAAGCAATGGGAATCCTTCGAGGTGACCATCGACCTACCCGCGGGTGACCACCGGTTCAGCGCACGCTGGGACAACCGGGACACCAACGTGCTGGGGCGCACCCTTTACATCAACGAGTTCAAGGTCATCGGGCCGAAGGACACGCGGACCCGGTTCATGAAGCGGGTTGCGAACATCTCGCCGGAGGCCGGGGAGGAGCAGCAAACCGGCGACGTCGTGCTTTGGTACCTGACCCGGGCCTTCCGGCGTCCCCCCACCCCCGCGGAGATCGAACGTTACTCCCGGGTCTTCGCCCGGGGTCGTGAATCCGCGGAAGGCCGGTTCGAGGGAGGGCTTCAGGCGCTGATCCAGGCGTCTCTCGTCTCCCCCAAATTCCTGTTCCGCGTCGAACTCAATGATCGTCCCCAGTCGGCATCCCCACAGCCGCTCGACGAATTCCAGCTCGCTTCACGCCTCAGCTACTTCCTGTGGAGCACGATGCCCGACGACGATCTGCTCCATCTCGCATCCACCCGCCAACTGTCGCAGCAACTGGACGAGCAGGTGCGCCGCATGCTCCGCGATCCGAAGGCGTCCGCACTCGTGCAGAACTTCGGCATGCAATGGCTCCAACTCCAGCGACTGGCCACCTTCCAGCCGGACCAGAAGCTGTTCCCCGCCTTCGACGAAACGCTTCGCAGGTCAATGCTTCGTGAAACCGAGCTGTTCCTGGGGGAGATCATCCGCGACGACCGCAGCCTCCTGGACCTCGTGGACGCCGACTACACCTACGTCAACCGGCCCCTGGCCCGACACTACGGAATCGAGGCCGAGGCATTCCCGGGATCCGAGGCGCAGGGACGCCGCCGGGGGGATCGCCGCCGCAGCGGTGAATACGTGCGGGTCAGCCTTCCGGATCGCCAGCGCGGTGGATTGCTCACCCAGGCGAGCATCCTGACGGCCACTTCAAATCCGACCCGCACCTCCCCGGTGAAGCGCGGCAAGTGGGTGCTCGAACAGATCCTCGGGACGCCGCCCCCTCCGCCACCCCCCAACGTCCCGCAACTCGAGGAGCAGAAGGAGCTCAGCGGAACCCTGCGCCAGCGCATGGAGCAGCACCGGTCGAATCCGAGTTGCGCCAACTGCCATCAGCAGATGGACGCGCTGGGCTTCGCCTTCGAGAACTTCGATGCCATCGGCGGATTTCGCGAGCGGGACACCGACGGGGCCATTGATCCCTCGGGCACACTTCCGGACGGCAAGTCCTTCCAGGGGGCCGCGGACCTCCGCCGAATCCTCCGGGACAAGAAGGAACTCGTCGCACGGAACATGGCCGAAAAGCTGATGACGTACGGACTCGGCCGCGGACTCGAATACTACGACGAGCGGGCCCTGAGAAAGATTCTCGCCGAAGTCGCCCGATCCGAGTACCGATTCTCCTCGCTGGTGGTCTCCATTGTGCAAAGCGACCCGTTCCGGTTGCGGCGCGGCATGGCATCCGCCACGGCCGCGGACCCCGCCCCGAAGGAGACGGCACCCCGGGGAGGTTCCTGACGGTGCCCGTTCGCAGTATCGCCCATCTGAGATAGAATCCGGAGCACGCAGCATCCCATGAGCAAACCGATCACCCTCTCGCGGCGTACCCTGTTGCGCGGCCTTGGCACCACGCTCGCCCTGCCGTGGCTCGACGCGATGGGCCCGCTCACCTCGTGGGCCGGGGGAAACACCCCGTCCGCCCAGGCGGCCCCCAACCGCATGGCGTTCCTGTATGTGCCCAACGGGATCAACATGGCCGATTGGAAGCCGGGATCCCCCGGCCCCCTGCCGGAAGCCCTCCCTTCCATCCTGGAACCGCTGGCGGCGCTCCGCGGCGACTACTCCATCCTGACCGGACTGACCGCGGACAAGGCGCGGGCCAACGGGGATGGGGGTGGGGACCATGCCCGCGCGCTCTCCGCCTTCCTGACCGGGGTCCAGCCCCGCAAGACCGACGGCACGGACATTCGCGCCGGCATTTCCGTGGACCAGGTGGCCGCCGCACGACTCGGGGAGAAGACCCGGCTCGCCTCGCTGGAAATCGGCACCGAGGCGGGATCCATGGCCGGGAACTGCGACTCCGGATACAGCTGCGTGTACTCGTCCACGATGGCCTGGCGCTCCGCCACGCAGCCGCTGCCCAAGGAGGTCAATCCCAAGCTGGTCTTCGAACGCCTGTTCGGGTCCGGGTCCCGCGAGGAGCGCGAACGCCGCGATGCGCGCCGGAAGAGCGTGCTGGACTTCGTCAAGGACGACTTCGCCGACCTCAACGGACGCATTGGCAAGGGCGACCAGCGCAAGCTCGACGAGTACTTCTCGGCGGTCCGCGACCTTGAACGGCGCATCGAACGGGCCGCCCACCTTCCCGACCCGTCCGTTCCCGAAGGGGTCACCCAACCCGCAGGAATCCCGGGCAGCTATGAGGAACACATCCGCCTGATGGCCGATCTCATGGTGCTCGCCTTCCAGACGGACAGCACCCGGGTGTGCACCTTCGTCCTCGCCAACGAGGGCAGCGGCAAGCCCTACCCGTTCATCGGCGTCAGCGAGGGTCATCACGACCTGTCGCACCACGGCAACAATGCCGAGAAGAAGGCGAAGATCGCCAGGATCAACCGGTTTCACGCCACCCAGCTCGCCTACCTCCTGGATCGCATGAAGTCCGTGAAGGAGGGCGACGGTACGCTGCTCGACCATTCCATGCTGGTGTACGGCAGCGGAAACTCGGACGGCAACCAGCACAACCACGACGACCTGCCGATCCTGCTGGCCGGGCGCGGCTGCGGCACGCTGAACCCGGGCCGCCATGCCGTGTATCCGGGCGAGACGCCGCTCAACAACCTGTGGTTGTCGCTGCTGAACCGGATGGAGATCTCCGTGCAGCAACTGGGTGACAGCACCGGCGAGTTGAAGAGCATCTGACGCGGATCCTCCGCCAGGCAGGAATCCCCGGCATCGCTTTCCCATCGCCCCGGCGTACCGGCGCTGCTACAACGCGCGCCATGTCGTCACCCACGCTTGGCTTTCTCGGCGCCGGAAAGATGGCCACCGCCCTGGCCCGGGGATTTCTCCAGGCCGGACTGACGACGGCGAACCGCCTGTTCGCCAGTGATCCGTTCCCGGCGGCGCGCGACGCCTTCGCCGCCGCAACCGCTGCGGGAATCCGGCCCACCAACCGCGAGGTCGCGGCTTCGGCGGACGTCCTGATCCTCGCGGTGAAACCGGACCAGGTGGGCGGCGTCCTTCAGGAGCTGGGCACCCTATTGGAGCCAAAGCGGCACCTCCTGATCTCGATTGCCGCCGGCGTCCCCCTGGCTCGGATGGAATCCGCAACCGCCGGACTCCGCTGCGTCCGCGTGATGCCCAACACACCGGCCCTCGTCGGCGCCTCCGCGTCCGCCTACGCCTGCGGCGCAGCGACCACCCCGGCCGACGCCGAACTCGTCCAGCGGCTGTTCGGAAGCGTGGGGGTCGCGTATCGGGTGAAGGAATCATTGCTGGACGCCGTGACGGGGCTCAGCGGCAGCGGCCCGGCCTACGCATTTCTCATGATCGAGGCCCTCGCCGATGGCGGCGTGGCGGCCGGACTGCCCCGGGACATCGCCCAGAGCCTGGCGGCGCAGACGCTGCTGGGGGCCGCGAAGATGGTGATCGAGACGGGACAACACCCCGGCGTATTGAAGGATGCCGTCTGCAGTCCCGGTGGCACGACGATCGAAGGCGTCCACGTTCTCGAACAGGGCGGTCTCCGGGGCACGCTGATCGGTGCCGTTCGGGCCGCAGCCGACAAGTCCCGGTCCCTCGGAAAGTCCTGAACACC
>JAEUHD010000380.1 GCA_016793645.1 Verrucomicrobiales bacterium
TCCTCCTTGCGGGTGAACCACCAGGCGAGCGCCACCACACCGGCGGCGGTGAAGATCAGCACGCTCCAGCCCGCGGTGTCGTGGACGGCCTTCAGTCCCTCCGGACCCAGACGATTCGCCGTAAGGGACAAATACAAAGACCTCAGGAAATTGCCAATCACCGCCAGGACCAGTCCCGCCAGCAGGAACACCACCCGCGAGCCCGGACGCCGGAGCATGAGATCCCCGACAAACAATGCCGCCATCAGGCTCGATTGCAGGCTCCGGATGCCGCTGCACGCCTCATCCACGCCCACCGTGCAACGCGGCAACTGGATGACGTGCCCCACCTTCGTCGCGGGGATGCCCACCAGATTCAGCGTCTCCACATTGAGCCATGTGATCATGCTCTGAAGGCTGAAAACGATCGGGTTCCAGACGATCTTGGGGATCGGCACCGCCAGGAAGAAGAAGGCGAGAGGAAAGGCAAAGTGTCGGAAGGTCCGTCGCCCGCCGGCGTAGAGGAGATTGGCGGACAGAAACAACGCGATCCCGAGGCTCAGACACATCGAGGACGCCGGCGTCCGGGCCACTCCAATCCGATACAGCTCCCCCAGCGCCACCAGGGGCATCCCCGCCGCGGCGAGACCGAAGCAGAGCGGAAAGCCCGCCGGCTCGTCCTTGAGTGGACGCGTGGGCAGCCTCTCCCAAATCAGGAATCCCGTCAGCAGGACGACGATCCATCCATACTGGTACTCCACCAACGAGCGCCACTGGTACGACAAATCCCAGATCCACCACCCGACGATCAGGGCCCCGGGAAGCATCCGCAGCCACGGAGTCGAGCCCCAACCCCGCGGAGGCGCTGGGGCGGCTGACACTGCGGGAGGGGGTGCGGACATGGTTCGCCGACCCTCGAAAGCCGGCTTTCGTCCCGCAAGGGGAATCTGGCTGTCGGCGCGCCAGGGTCGGACAAAAAACCCGGCCGCGGGGATCCGCGCCGGGTTTCCTCAATCTCGAACAGGCTCTATCAGTTGGCCTTGGCGGTGGGCTGGCCTTCCTTCTTCCAACCCGCGATGCCCTTCGAGTAGTGCTTCACGTTGGTGTAGCCCAGCTTCTTCGCGGCCTCCGCCCCTGCCTTGTAGGCCGTGCAGCGCTCATTGCCGCAATAGGCCACGACCAGGGCGTTCTTGTCCGCAGGGAGCGACTTCACCAGGTCCTTTTCGACCACCTCAAAATCCAGGGCTCCCGGGATGTGGCCTTCGGAAAAGCTCTCGGTGCCATTCACGTCGAGCAGCGTCACCTGCTTCGCGGCCAGGGCCGCCTTCAGATCGGCGGTGCTGATACTCGGAAAGGCGTCGTCGGCCGTCGCCAACAGCGGGAGGAACGCAAGGGCGGCAACACAGGAGAGGAACTTTTTCATGGCGGCCGCCAAGGTATGCGGCACCCGTCCCGCGTCAACTCCTCGGTCCCGAGGCCCTCCTCCGGTCAGCTCATGCGCATGGGCATGATGACGTACAGGAACGGCTTGGCCGTCTTCAGCACGCCCGGGCTCAATTCGTCGATCAACTCAAACGCCACCTCCTCCTCGTCCAACGACTTCAGCGGATCGAGGAGGTAGGCCGGATTGAAGGCGATCGCCAAATCCTTGCCCTGATACTTGATCGCCAGGGTTTCCCGGGCTTCCCCGACTTCCGGGGTATTGGCGGTGATCGCCAACTGATTGCGGCTGAACGTCAATTTCACCGAATTGCTCTTCTCACTGGTCATCAGCTCCGCCCTCCGGAGGGCGCTGAGGAACTCCTCCCGCGGCAGGGGAATCCGCTCATGCGCCTCGGGCGGAATCACCTGCCGGTAATTCGGATAGTTGCCGTCCACCAGCTTGGACATGATCAGGACCCGCAGCTCTCCTTCCCCCGCCTTGGTGAACGAAACCTGGTTTTCGGAGAATCGGATCTCCACCAGGCCGAGGGTTCCCAACAACCGGTTGACCTCGTTGATCGCCTTGTTGGGGACGATGAACTCGGCGTGCGCTTCCGGAGGGACATCCGCCTCCTCGTCGGTCAACGCCAGGCGCCGTCCGTCCGTGGCCACCAGGGTGACCTTATGTTCCCGGAGGCTGAAAAAGATCCCGTTGAGCACATACCGCGCCTCATCGGTGGACGCCGCAAAGCTGGTCTTGCGGAGCATCGCCTTGAGCTTGTCCTGGGGTAGGGATACCGCCCTCGACTGGCTGAAACTCGGCAGGGGAGGAAACTCATCGGCGGCGAGACCGTTGATCTTGTAAAAGGAGCCCCCGGCCTGGAGGGTCATCACCGCCTTGTCGTCCACCGCGATGTCCAGATCCAAGGCGGACAGTTCCCGGGCGATGCCAAAGAATTTTTTGACCGGGACCGTGGTCCGGCCGGCGGCGGTCACCTTGGCCTCCACACTGCAGGTGATGGTGACATCCAGGTCGGTCGCCGTCAGTTCCAAGCGCCCATCCCCGGCCACCAGGAGAACATTCGAAAGGATGGGCAGCGTCGTGCGGGACCCCACCACATTTTGAACTGCCTGAAGGCCGTTGAGCAACTGCTCCTTGGCGATCGTCAACTTCATGATGTGCCCAAGTATTGTATGTTTTGGAGAAAGAGGAAGCTATTAGTAGGGGGTGTGAACAAATGGAACAAGTATCGGGCAGGTGCGTTGGATGGGCGATCGGAGGACGTTTTGGGTGGGGACAAGTGACCCGGGTTCGGGGCCTTTATTGACAGGGCGGGGTTGCCCGGGAGTTGTTCACAGGGTTATTGGGAGGGGGTTCCGGGGGCGCGGCCGGGGGGTGCCCGGGGATGGGATTGGGAATCGGTTCGGGAATTTCCTTTCGTTCAGGACGGCACCCTCCATCTTTGGCCGGTCACGTGGATCCTCGACCAAAACATTACTGCGGCGTCTTTGGCATTTACGGACATCCGGAAGCCGCCCAGATCAGTTATTTCGGCCTTTACGCCCTTCAGCATCGGGGCCAGGAGTCCGCAGGGATTGTCTCCTTCGATGGAGATGAGTTTCACGTCCACAAGGGCATGGGGCTGGTCCCGGCGATCTTCGACACGCCCCAGTTGAAGTCGATGAAGGGATCGGCGGCCATCGGACACACCCGCTATTCGACGGCCGGGTCGTCCAATCTGCGGAATGCGCAGCCCCTGACGGTGGATTGCGTCAAAGGGAAGATCGCCATCGCCCACAACGGCAACCTGACCAACGCCTCGGAACTTCGGGAGGAATTGGAGGCGAAGGGGTCGATTTTCCAGACCACCGTCGACTCGGAAATCGTGCTGCACTTGTTGGCCCAGCCCACCCGGCCGGGCGGGCACGAGAGTGCCTTGATCGAGGCCATGAACCGCATCCAGGGCGCCTATTCCCTGGTGCTCCTGACGGAAAAGGAGCTGATCGGGGTCCGGGATCCGCACGGGTTCCGACCGTTGAGCCTGGGGCAGATGGAGAATGGGGCCTATGTGCTGGCGAGTGAAACGTGCGCGTTTGACCTGACCAAGGCGCGGTTCATCCGGGATGTCGAGCCCGGGGAAATCGTCATCATCGACGGGAGTGGCGTCCGATCGATCCAGGCGTTCCCGGAGCAGCAGCGCCGGGCGTTTTGCGTGTTTGAGTATGTGTACTTCGCCCGGCCGGATTCCTCGGTGAACGGGAGAAACGTGTATCAGGCGCGGGTGGAGATGGGACGCCAGCTCGCCCGGGAGAACCGCATCGAGGCGGACATTGTGGTCCCGGTGCCCGACAGCGGCGTGTGTGCCGCCCTGGGATACTCGATGGAAAGCGGCATCCCGTTTGAAATGGCGTTTGTCCGCAATCACTACGTTGGGCGCAGCTTTCTCCAGCCATCCCAGTTCGTCCGGGAATTCGCCGTCCGGGTGAAGCTCAACCTGATCGCGGATCTGGTGCGGGGAAAGCGGGTGATCATCATCGATGACTCCATTGTGCGGGGTACGACGAGCAAGATGCGGGTGACCAGTCTCAAGGAAGCCGGGGCGAAGGAGGTCCATTTCCTGGTGAGCTGCCCGCCGCACATCAATCCGTGTGTGTACGGCATCGATTTCCCCGAGCGCGACAAGCTCATGGCGGTGACCCACACCCGGGAGGGGATCCGGGAGTTCCTCAACGCGGATTCCCTGGGCTATCTCACGGAGGAGGGCATGGTGCGGGCGACGGGGCATCCCAAGGACCATTTTTGCCTGGCCTGCTTCAATGGGGATTACCCGGTGAAGTTTGCCAGTTCGATGGAGAAACATCTCCTGGAACGGAGGCGCGCCAAGGTTGGCGGATTGGGACCGGAAGTCGTGGTGGAGGCCCGCCAGCAGCGCCTGCTGTAGGCCGTAGCCGCCGACGGAAGGAGGCGCTGACTGCGTCTTGGGAAGGGGCGAAGGATTGGACGAATGCAGTGACGGACGGCGACACGCCATCCCTCCCGAGGAAGGATTACGGCGTTCGGGCGCGCTGGCGGTAGAGCAGGGCGAATTCGGCGGCGACCGCCGAGGCGGATCGGGATTGAACACTGGCGCGGATCACCGCCCGGGATGCGGGGCGCCAGGCACCGGAGGCGACCTCGGCGAGGACGGACGCAAGGGAGGCCGCGTCGTCCGGAACAAACCAACGACCCGTGGACCCGTTCTGGAGGATGTCCACATTGCCCCCGCTTTGGGAGGCGAGGGCGGGGATTCCCTGGGCCAGCGCCTCGATCAGGGCGACGGAGCAGGGCTCGTTGGTGGACGGAAGGACGAAGAAGTCGGCCTCCGCGAGCGCGGCGCGGATGTCGAGGGTGGGGCCCCGCAGGAAGGCGGCTCCCGACAGGCCGCCCGAGGCAATCGCCTGCTGAAGGGAGTCATGGTAGCGCCGGGCATCGTCTTCGGCCGCGACCGGTCCCCAGAGATCGAAGCGGAATCGGGACCGGACGGCGGCCGGAAGTTGTGCGAGGGCGTCGAGCAGGAGGGACCAGTTTTTCCAGCGGACAATGTTGCCGACGCCGACCAGGCGAAGGGGTCGGTTTGGGGAGAAGTCCGGCTCAGGGCCGAGCGGAGCGGAGAAGAAGTGGTCCGCGGCGCATGCCGAAACCACGGAGAGGCGCGGGGGCTGCGGCCGGAGGTGGTAATGACGGGCCATGTTGGGCGTCAGGACCGTGGTCCAGAGGCGGGGCCATCGAGCGGCCGCCTGATAGACGGTCCGCCCGCGGGCGAACGCGTGATTGGTGAAGAGGGCCCGGCAGCCCAGAAGCGCGGTGGCGAACGCCGCGGCCACGAGGGGGCCACGGGAATGGGCGTGCAGGACGTCAAAGGATTCCGCGGCCATGAGGCGCCGCAGCTCGGGGAGGGACCGGAGCCCCCGATAGAGCAGGGAGGCGGAGCTGGGATGCTCCATGAGGAGGAACCGGCTTCGACGGAGGTCGAGGAGGGGACTGCGGACCTGCTGAAAGCTGGAATGGACCAGGGCGGTGTGCTGGATCCCGAGGGGACCGGAGGCCGCCATGATGTTCCGGACCACGCTCAGCACGCCGCCATTGTCCTCGGCGGCGCCCACCAGATGCAGGATCCGGAGCGGTCTGTCGGCGGAGCCGGGCATGGGGCGGAGTCCTAGCGGACGACCTCGAGGTAAAGGGACTCCGGCTTGTACTCGCCGCCGTCATCATTGAGGTCGAGGCCAAAGGACACCCAATGGGCGACGCGGCTGGTGCGGGCGGTTTCAACCCTGGGGTCACGGAACCCGAGGGATTCCAGCAAGGCGGCGAGGGATCGGCGGTCGTACATCCACCGGTGAAGCTCGCCGGTCCCCGCGGCGCCGCCGCGGTACCAGTTCTCGAGTTTCCCGATCCGCGAGGCCTTGGCGGAGCCGGAGGCGTCGGAACGAACCATCTGATCGATGAGGTCGTGCATCGCCGAGGCGTGGCGCTCGGGAGCGCCCGGGATCCCGGCGTCCCAGTCACGGAGGGCCTCCAAGTACCAGTGGGTAAGCTTCTCCCAGTCCGGAACGACGACCCGGAGGATTCCCCCGGGCTTCAGGGCCCTGTGGCATTCCCTCAGGACGATGGAGGCGACGGACCGGTCCAGGTGCTCCAGGAAGTGGGAGTGATAGACCACGTCGAACGTCCCGTCCTCAAAAGGGATTCCCTTGCGGAGATCCCAACAGAGGATTTGCGGATCGACCCGGGCGAGCCGTTCGGCGCGAAGGGGGGAAACGATGCCGACGCTGCGAAGCAGTCGGGTCAGCGCGGGCCGGCGGGCAAGTTGGGCGTAGGGGGAGAAGTCGAGATTGTTCCAAGCCGGATGCATCTTCCATCCGCACCCGAGGTTGAGCATCGCGCGACCGTCGGGGGTGAGTTTCGGAGTGAATCGGGCCATGGCCGGGGGGCTGTGCTACAAGGCGCGGAGCGCTGCGGCAAGCCGGGAGGAACAAACCGGATCCCCGGAAGGCTCGCCAACCGTCGTCGGATGGGCTTAGCTGGCGCCCGCGTTTTCGCGCCCCATGCTGTTCGTCAGTTGGTCGTTTGCGGTCTTTCTGCCGGTCGTCCTGTGCCTCTATTACTGGAGCGGACGCCAGGGCTGGCAGGTCTCGCTCCTGACCCTCGCCAGCTTCGTGTTCTATGGGTGGGCGAATCCCCGGTTGGTTCCCCTGCTGGCGCTGTCGGCCCTCGTGAATGCGGTGGCCTCCCAGGAGCTGATTTCGGGCGGACGATCAGATTTCCGACGCCGGACCGTCCTGGCGCTGGCGCTCCTCTACAATCTCGGGGCGCTGCTCTTCTTCAAATACGCCGCCCTGGTCGGGGAGTTCCTGCTGCCGGCGACCCTCTGGACCGGATGGGGCCCATGGCTGAAGGGGATTCCCCTGCCGGTGGGGATTTCGTTCTTTACCTTCCAGGGCATCAGCCTCGTCGTGGACGCCTGGCATGCGGGAACCCGGGGAGTGGCGGGGCTTCCGCCTCCGGTCGGCGGGCGCGAGGTGGGTTGGCATTACTGGAAGGTGACCTTCTTCAAGGCGTTCTTTCCGCAGCTCATCGCGGGCCCGATCGTCAAGGCCAACGAGTTCTTCTTCCAAATCGGCCCGAAACGTCTCCGGGAGGCCGATGGGTATGGGGCGATCCGGCTCCTGATCCTTGGTTTCTTCCTGAAGATGGTGGTCGCCGACAATCTCCGGGAGGTGACCGAGGGGATCCGGTATCCGGAGTTTCAGTCGTTGTCCCGCATCAACCTCATCGCCCTTCTATACGCGTTCTCCTTCCAGATCCTCGCGGATTTCGGCGGGTACTCGATCATCGCCATGGGGCTCGCCAAGCTCTTCGGGTACGAGTTGCCCCGGAATTTCAACCATCCGTACCTAAGCCGGAGCATCACCGAGTTTTGGAGGCGGTGGCACATCACCCTGTCCTCCTGGCTCCGGGAATATCTCTACATTCCCCTGGGCGGAAACCGGCATGGATCCCTGGCCACGTACCGGAATCTTTTCGTCGTGATGTTCCTTGGGGGATTGTGGCATGGGGCCGCGTGGAGCTACGCGGTCTGGGGCAGCGCCCATGGATTGCTGCTCGCGGGGGAGCGCTTCTTTCTCAAGCAACACCAGCAAACAGCGCCCTCAGGGTGGACCCCGACCGGGGTGGCCCGGGCGTTTCTGACCTTCTCCCTGGTATCGGTGTTGTGGCTGTTGTTCAAACTGCCGGAGTTCCGTCACGTGGTGGAGTACGTGAAGAGTGTGGCGCACAATGGCGGACCGCCGAATGTTCAGGCCCTGTACGTGATTACGGTGTTTTCAACCCCGGTTCTCCTGTGGGAGCTCTGGGGTGCTTCGGAGCGGATGAGGGCATCGTGGCCCGAGCCGGTCCGGGCCTGGACGGCGCGGGGAGCCTATGCGGTGATGCTGTTCCTCATCGTGACCAACTCCGGCTCCCCCGGAGAGTTCATCTACTTTCAATTCTAGGCTGATCCAACGCCATTTCCGGTGAGTGCCCCACGACAAATCGCGATCCTGATCGGGCTGACGGCGGTCCTGTGTGGACTGTGGTCGGTGGCCTTGCGCGTCCTGCCCCGGCCGGCCTTGGCGGAGACCAATTACGAGGCGAATCGACTCCGGCTCGAAGAATGGCTGCTGGGACCGGGATCGAGGGCGGTGCTGGTGGGTTCCTCGATGTCGGGCCGCCTGTTGCCGTCCTATTTCGACGGAACGCCCCTGGCGGGAATCGCCAACCTGGGACTGGATGGCGCGAGTCCGGATACGGGCCTGCGTTTGACGCTGATGCGGCGTCCGACCCCGGCCCTCGTGTTGCTGGAAGGGCACCTGTTGTCCATGCGGTCAGGACCCAATGACCGGCAACTTCTGGAGCTGGCGACCGGGGTGGGCATGCAAATCACGGCCATGGCCCCCCTGACCCGGGCGGACGCA
>JAEUHD010000015.1 GCA_016793645.1 Verrucomicrobiales bacterium
CGAGGCCCTCTCGTCCCTGAAGGATGAATTGCTGGCCATCAGCCAGGTCCGGTTTGGGAAGTTTGTGGAGACGATGGTGGACGCGGGCGGGGCCGCAGCCGCGGCGTTGATCGAGGCGGCGTGCGCGGCGGCAGTGCAGCAACTGGATGCCTGGGAGACGGCCCTGAACCAGGAGCTGCAGGACCTCGAGAAGGAGATCACCACCTGGATGGCACAGGTCGACCGGCAGATCCGGGACGTGGAGGACGCCGCCCAGCGGGCGCTGTCGGAGTTCGGGAAACTCTGTTCGAGCCTGGAGGGCGGCGCTGCGCGGAGGCGGCTCCAGGACGCATTCGCCAAGGAGCTGTCGTCGCTGGCCATCGCGGAGCTGCGCCGCAATCCGCTCTACCCGCCCCTCCCGGCCGGGGTGCGGGCCGCGGCGCGGCAGGCGGTCCGGGACGCGGTTCGGTCCGCCGTCCACGCCCCCTTCGTGGATCCCGTCCTCGAAGCCGTCGGGAACCTCGCTGCGTCCTCGGAGGCCCTGCTCCAGGATATCCGGTCCCTCAACCCCAACCGGCCCCTCGGAGCGCAGATTCTGGAACTGGTGTTGGACGCCATCGAGGATCGGCTGGCCGGGGGAAATCCGCGGTTCGAGATCGCCGTGGATTTCCGGTTCGACTTCTTCGGACCCCAGCGGATCCATTTTGCGCTGGGCACCCTCGAACTTCCCCTCCGTCCCTACTTCAATCTCGTCCGCTCGGCGCTCCGTGGAATTCCCGGCATCCAGGCACAGACGGAATCCATGGCCCGGGAATGGTCCGCGTGGATCGCCGGAATCGGCGCGCTGGAGACCTCCCGGGCGCAACTGGAGCGCGCGCGGAAGGACCAGGAACACCAACGGTCGGTGCGTGCGGAACAGGTCGTTTCGGAAAAGACCGTGACCATTCTTCATCCCCAGCCCCAAAGCGTCCACGACCACCAGATTGCGGCGCGGATCGTCCTGGGAGGCGTTCCGCTGAGTTACCTCGGACGGAATCCGAAGGAACCCCGGCGGGTGCTGGTCTTCCTCAACGGCGAGTTGCTGCCGGCGGAATCGCTTCTTCCGTCGGCCAATACCACCGTCGCTCCCGAGGCGGGGACACTTGCCGGGGCCGGACGGGGCTCCATCGGAGGCCGGCCCTTTGCCCGGCCCGGTTCAGGCCTGGGAGTCATCACACGGCGGGTCGGGGATGGAGGGAGTTCCCGGAAATCGCAGATCACGGTTTCGGAATTCATCGCCACGCCTCCCGGAAGGCGCGCCACCCCGTCCACGGTGGCTCGCTGGGAACAGCAGGTTCAGGCCGAAGCCGGTGGTCTCACCGTGCGGCTGGATCTCCGCGAGGCGGACCTCGCCCCGGGCGCCAACGCGCTCACGGTGCTGGTGCTGGACCCCGGAGGGAAACGGCATCAGCAGACCGTGAACTTCGTCCATCTTCCGGACGCGACGCCGTCGGTGGCCCCGCCCCCGGGCCGCCCCACGCCCGCATTGCTTCCCGGGGGCGCTCCGCCGGGTAGGAGCAGGCGACCGCAGGCCCGGACCCAGCCGGGCTGGATGTTTCGATCCCAGGAACTGGACGTCCGGGGAGCGGCCAATGTCGCGGCGCTCCGGGCCATCGGAGGTGGCCGATGAACCCGACCTTTCTTCAACTGGCCGCGCTTTTGGATAGTCAGACTCCCGCACAGTTGCTGGAGTTAAGCCAGAAGCAGGAGACCCTCGCGGAACGCAAGCGGGCCGCCCTGGTCCGGGTCGACGAACTAATTCTGCAGGCGGAGGGCGAATACAATGACACCCCCTGGCGGATCCTCGATGCCCCGGAAGGGGACAAACGTCCACCGGGGTCCCGGGCGACGGCGCTGAAGTCGATCCGGGCGTTGATTGAACAACCCACCTCCCTCAACCAACATGAGTTCGGTCACTGCGGCGCGGCAGCGATGGGAGCCATTTTGATCACCTACTTCCCGGGAACCTTTCTGGACTTCTTCAACAACCTGCTCGTGAGCGGCGCAGGAAGCCTGGGGCCGGTCGAGATCGCCGCCCCATACGAAATGATGGAGGTCACCTATGGGGATATTGAGGTGGCGCTGGGACATGAAACTCCAGAGTTCGACGCGGTTCACTGGATTCTCCTGGCGACGCTTCAATACACGTCATCAGTATCGGAAGCCGACCGCTCCGGTCTTTCCTACGGGAACGTTCACCCGCGAAAGCTTGGGCAACTAATGGAGGGCACGAGGTTCTTCACCAACCTGGAACTGCGCCCCCCCACGCTGGGAAAGGTGATGACTCCGGGGGACGTGGACATCGTGACGAAGTCGGAGCATCCCCTGCGGGAGGTGATCCTTCTCTGTGACGGGACGTTCCTGGTGGAAAGGGATCCGCTGCTGCCCTCCGGCGTCATGAATCATGCGATCTGGCTCATGAACTACAGCACATTCGGAACGACGGTAACCCTCGAATACAACACCTGGGGCAGACACGAAGTGAGGCGCGTCTATATGAAATCGCGATTCGAGGCCTGCTGCTATGGAGTCCTCGCGTTCGACATCGACCTCAACGCCGGCGAGTGAGTCGGTGGAACACGGGATGCCTTCGAGCCGTGGAGCGGCGAAAGGCAGTAGCCCACGGCGTGAGCCGTGGGTTGGGACGGGAATCCCTCCCAGCCCCGGAGGGGCGGAAGAATGCAGCTTCGCCGCGTGGGCCGGGCCCTC
>JAEUHD010000113.1 GCA_016793645.1 Verrucomicrobiales bacterium
GCCCTCTGCCGCCCCTACGGGGCTTGGGATCTTGCCAACACCCACCCCGGGCTCACGCCCGGGGCTATTGTCTGGCGCGCCTCCGGCGCTGGGGAATTCCAGCCACCGCAGGTAGAGAATGTACGTAATCCTATTGCGCGAGTCTCAATAGGTTGTCGTGGCGGACAGCCTGAAGGCTGGACTACGAGCGGCGTCGGGCCCGAGCTCAAACGGTGACCAGGAGCATCAGAATGAGTCCTGCAAAGGCGGCGCGGGACAGCCAGGTGATGCCCCGGAGCGAATCCGCAGGATCCCCGCCGGCCCGAGCCCAGGCTCCTGCCACCCAGGTGGGAAGCCTCCATCCCACCCAGCCAACAATCCCAAACAACGCCAGCCACACCACCCAGCATAGGCGCGAGGCATACTCCAGCAGCGCCGGGTGTTTGGGAACGATCAACTCATCCACGTCCACCCGCTCCCCCTTGAGGATGAAGGCCACGATGGACCGGATGTTGCGCGGATCGAGCGCGGCCTTGTGTCCACCCTCAATGAACTGGGTTTCGCCGTTCTTGACGAAGCCGTCTTCGAATCCGTTGTAGCCCGCGCTCCCCAGATCCGGATTCAGGAATCGAAACCCGGGGATCTCAAAGAGCCTGGGAAACAGCGCAACCACCCAGTCCGCCGAGGCCACATAGTTTCTGACCTGTCCGACGCGCCCCGAGTAGCGGCTCCATTCAAAATCCCGCCTCACCACACTGCCCGCAAACACAACGCGCCCGACCTTCAACGTCCGATAGGTTGCCAGGGCGCTGGCGAGCACCTCGGTGCCGTTGCTGTGCCCGATGAAGTGAATTTCCTTCAGATTGGGAAACCGGGCCCGCAGTTCCGTCACCTGGTCCATGAACCAGCGGACATTCCGCTGCCGGTCCCCGAACAGCAGGAACGACCCCATCGGAAAATACCCGTAGGCGGCTCGGTGCACGTAAATCTTGTCGCCGGATCCGGGATGCAGCTCCGCAAAGCCCGACTGCAGGGGCTTCATGAACTCGGAGGTCCACGCGCCCATGTCGCGGATGCCATGGAGCACGAATACGACCGTGGTGACCTTCGGATCGATGTCCGTCGCAGCCTTTGGATTTGCCCGTTCCAATTCCGCGATATGCTCCTCGCCTCCGAACGCGGCCTGGATCTTCCGCTTGCGCTCCAGGCCGTCCCCCGAATCACCCACCTCCAAGAGATCCCAATGGCCCGTGTTGTTGACTCCCACCCAGAGAAACTCCTGTGCCACCCGGACATCGCGGCTGTCATCCGGACTCACGACATCGTCCCGGTCGCCCAGAACCTGCACCACGACGGGCGGCCGAAGTCCGTCCTTCCGGGACTGCGCCTTCTCCAGGGTCGCCAGCCACTGCAACCGGAGGTTGGCGACAAAGGGTTCCCCCCGGGCGAAGCTCCGGATGAAACGTCCGGTCCCGGTCACCCGGGCCAGCGTCAGGTCCACGCGGTGCAGGCCGGTCCGATACCAGTCCCGCCCCGTCGTCCTTCCATCCAGGTCCCAGCCGCGGTTCAACCCGGCCAGGAGAACGATGCGGTCCACCTTCGACACCCAATCGTGGGGCGGACGCGACGTCGCGGCGTCCCCGGCAAAATTCAAATCCTCCACTCGGCCCCATCCATAAAGGTACGCCTTTCGCACCAGCAGTGCGCCCATGCCATGCCCGGAGATGAGAATCCGCTGGTACCGGTTCGTCCGGTCCCGTTCCGCGATGGCCGCCTCCAATTCACTGGCGAGGGCGAAGGGATCCCGATTGGAGAACGTCGTGGAGGGAAAGTTGAAGAAGAGCAGATCCGCCTTCGGACGCTGCTCCTGAATGACCCGCAGGACGCCCTCCAGGGTCCGGCGATCGGACATGAATCCCCGGACCACCACCACCATCTCCTCCGCCCCCGGGCCCGCGTCGTGGACGACCTCCAGTTGCGCCGGGATTGCAGCCGACCGGACAGAATCCACCCGGGCCCAGGCCACCCAGATTCCCAGCATGGCCGCGAAGGCCACTGCCATCCGTACGGGCCAACTCCAGCGACCGCGGGATTCCCGTGCAGATCCAGGAACACCCGGATTTGGCGTCACCCCCGGAGCGGACGCCTGCGAGGCAAGGAAATCCTCCACCGGCTTGAAGCAGGAATCCGCCAGGGAGGGATTACCCGAGTCGAGCACCTGGAACAGGCAGGTTCCCAACAACCGGCACGCAAACTCCTCGGAATCCCCCCGCAGAAAACTCCGGATGCGCCTCTGCAATTCCTCCACGTGTTCAATCACGGGTCCCATCGCCGCGGCGCGCTCCCCGATATGCCCATGCTCCCAACGCAGCGCGGGACGGCCGGAGACCGGATCCCGAAGGGCCGACACCCAAGCGCGCTCGCTTGCCCCGAGGAGCAGCGCCAGCGCCTTCTTCCGAAAGACTCGGAACTGCGGTGGGGGAGGTCGATTCATTTCAGGATCCGATGACATCCGCATCGCCGACGCCCAGGATTCCTGGGTCGAAGCTTACGGACACGGGCCGGACAATCCAGACGGCAGGTGTCCTGGTGCCCGAAACCGCCCCACAGGACTCTCGCCTCCCTTCCGGCGAGAAGAAATGACCGCCACCTTTCCCTTGGGGCGGACACCCGCTAGCGTTCTGCCGCGCGTGAAGCCCATTCTCTTCCAGTTCGGCAACCTTTCGCTCCATTCCTTCGGCGTCCTCGTAGCCCTCGGATTCCTGTCCGGTCTCTGGATCGCCTCCCGGAATGCGCGCCGGCTCGGGCTTTCCGGCGACGTGGTTTACGACCTCGCCCCCTGGCTTGTCCTTGGCGGCCTTGTTGGCGCCCGACTCTTGTACGTGTTCAGCTATTGGAACCGGGATTTCTCCGGGCGACCGATCACGGAGGTTTTTGCCATCTGGAAGGGGGGGCTGGTTTTCTATGGAGGACTGATCGCCGCGACGCTGGCGGGTCTCTGGCGGCTTCATCAGCTCAAGCTCCCGGTATGGACCCTGGCCGATTGCCTGGCTCCAGGAATCGTGGTGGGCCACGCGTTTGGACGCATGGGCTGCCTGCTCAACGGATGCTGCTTTGGCCGTTCCACGTCCTTGCCCTGGGCGATTCACTTTCCCGCGGATCACGTGACCCATGGAACCGGAGTCCATCCGACGCAGATCTATGAGGCTGGCCTGAACCTGCTATTCTTCGCGCTCCTGATGGGAATTCTCCGCCGGAGGGCCTTTCCGGGACAGGTGTTCGCAGCCTATTTGATGGGATACGCCGTCCTGCGAAGCACTGTGGAGGCCTTCCGAGGCGACTACGAATCCCTCGTTCCAGGTTCCACCGCCCTCCTGACTCCGGGCCAGCGGACCAGCGTCCTGATCCTGGGCACCGGCGTCGTCCTGTACCTCTGGCTGCAATCCAAAACAACACGGGGCACCCCCCTCCGCGCCTGAGCCATGCCGGAACTCGATGTCTTCACCGTGGAGGCCTCCCTCCCGGGGGTTCGTCTGGATCGCTTTCTGCACGAGCGCTACGCGGATAGTTCCCGCGGGGAAATCCAGCGACTCTTGGGACAGGGCTGCGTGCGGGTGAATGGCCGTCCCCCGAAACCGTCGCAAACGCCGCGGGCCGGCGACATCATCCAGGTGGAATGGCCCGATCCCGTGGCGGCGACGGTGGAGGCCGAGAATATCCCCCTGGAGATCCTCCACGAGGACGTCGATCTCGTCGTCATCAACAAACCGCCGAACCTGGTGGTGCATCCCGCGGCCGGCCACCCTTCCGGCACCCTGGTGAACGCACTGCTGCACCACTGCCGTGGGCACCTCAGCGGGATCGGGGGTGTGGCCCGGCCCGGCATTGTCCATCGACTGGACCGGGATACCAGCGGATGCCTTGTCGTGGCGAAGAACGACGTCACGCATCGGGATCTGCAGGACCAGTTCGCGACGCGACGGGTCGAGAAGCTTTATCAATGCATTGTCTGCGGGGAACTCCAGCCTCCGTCCGGTGAGATCCTCGGCCGGATCGCGCGTCATACGGTGGACCGCAAGAAGATGACGGTCACCGAAGGCGACGGACGGGACTCGCGGACGACGTACCGGCTCCTGGAGCGCCTGCGGTCCGCCGCCTTTGTCGAGGCCCGGATTCACACCGGACGCACCCACCAGGTTCGGGTCCATTTCCAGCATCTCGGCTTCCCATTGGCCGGAGACCACATCTACGGCCACCGGGCAAATGCGCGGCTGACCGCCGAGACCGGATTCAAGGCCACCCGCCAGTTGCTTCATGCCCGGAAGCTCGCGTTCATTCATCCCTCAACCCGTCAGTGGTGCGACTTCAACGCCCCATTGCCCGCGGACTTCAAGGAGGCGCTGTCCATCCTTCGGATCACAACGGCCGACGGCGCATCGTCCTGACGCCAACGCCGTGGCCGCGCCCCTCAAAGGGTTGGTTTCCATCGCATTCAGGAGCCAGCGACGGTGGCCCGGAGGATCGCGGGATTACGGGGCGCCTTCCGGACTCAATCGCCGGGTGGAACGCTCCTGGAGCCAGCGGATATCCCGGTTGTTGGGTTGCACCAGGGAGAAGTCGCCATCGATCCAGCTTTGACCCCGGCGAAGCGGCGGCATTGTCCGGGGATCCACCCAACGCCGCGTTTCGGAGTGTCCGTCCGAAAAGGAAAGCCCTCCGGCGTTCCCATGATAGGATCCCGGAAGGTCCACCTGCCACTGGGTCAATTCCGGCGAACCCTCCCAGCCGGACATGTCGATCAGGAAGTTCCCGTAATTGATCGTATCCTCCCGCTGGTCCCAAAAGAGAATCGTCTGCGAAGGCCCCGGATCCACCAGGTCATCCAGACTCCGGTACAGCCTCCAGGGAGGTGAGCTGGCCCCTTGGGAGTGACGGAGTTCCCCTCCAAAGCCACCAAACCAGAGGCTCATGGCCATGCTTCGAACCCTCGGAACGCTGCGCCCTTGGAAAGGTCCCGAGGACGGCGTCACACGACTTGTATCCGCCGGACATTTGAAGATGCCTGCGGCCCTTCCGCAGTACGGCCAGAGCGGGCTCGCCTGAATATCCCGGGTGACATCCCAGTTCGAAGGATTGTCCGGACTCAAGTCGAGGGCCCCCTCCACCCACGCGGGAACCGCTCCGTTGGTATCGCCGATGGATCCGCTCGCCGCGGGAAACCGGTCCCGGTGATCGAGGGAATAGTTCATCCAGGCCAGCGTCAGTTGCCGGTGATGATTGAGGCATTGAATTCCCTGGGCCTTCTGGCGGGCGCGACCGACCGCGGGGAGCAGCAGTCCCGCCAGGATGGCAACCACTGCCACCACCACCAGCAATTCGATCAGGGTGAAGCCGCCCCGTTCCGGGGCCGCGCGAAGGCGATCCCGAGGCTCGCTGTCATAGGCTCTCGTCGTGCCGGGCATGTCCCAGAAGCCCGGGCCGACTTGCACTCAACCACCCAGGGTCGGATTCACAAGCGGGTCCGGTCCCCCCAATGGACACATTCAAGGTCCCCGTTTCAAGGGGACGAACACGCCAACCGGAGGCCTACAGGCTGAAGTTCTTCCGCACAAACGCCTCGAGCTTCCGCGAGTCCGCATTGAAGCGCCGGATGCCTTCCGCCAGCTTGTCGGTCGCCATGGCGTCCTCGTTATGGCGCCACCGAAACTCCTTTTCCGACAACTGCAGCTTGTCTCCCGCGCTCGCCAGGGCTCCCTCCAAGGTCAGGGCCGCCGTCAACTCTCCGTCCGTCTTCGCCAATTTTTCAATGAGATCCGGGCTGATCGTCAGCAGGTCGCAACCCGCCAACCGGGTGATCTGTTCGATCCGCCGGAAACTGGCCCCCATGACCTGGGTCCGGTATCCAAACTTCTTGAAGTAGTTGTAGATCGCGGTGACCGACGCGACTCCGGGATCCTCCTCGGGCGGGATCTCGACGCCCTTCTCCTTCCGATAGAAGTCGTAAATGCGACCCACGAATGGGGAAATCAGGGTGACCCGGGCTTCGGCACAGGCCACCGCCTGGGCGAAGCTGAACAGCAGGGTGAGATTGCAGTGAATCCCCTCCTTCTCGAGCACCTCGGCCGCACGAATCCCCTCCCAAGTGCTGCCAATCTTGATGAGCACCCGCTCCCGCGAGACGCCAGCCTCCTCGTAATAGCCGATCAACTGCCTCGCCTTCTGCAGGGTGGCCTCGGTATCGAAACTCAGCTTGGCATCGACCTCCGTGGAAACCCGGCCGGGCACGTGCTTCAGGATCTCGATCCCAAACAGGACGAACAACCGGTCCATCATTGCCGAGAGACGCGCATCCGCATCGCCGGAGACCGCGGTGGCAAGGCGGACGGCATTGTCCACGAGACCGCGATACTGCGGCATCTGTGCCGCTCCCAGAATCAGGGATGGATTCGTCGTCGCATCCTGGGGCTTCGCGCGGGCAATCGCGTCGATGTCTCCGGTATCGGCCACTACGACGGTGTACTTCTTTAAGGAATCGAGGAGGGACATGGTTGCTTTGAGTTCAAATGAAGTTCCGCCATCAACCGGAAGGGCTGGGAAGGGTGCCGAAAGACTCCAATGGCACCGGTCGAAGCGGTTGGGTCAATCCAGCTTCTTTACCCGGATGTTTTTGTAGTACACGAAGCTGCCCGGGTCGTGCGCCTGCAGGGCGATGGTGCCCGCGTTCAGCTTGCGCTCGAAATCCTTGCCCGCCTTGCGCCCCGGCTCCTCCTTGAACTCGTTGACGAGTTTCCCATCCACATACACTTGGATGGTGTCGCCCTGGACCCGGATCCGGTAATCCCACCACTGGTTGTCCTTGGCCGCCGTCTCCTTCACATCCTTGACCGAATAAACGCTCCCGGTCCGACGCCAGTCGCCCTGGCTGTTGTTGACCTGGATCTCGTAGCCACCCCAGGGCCATCCGGTGTCCTGAAACTTGGTGTGGATGTACACGCCGCCGTTGGCCCCCGGGGCGGTCATCACGTCCAGGCGAAGTTCGAAATCCTTAAACGGCTGCAGGGGGCCCACGTAGTAGTTGTGGCTCCGTTCGCCATTGGCGAGGAACGCCCCATTCACGATCTTCCATGAACCCGGATTCTCGCTCACCCGCCAGCCGTTCCAGGTTCCATCAAAAATGACGGTATACCCCTCGGCATCCTTGGTTCCGACCGCCGGTGCCGTCGCGGATGACGCCGGAGCGGATTCCGACTTCGCGGGGGCGGACTTCGAGGATTGAGTGCTGCATCCGGCAAGACCCAAGGCGCCTGCCGCAATCAGTATCAGGTGTTTCATGACCGCGGCTGTGATACGCAGAGGCGTCGGTCCGGGCAAAGAAATTCCCATGCGACGCCCCGGAAACCGGACTTCGAGTCATCGGAAATACCTTCCGAAAACCTCCCCGGATCTCATCCGCTTGCGCAAGCGTCCGCCATTTCGCACGGTGTACCCCATGTCTGAGCTTTCCGCGCCGCCACCAATCCCCCCCATCCTGGCGGCCCCGACCCCGAGACGCCGCGGCCTCGGCCTTGGCTCCCTCGTAATCCTGGGCTTGGCCGGGTTGGTGGGGCTCGGATGCGTGATCCTGTTCGTCGCCTCACACCTCCTCTCCGGAGGAAACACACATACCCATGGCACCGGGCGGGTCGGGGCCTCCGAACTGGTGGAAACGACCCTTGAAGACCATGGATCGGACGACAAGGTCGCGATCATCGAGATTCAGGGAGTGATCACCGGAGAGTCGCCCGGCGGCGGGCGGGCGAGCCTGGTGGACGATGTACGCGACCAACTACAGCGCATTGAGGACGACGACGCGGTGAAGGCGGTGATCCTTCGCGTGGATTCGCCCGGAGGCGAGGTCTTGGCCAGCGACGAGATCTACGAGGCGCTTCGCAAGTTCCAAATCGACACCGAGATTCCGGTCGTCGCCAGCATGGGGTCCCTTGCGGCATCCGGGGGGTACTATGTCAGCGCTCCCTGCCGATGGATTGTCGCCCACCCATTGAGCCTCACCGGGAGCATCGGGGTCATTTTCCACGGGTACAACTATCGGGGCCTCATGGACAAGGTCGGGGTCCGGCCGGAGGTCGTTAAGAGCGGCAAACTCAAGGACATGTTCAGCGGAGAACTCCGGTTGGAAGATGAACTCCCGGAGGAGAAAACCATCCTGAAGGACCTCGTCGCGGAAAGCTTCGCCCGTTTCAAACAGGTGATCCGGGAAGGACGGGACTGGGCGGCGAAGGCCAATCAAACCAACCCGATCACCGGAGGGAGGACTCTCGCCCCCAATTGGGAGGAATTTGCCGATGGCAGAATCCTGTCCGGCAGACAGGCGCTCGACCTGGGACTGGTGGATGAGCTGGGGTCCACCGACGCCGCAATCGCCAGGGCCATGACCCTTGCGGACATCGACTCCGCGAATGTAGTCACCTACCAAAGCCCTCCCCATTTTTCCGATTTCCTGAGGTTTCTGGGTAAGGCGGGCGTGAACAGGATCCAGGTGGACCTGGGAAGCATTAACCTGCTGACGAAACTGCCCCAGGGGCGCCTGTATTTTCTGTCGCCGACGCACCTCCATTAAGGGGGGGTGGCAATCCGTGGCGGGCGGGATTCCCGCGGGAATCGCGTTCCGCGTTTGACCAGGCCGGCGTTCCGGCTCCAAATCGGCGGGTCAAAGCCCGATGAAAGCCGCAAGTCTGCTCCACATTGCCGACAGTGAACGCGATGCCGACATGCGATACGCAATCGGGTTCCCGGTATCCGACCCGTTTATTTTTCTCAGGAGTGGTGGGCGTTCCGTGGCGGTCCTGAACGATTTGGAAGTGGACCGGGCGCGCAACCACGCCCACGTCGACCGGGTGGCGCCCCTGTCCCGTTACCTTCGCCAGGCCATGCGTCGTGGAAACAAGATGCCCGGGCTCGCCGACGCCGCAGCGGCCCTGTGTCGGGAGGCAAAGGTCAAGAAGGTCACCGTCCCCTTCGCCTTTCCGGCGGGAGTGGCGCGCCAACTTCGAAAGCTGGGACTGCGCGTCAAGATTCGCGACGGCTGGTTCCTGCCCGAGCGTGAATTCAAGACGGCAACCGAGGTGAAGATGATCTCCGCCGTCCTCATGATGGCGGAGGTCGGCATGGCGGAGGGCATCCACGCCCTGAAGCGCGCCAAGATCTCCAAGGACCGCCGACTCCTCCTCCACGGCGTGCCCCTGACCTGCGAGAAGCTTCGGTCCATCATCGAGACCGCCGTGCTTCAGGCGGGGGGCGTTGCCACGAATACCATCGTCGCACAAGGGCACCAGGCCTGTGATCCCCATGAACGGGGCCACGGTCCCCTGGTGGCGAACCTTCCGGTGGTCCTCGACATTTTTCCCCGCTCGGCAAAGACCGGATACTACGGCGACATCAGCCGCACCGTGGTGCGCGGGCGCGCCAGCGAAGCGTTGCGGCGGCAGTACAACACCGTCACCCAGGGGCAGGCCATCGCGTTTGAGCAACTCCGGGACGGCGTGGCGGGAGCGGACGTTCACGCCGCCGTGGAACGGTTTTTCCGGGCGCAAGGATACAAGACGGGACGGCGGCGCGGACATCCGGTGGGATTCTTCCACGGGACGGGCCATGGCTTGGGTCTGGAGATCCATGAACTTCCCAAGGCGAGCCGGACGTCCGATTGCGTCCTGCGCGCCGGACACGTGGTCGCGGTCGAACCGGGATTGTATTACCCGGAAACCGGAGGCGTCCGACTCGAGGATGTCGCCCTGATCACCCACGCGGAGCCGCAAAACCTTACCCAGTTCGAAAAGACGCTGGAGATCTGAGCCGGGGAAACCGGGCTGCTCCCCGGGAAGGGAGCAGTGGAAACTCCGGCTTCCAGGTGCAATTGCCTGTGGCGCATTCCCGGGTAAACATCCGGCCATTCGACGGTCGAATCCGTCCCCCATGCCTATGATTCAAGGTTTCGTCATGATGCCTGCGACCGGGTGGTTCCTCATCCTTCCCGGACTCCTGTTGGCGCTTTGGGCCCGCTGGAAGCTCAGCTCGACCTACTCCCGGTATTCCCAGATTGGAACGGAATCGGGAATCAGTGGTGCCGAGGCCGCCCGGGTCATCCTGGATCGAAACGGGCTGAGGGATGTCGAGATCCTCCCCGTGCCCGGCGAACTCACCGATCACTATGATCCCGCCAAGCGGGCCGTCTTTTTGTCCGAAGGGGTCTATCAAAATCCGAGCCTCGCCGCCGTGGGTGTTGCCGCGCATGAGGTGGGACACGCCCTGCAGCATCAGCAGGGATACGGCCCCCTGGGACTGCGGATGGCCCTGGTCCCCATCACGGGGTTCGCCAGCAATGCGGCCATATTCCTGGTCTTCGGCGGACTGTTTCTCGGAAATATTCTCGGTCCGATGTCGTCCACGCTCCTTTGGATCGGGGTCGGATGCTACGCGCTGATGGCCCTGTTCCAAATCATCACACTGCCCGTCGAGTACGATGCCTCGGATCGGGCCAGGGCCGAGCTGTCCCGTCTGGGACTGGTCAGTCCCCGGGAGCTGCCCGGGGTCCGTCAGGTTCTGGGCGCCGCGGCACTGACGTACGTCGCAGCGATGCTGACGGCAGTCCTCGAGCTGGTTCGATTGATCATGATCGCCCGCTCCAACGATGATCGTCACCGGGGCTGAGGCGGAGATTCCGGACGCGGAACGCCCTCCCTCGACCGGTGTCCCGGCGTCGGCGCCTCCCCCGGGCGGCCAGAGCCTTCGGGTCGATCAACCCGTTTGCCGCTCTTTCGACGTTCCAGGAGAACCTGGTCAAAGCGCGCCTGCTGTTCCGGGGTCAATTCCGTCCGGATCCGGTCTCTCAGGGAATCCATCTCCGCGCGAACCTTGGGCGCGACCGGAGCCCACAATTGCCGGACGTTTTCCTGGCTCTCCCGGAGGTGGGATTCAATCCGGTTGCGCTGCTCCCGATCCAGGCTCAGGTCCCTCTGGGCCTTCCGGAAGAATTCCACCCGCTGCCAGACGGAATTCGGGACATCCCCCCGGATCTGGTTGAGGTTGCGGGTGCGAACCCGATCCCTCAGTCGAACGGCCGCCCCTCCCGTCACCATTCCCGCGGTGAACAGCAGCAGAACGCAAAGAACCAGCTTCGACGATTTCACGGAATATGGGGAGGACGTCACAGCTCCACCTCCGCCTGGGTCGAAGCCAGCAGGGCCTCTTCAAGGGAATCACCAGAATTCATGTCGACCTCCTCCATGCCCCGATCCGAAACCACCCCGAGGGAGCCCATCATGATGCCGGCAGCCGCAACACCGGACAAGGCTCCGCGCCAAAAGCCGCGGGTCCAGAACGCAAGAGCCGAGGCATCGGAACGTCCAGAGACCGGAAGATTCGCCATGATTCTCCGCTCAAACGCATAGGGAACCCGGTCGGAAGGGGGATTCCTCCGTGCGGTCTCCAGCAGTCTCCGGCGGAGTTTTTCGTAGTCCATAAGTCAGCATTGGCTTCGACGTTTCCGGGGCGGGTTTGGTTACAGGAACCTTTCCCTGGAAATACGGCCCAGGATCTTCCGCATCTCTGCCCGGGCCCGAAATGCACGCACCTTCACCAGCGGAATCGACCACCCGGTGAGCCCGGCGATCTCCTTGACCGGCCGCCCCTCGATCTCCAGGAGCGTGATGACAAGTCGATGCGCGGGCGACAGACGCTCGAGCACGGTCGCCACCAACGCACGGGCGCCTTCAGCGTCCGTGTCCTGGGTGCTGTCCGGTGCCACGGCATGTCGCTCGAGCCAGTCCGCCTCCTCTCCGGACAGGTCGGTCACCGCCATCTCCCGTCGGCGTCGATGCGCCCGCAAGGAGTCATAGCAGGTCCGGACCGCCAGGCGCATGAGCCAGTGTTCAAACGGGGCGTCCCCACGCCAGGTGTCGAGCTTCGCGTAGGCCTTCAGGAAAATCTCCTGCACCAGGTCCTCCACCTCGCCTTCCCTGCGGGCATACCGGCGTGCCGTGGCAAAAAGCTTGGGCTGATGGCGTCGAACCAGTTCTTCAAACCGCTCGGTTGCCCCCGCGAGGACGGAGGCGACGAGATCCTGGTCGGAGTTCACATCCGCTCCGGAAGAATTGGGCCGGGCGTCTGCGACCGCGGTTTCGGATCCTGGGTTCACCGTCAACGCCTACTCCCCGGCCCCCCGTTCGACAAGGCGCCGATAAGCCTGGATCCCGTCCACAATGGCCTCCGCCAACTGGCCCCGCTCCTGATCGCTGAAGATCTTCAGGGCGTCCTCCCGGTTGTCCATGAACCCGCCCTCAATCAGGGCCGCCGGCATTTCCGTGTCCCGAAGTTCGACAAAATTCGCATGCTTTACCCCGCGGTCCGCAAGACCGACGGAGTTCAGGATCATTCGGTGGATGTGATACGCCAGAAGCAGGTTCTCGCGATCCTGGCGATTGCCCCGCTGCGGACCACTGCTGCGTCCGCCATTGGTCGAGTGTCCGTTGTTGAGGGTCAGGGCGTAGGTTTCCGCGCCCTGGGCGCTTCCGGATCCCGACGGCGCGCCGTTGAAGTGCAGGGCCAGATAGAGGTCCGCCTTGCGGCGGTTGGCGCGCGACGGACGCTCCTCCAGCGGCACGAACTCGTCCCGCTCGCGCACCTGCACGACCTCAAACCCTGCCGCTCGAAGCCTTCGTTCGACCTCCTGCGCCAGCTTCAAGGTGAAAACCTTCTCCTGCCTCGCGCCTTCCATGTTGCCGGGATCCTTTCCCCCGTGCCCGGCGCTCAGGGCGATCCGTCGAATTCTCCGGTTCGGCGGCAGCTTCGAAGGCTTGAGAAGAGGATACACCACGGATTCCAAATCCCGCGCGGACAGGCAGGGCCGGTCACGGTCCTTGAGCACCGGCCATTCGAGCCACACCACCACACCATCCAACTCCATCCGCGCCGTATCCGCCTTGAATTCCAGACGGGCCCATCGGTTGGTCAATAGGAGTTCCCCCGTGCGGGGATTCCAGCGGCTGCGAAAACCCTGCTTTTGACCCCACGCCAGGAGGTCCACGTGGAGCCTCCCATTGATCTCCAGGAAATCCAGACGCGCAGCCTCGGCCCGCCCCGACGCGGTCACTGCGAAGCAAACCAGGGCCGCGAGGAATCGGATCAGGAGGAACCGGTTCATCGCAGCACGGGACTCGGAAACGGTCTCCAGACGGGCATGGCCCACGGGCGGGTCACCGGGTGCCGAAGCAGTAAAGATTTCCCGCGGTCCTCACGAGAATCCCCTCGCGGGTGGGAACCACACTGGATCTGACCGGCCCCTCGTCGAGATCAACCCGGTTCAGCACCTTGAACTCCGGCCCGGCCGCGACGACAAACACGGTTCCCTTTTCACTGACGAAATAGATTTTCCCGTCGACTCCGGTGGGTGAACTCCAGATGGGCTCGGTGACGTCCAGTTTCCCACTCCATTGGGGCTTTCCCGACCTCGGATCCAATCGCGTCAGCATCCTCCGTCCACCGTCCAGGACATAGAGCGACCCGTCATACAGCAAGGGAGTGGCCCAGTCGGTGGGCGCCTCCGAGAATTCCCAGACCCTCTGACTGGAAGTCACATCCCCCTTGCCGCCATCCCGAAATGCCACCACCGGCTGGCCCTTGGGTCCGCAGGCGATGATCAGTCCATCCGCCGTCACCGGGGAGGTCACAATCCGGTACCAATCATCGCGCTTCTGATACAGCCGCGCCCGCCAGATCTCCTCACCCGTTGCGGGACGATGCCCGCTGACGTGGTCGCCCCCAACCACGATGATTTGACGTCCCTCCGCCCCGGAGTACGGGATGGGGGTCGCGTAGCTCTCATGGCTTTCCTTGGTCGAATCCGTGGTTCGCGCCACCTTCCATCGCGTTGCCCCGGTTTCCGGGTCGAGCGAAAGCAGGAAGGACTCCCGTTCGGGCTTTCCATCAAACAGCGGGTAGTCCGACGGCATTTCATCGCGCTGCAGCACGGGAATAATGAGCTGGCCGCCGTCCAGGAGGGGACTGGACCCGTAAATCCACATGATCGCAAAGCGGCCGTAATCCTTGTACAGGGGCCGCTTCCAAAGCTCCCTTCCCTCCAGGTCGAAGGCCGCGATATCCCCGGTTCCAAACATCGCGATCACCCGTTTGCCATCGGTGACGGGGGAGGGCGCCGCCATGTTGTTTCTCCCCTTGTCCTTGTCACCCACCGCGATGGTTCGCGTCCAAAGAAGGGTTCCCTTCCGGGCATCCAGGCAGATGAGGTTGAGATTCTTGGAGGAGTCGGGAGTGGTCAGGAAGATGCGATCCCCCGTCACCACGGGCGTGGAACCCGCAGGCGCCGGGAGTGGCGTCACCCAGCGCGCATCGGACTTCGAAAACTGCGCGGGCTGGGGAGCGATCGTGGACGAGCCATTGAAGTGGGGGCCCCGCCATTGCGACCAGTCTTCAGACGCGACCGCCGCCAGACCGGCGGTCAGCGCGAGGAGTAAGAGGGGACTCTTCATTGGTGGAACATTCCTAGCGCCGCTTTGGACCGGCAGGCGAGCCCGGAATTCAATCGCAGACTCCCGATGATTCAGATCACAAAATCCGGAGCCCGATCCGGATGCTGACGCAGCGCCCTCGCCCGCTGGACCAATTCGGCAACCGTCGTGGTCTCCAGGATGGTTGCGATGGCATCCCGCACCTCCTTCATGACGGACCGGAGGGGGCAGAGCGCCTCGTCCGGACAGCTGCACTTCGCATAGAATCGTTCGCTCACACAACTTACCGGTGCCAGAGCCCCTTCCAGATGCCGGATCACCTTTGCCAGGGGAATCTGGTCGGGCGCCATCGACAATCGATACCCCCCGGCCACTCCGCGCCGACTCTCCACAAAGCCCCCCGCCTTCAAATCATTGAGAATCTGCTCCAGGAAACGCTTGGGAATGTTCTGCTGCTCGGAAATGAACTGAATCCGCACGACGTCACCCCCGAAATGGGCTCCCAAAACAGCGAGCGCCCTCAGCGCATACTCTCCCCGGACCGATAGCTTCATGGACCACCAGACTAAAAACTCAACCGAATCAATCAAGTATGGATAATTGGCGGGGAAACTCGGCAAATCAGCCAATGTTTGGAGCCAAAACCTACAAATTCTCAATACTCTATTGACTTGATCGGGTTTGTGGTGAAAATGAGTCCCGTCGCGAGCGAATCCCGCAGCGAACTGAAAGCGATCTGCACTCACAATCGAACATTGCGAACGCAGGTCGGGCACGGATCCAGATACTCACCATGAAATCCCAAGGTTACCGCACTCAAGGCACCGTCGGACGGAGCGCCTTCACCCTGATTGAACTCCTCGTTGTCATCGCCATCATCGCGATTCTCGCTGGCATGCTGCTTCCGGCACTGGCGAGGGCAAAGGGAAGCGCGAAACGAATCCTCTGCCTGAGCAATGTCCGACAAATCGGGATCGGTTACACGCTCTACGTGGAGGACAACGGAGGACGGTTCCCGGCCTACGTTACCGAGCGAACCGCACCCACGGGTACCCCGGACACCCAGGAAGCCCGGGCTCCCTACTCCTACCGGCAGATCCTCCTGCCCTATCTCGGACTCTCCACCAACGTCTTCAAATGCCCCAACGGCCCGAAGTGGGATGCACCCAAGGCGGGTGCGTGGTTCACAACCGACTACGGCAACAACCACAACGAGGCCAACCTGGATGGGGCGTCCAAGCAGGCCTGGTACAAGGCCAACCCTGATTTCGGTTTTAACGAAACAACTCCCCTGACCTCGATCGTACGCCCCTCCCAGTTCATCGTGCTGGGCGATGCCGGCCGGGCCAATGGAACCCCGTCCCGGGGTGGCATGTATCCCCAACCCTGGGCGTTTGACGACGCCGGTTCTGCATCCCAACAGGGACGCCTCCTGGGTCGCCACACGGGGATCGCCAACATCACGTATGCCGATGGACACGCCGAGCAGACCGCAACCAACCGGACCTGGCGTTCCTACGATGACAACGACTGGCGTCGCGGCCAGATCACCACCTCGGTTCAGTAACCCCGGCGCCCCCCTACCTCTTCCATGCAAGCCAGCCACCGGAGCCTTCGAAACATTCTTGCCGCGACCGTCGTCCTACTCGGGGCCACGGGCCTCCTCCAGGCGCGGGATCTCGAACTCCTGAATGTCTCCTATGATCCCACCCGGGAGCTCTACGCGGAGGTCAACACCGCCTTTGCAAAAGCCTGGAAGGAAAAGACCGGTGAATCGGTCACCATCCAACAATCCCATGGAGGATCCGGGAAGCAGGCCCGGGCGGTGATCGACGGTCTCGCGGGCGACGTCGTCACCCTGGCCCTGTCCTACGACATCGACATGATCGCGGAGAAATCCCGGGCGATCGCGAAGGATTGGCAGAAGCGCCTTCCGGACAACAGCGCCCCGTACACCTCGACGATCGTGTTCCTCGTCCGCAAGGGAAACCCGAAGGGCATCCTCGACTGGCCGGACCTGGTTCGTTCCAACATTGCCGTCGTCACCCCAAACCCGAAGACCGGGGGAGGCGCCCGCTGGAATTATCTGGCAGCCTGGGGCTACGCAGCCCGGAAGACGAACGGCGACCCGGCAAAGACGCGTGGCTTCATGGAATCCCTGTTCCGGAACGTGCCCGTCCTGGACACCGGAGCCCGCGGCGCGACCACCACCTTCGCCCAGCGCGGCATCGGTGATGTCCTGATTACCTGGGAGAATGAGGCCCTGCTGAGCTTGAAGGAGTTTGGCGCCGACAAGTTTGAGGTTGTCCGGCCGAGCCTGAGCATCCTTGCGGAACCTTCCGTGGCGATCGTGGATCGCGTGGTGCGCCGCAAGGGCACCGAGGCGTCCGCGAAGGCTTATCTGGAGTTTCTCTACACGGAGGCAGGACAGGAGATTGTGGCCCGAAACTTCTATCGTCCCCGCCTCGCCAGCGTCGCCAAAAAGTACGAGGCCCAGTTCCCCAAGATCGAACTCCTAACCATCGATCGCGATTTCGGGGGATGGGCGAAGGCACAAAAGGAACACTTCAGCGAAGGGGGAACTTTCGATCAGGTCCAAGCCGCAGCCCAGCGGAAGTAGCCCCAGTCTGTTCCCATCACCCGAAACCCGAATTCAATCCCATGTCCTCGACCGCCGTGATCGCCGAAACGTCCGCCACCTCCGGCTCTGACCTCCGCCCGGTGCGCCCACTCAAGACCATCCTCGATCCTTTGGACCGCATCACGGCCGGGTGCACCCGAATCCTCAGCACCGCCCACGGGCACTTTGAAAGTGATGGCCGCAGCTATCAACTGCCGCGGTACCTCTACATCGGGCGGCCCGGAGGCGGCGAGATGATGAGGGTCGGAATCTTTGCCGCGATCCACGGCGATGAACCCGAGGGTGCCCTGGCGCTGGCCAAGTTCCTCGAACTCCTCGCCGGTGTTCCGGAGATTGGTGAAGGGTATGCCCTGTTCATCTACCCCATCTGCAATCCCACCGGCTTCGAGGACAACACCCGCCACTCCAGAAGCGGACGCGACCTGAACCGTGAATTCTGGACCGGAACCCAGGAACCGGAGGTGCGCGTGCTGGAATCGGAGATCCGCGAACAGGCCTTTGATGGGATCATCACCCTGCACAGTGACGACACCAGTGATGGCCTCTACGGATTCGTTCGCGGAGCCGTCTTGTCCGAGCATCTTCTCAAACCGGCATTACTCAACGCGGGCCGTCATCTCCCGAGGAACCACCGGGAAAAGATCGATGGGTTTGATGCCCGACACGGAATCATCCATTCCGGCTATCCGGGCATGCTTCAGTCCCAGCCCGGGATTTCCCATCCCCCTTTCGAAATCACCCTGGAAACACCGCAACTCGCACCCATCCACCGTCAGGTGGACTCCCTGGTCGCGGCGCTGTCCACCGTGTTGACGGAGTACCGCTACCTGCAGGCGCTCGGCCAAAACATCTGATCCCACGGGTCGGTGTACTTCTGCCGCGATTTCCCTGTCGTCACCCCCCCGCGTTCCGATCTCCCCGTGAAACTCACTTGACTTGATCGAGATTTCTATCGAAGAACCCGGTCTTCAAGTGGCACATTGGAATCACACG
>JAEUHD010000189.1 GCA_016793645.1 Verrucomicrobiales bacterium
CCACGCGAATTTCGGGCGATTCCGTGGGCCCGCGCATCGTTCACGGCCTGGCCGTCGACGAGGAACTGGTAATGATGGCTGCCGTGTCCCAGGGGGACGGTGACGCGCCAGGAACCGTCAACGCCCCGCTCCATCGGCAGACTGGAAGGATGCCAGTGATTGAAATCGCCGGTCAGGCAAACCCGGGAGGCACCGGGGGCCAGGCAAAGGAAGTGGACCGGCTTTTGCGTGGGCCGAGCCTGGAGACGGGATGGCGGATACGGGATGGATCGGACGGCATTCATGTCAGCTCCTGGAATTGCCGATGGGGACGGCGGTTTGACAATGTCGTAGCCAATCCCATGCCGACTCCACCCTTGTGGGCGAAAAAGGGGCTGGAAAATTACGATTGAGAACTTCGAGAGGGGTCTGTGTTTGACTGGGATGGGGAAGGGATGAACTCCGGCCTCGTTTGGAGATGGCCTCCGGCCTAGGCTCAGGTCGTGCGCTTTGCGATTTGCAATGAGATCTTCAAGGGCTGGACTTGGGACCGGACCTGCCGGTTTGCGAAGGAGGCCGGCTACGACGCCATCGAGATCGCCCCCTTCACGTTTGCCCCGTTGGTGACCCAGATTTCCCAGGCGGCACGCGCGGAGATCCGGGGAACCGCCGATGCAGCGGGGATCGGGATTTCCGGGATTCATTGGGTGCTCGCCTACACGGAGGGGTTTCACGTGAATCATCCGGACCCGGTTGTCCGCGCCCGCACCTCCGAGTATCTGACCGAGGCGGTGGACTTTTGTGCGGATGTCGGGGGACGGATTCTGGTGTTTGGTTCCCCGAAGCGACGGGATCTTCTTCCCGGGGTGGAGTATGGCCAGGCAGTCCAGTGGACCCGAGAAACGTTTGCTGCCGCCGTCCGCAGGGGGGAATCCCGCGGTGTGACGCTCTGCCTGGAGCCGCTCTCTCCTGCGGAAACGAATTTTCTCAACACGGCGGACGAGGCGATTGCCGTGGTTGCGCCTGTGGCGTCGCCCGCGTTCCAAATCATGCTGGATGTGAAGGCGATGTGCTCGGAATCCGGGCCGATCCCTGAAATCATCCAGAAGTCCCGCGGGCGGTTCGCGTACTTCCACGCCAATGATGTGAACCTGAAGGGTCCCGGATTTGGAGCGATCGATTTCCATCCGATCGCCGCTGCGCTGCGCGCAGCGGCTTACGACGGCACCGTTTCCGTGGAGGTGTTTGACTTCGCGGAGGGCCCGGAGGAGATCGCACTCCGGAGTCGGCGGTACCTCCGGGAGACGCTGGGAAGCTAGGGCACCTCCGCAATTGACCCGGAAGCGGCTTCGCGTTCCAGTGGTGCCACGCGGGTGGTGACTCCAATGTCCTGAATTCACCGGAATCGGCACCTCCCAAACTCTGTTGACCATGAAGCCTCCCTTTGCCCTTGCCGTCGTTCTCACCTGTCTCGCCGTTGCTCCCCTGGGCTGTGGCAAGAACGATTCCGCCGATGCGCAGAATCCGACCGTGGCTGCCATCACCGTGGACACCTCCAAACTTCGCGGTGCCTTTGCCTCCGCGACGGGAGAGTTGAAGGCCAATCTGGATCGTGCGGTGAACGCGATTTCGGATCGCGATTATTCGGGTGCGGGAGCGTTCCTCCAGAAGATGGCCGCCGAGGCGAGTCTGACCGCGGACCAGAAAACCGCCCTGAATGATTTGCTCACCCAGGTGAAGGAACGCGGGGCCGAATTGATGCAATCCGCCGGCAAGACCGCCGGAGGGGCGCTGGATCAGGCCAAGGGTGCCGCTGAGAAAGCTGCAAGCCAGGTGCAGGATGCCGCCGGCAAGGCCGTGGATGCGGCGGGGAAGGCCGCCACCGACGCGTCCAAGAAGGCCCAGGACCTCCTTCCCAAGTAGGCACGCACGGTCCGCTCCCCAAAGCACACTACCCGGGTTTCTCCGGTCCGGACGTCGTTTGTGGGTCGCCGCGTGCCGAGACCGGTGACACAGTTGCGGCGTGGAAGGCCGGACTCCCATCGCGCCGAACGGTCGAGCGCCCCAGGTTCGATCCCCGGGGAATGTGGACGCGCCGCCGGGTCCGGATTCCCCGGTGACTCGGCTTCGTGGAGTGGGCCTCGACCGAGCGGCTCTTCTGGGGCGTCTGGGGATTCAGACGGTCGGCGACCTGTTGTTCCATGCACCCCGGCGCTACGAGGACCGCCGGCGCTTTGAATCCATTCGGAACCTGGAGACCGGTGCCTCGGTCAGCGTTCGGGGGAAAATTGTCGCGCAGGGGGTCAACCGTTTCCGCAGCGGAAAGTCGGTGTTCCAGGTGGTGTTGGACGACGGGACGGCGCGACTCCATTGCCGCTGGTGGAACCTGCCGTTTCTGGAGCGGCATTTTGCCGTGGGTGAGGAGATTCTGGCCTTTGGCCGGGTGCAATCGATCCGTCCGCGAACCATGGATCACCCGGAAACCGAAAAGGTGGAGGCCGGGGATGAGGAGTTTCTCAACATCAACCGGTGGGTTCCGATGTATCCCCTGACCGAGGGGTTGACCCAGCGCGTGATGCGCTCCCTGACCTGGCAGGCGGTGGAGGCGTGTGCGCATGCCTATCCGGAGCCGCATCCGGAACTCCACGTGGAGACGATGGAACTTCCCGCGGAGGATGGACCGGGAGAGTTGAGGCTGGGGATGGCGTTGGGGCGCTGTCCGCTGCGGCGCGACGCGCTGCGCGCCCTGCACTTTCCGGCGGAACTTGCCGATGCGGAGCGGGCGCGGCGGCGGCTGGCACTGGATGAATTCATCGATCTTCAGATCGCGATCCAGCGTCGCCGGCGGAATTTGGAACTCCGGGCCCGTGCCCTTCCCTGCGCCGGGGACAACCGCTGGATGAGACCCTTTCTGGGAGGGCTCGGGCACCCACTCACCGGGGCTCAGACGCGCGTGCTTCGTGAGATTCGCGGCGCACTGGGTGGTTCCGTGCCGATGCGCCGGCTTCTCCAGGGCGACGTCGGATCCGGCAAGACCCTGGTGGCGGTGTGTGCGGCCCTGATGACCCTGGAGTCCGGGTTCAATGTGGCGGTGATGGCCCCGACTGAGATCCTTGCGGGGCAGCTCGAACGGGTGTTCCGGAGGGCTCTCGAGCCCTTCGGAGTGCCGGTTTACATCCATACGGGAAGCCGGAAGTCATCCCGGGAACCCGAATTGATTCCGACGGGAGCTCCCCGGGCCGCGGGGACCCGTCCCGGGGTGGTGGTGGGGACCCATGCGTTGATTGAACCGGGCTTCGAAACAACACGGCTCGGATTGGTGATCATCGACGAACAGCACAAGTTTGGAGTGGCGCAGCGGGATCGACTGCTTCGAAAGGGTCACTACCCGCACCTCCTCGTCATGACGGCCACGCCGATTCCCCGGACCCTGGGACTGACGCTGTACGGAGATCTCGATGTCAGCGTCCTGGATGAGTTGCCGCCGGGCAGGGCCGGGATTCGCACCCACCTGCGTCGAATGGATGCGCTACCCCGGGTCTGGGAGTTCATCCGGGAACAGATTCGGTCCGGTCGGCAGGCCTACGTCGTGTATCCGAAGGTGGGCGACCCGGAGTCGGAGGACGTGGGCGCGGTGACGCGGGAACGGGAGCGTGTCGCCCGCGAGCTGGCACCCAGCGCGGTCGGGATGCTTCATGGGAGAATGCCCGCCGCGGACAAGGAGTCGGTGATGGCCGCGTTTCGGGAAGGAAACCTGGGTGCGCTGGTGGCGACGAGTGTGGTGGAGGTGGGAGTCGATGTGCCCAATGCCACCGTGATGCTGATCGGAAACGCCGACCAATTTGGATTGGCGCAGCTCCATCAGCTTCGAGGTCGTGTGGGGCGCGGACCGCATCCGTCGCACTGCATCCTGGTCCCGGGACCCGACGCGTCGGAGGAGGCATTGGAGCGTCTGCGGATCCTGGTGACGGCCAAGGATGGATTTGCGCTGGCCGAGGCGGATTTCGCGTTGCGGGGACCTGGGGATTTGGTGGGTCGGGATCAGAGCGGGCTTCCTGATTTCCGCTTTGCGGATCTGCGGCGGGATCGGCGACTGGTCGAGCTGGCCCGATCCCGGGTGCGTGAGCATCTGGCGGGTTCATGGGTTCCTTCCGATTCCCGGACGATCCCCATTGGCCGGAATCCACCCATCCTCCAGTCTCGGGCTGGTGAAGACCGAGCTGGTGCTGTTTGATATCGACGGAACCCTGATCCGGACGGGCGGGGCGGGGGTGAAGGCCTTTGGGCGGGCGGCGCGGTTGTTGTATGGGGTGGAGGATCCGACCCGGGGGATCCGGTTTCACGGGCGGACGGACCGGTCCATCGTCCGGGAGTTTCTCACAACCCACGGGTTTTCGTCGACCGACCCTGATTGCGAACGGTTTCTGGATGCCTATGGATTTCTCCTCGATGAGGAAATGCGCCATCATGCGGGCGAGATTTGTCCGGGAGTTGGGGAACTGATCGAGGGACTGCGCGGGTGGGGCGACGCCCCGGTTCTGGGATTGTTGACGGGAAACATTCGCTTGGGAGCGGGACTGAAGCTGCGTCCGCACGGCCTGGCCGAGTCCTTCGTCCTGGGCGCCTTCGGTGACGATCATCACGATCGGAATGAGCTGGCGCGCATTGCCCTGGACCGCGGCTCTGCGTTTCTGGGCCGGCCGATTGCCGGGGAATCGGTCGTGGTCATCGGCGACACCCGCGCCGACATTGAGTGTGCCCGTGCGATCGGGGCCCGCTGCGTTGCGGTGGCGACCGGCGGGGAGACGCTCCCGGAGTTGCTCGAACATTCCCCGGCCCTGGCTTTGGAATCCCTGGCCGGGGTGCCGGTGGAGTGGGTGCTCGGGGCCGGGTGCCAGGCGGAGCGTCCGGTGGACTGGGATGCGCTTTACCGGGAGGGCGACACCCGCTGGGACCATGGAGAGGCGGCTCCCGGATTGGTGGACTTTCTGTCCGACTGGCCGGGGGATCTTCCCCGGGGGCGGACGGTGTCGGTACCGGGGTGCGGACGGGGTCACGATGCCCGCGCCTGGGCCTCGGCGGGCTTCGAGGTGGTGGCGGAGGATCTTTCCGCCTCCGCAATCCGGGAGGCGCTGGCCGTGACGCCCGCGGGAATGACGGTGAGGTTTGTCCGGACGGACTTTCTCGACGGGGAACCCGGCACTCCGGTGGACTGGCTCTTTGAGCACACCCTCTTTTGTGCGATTCCTCCGTCACGCCGGAGCGATTATGTGCGGGCCGTGGAGCGGCGGGTGCGTCCGGGAGGCCACTACCTAGCCATCAACTATTTGCAGCCTTCGGATGCGTCGGGCCCGCCGTTTGGGGCCACGGTTGCGGAGTTGCGTCGCCGATGGGAGCCGGGCTTTGAACTGGTTCGACATTGGGTTCCCCGGTCGTTTGAATCGAGGCGCGGTCGCGAGCGAATGTTCGTGTGGCGACGGCGATTTTGACGATAATCGACTTGCGCGCCGGATGTGAACAGTTGTAAATTTTTGCCGTCCCAGGGGGTTTCTGTTTGACCCGCATGCACGCTTTTCTTACCTACCCGGTCGCTTTAGCCAGTTTTGGTCGCTGCCCGGTCGTTTCCAGCCTGGTTCGTGATTGGCGGCGAGCGGTGGGAGACCTGTCCCCATGTTAAAAACTTCGAAAACATTTCTGGCGGTCGACTTTGGTGCCGGGTGCCTCAAGGTCGCCGAGTTTGAGGCCGTTGAAGGCAGCGGGCTGAAGCTGCTGCGCTTTGGCCTGAAGTCGCTGGGGCTTGCGGGTTCCCAGGACGCGGCGCGGGAAGCCATCGTCAAGAAGGCGTTGGGGGAGTTGCTGGCCGAGGGTGGGTTCGGAGCCAAGGGGGTGAATCTCTGCGCCCCGGGGTTTCAGGTCTTCTCGAAGTTTGTCAAACTGCCCCCGGTCGACACCTCGAAGGTCACCCAGATCATCCAGTACGAGGCCCAGCAGAACGTTCCCTTTCCGCTCGCGGAAACCGCCTGGGACTACCAGATTCTTGGGACCAGCTCGGGTGGGGAACTCGAAGTGTTGCTGGTCGCGGTCAAGACGGACATCGTCGAAAAGCAACTGTTTGGTGCCGGGGAGACCGCCGGTCTGAAGATGCAGGTGGTCGATGCGTCGATCGGGGCGCTGGCCAACACTTTCCGCTACAACTACGGGGATCAGGAGGGATGCAGTCTCCTGATCGACATCGGGGCCAAGACCAGCAACGTGCTGCTGTTCGAGCCCGCGCGGTACTACGCCCGCAGCGTCAACGTCGGGGCGAACGCGATCACCCAGGAGTTCGCCGCGGAGAGCAAACTGCGTTTTGACGAGGCGGAGAAGTTCAAGCTTTCGGATGGCTTCGTCAGTCTCGGTGGAGCCTATGAGGAGCCGGATAACCCGCGGGTGGCGGCGGTCTCCAAGGTCGCCCGCAATGTCCTGACCCGGTTGCACCTCCAGGTCAACCAGACCATCCAGTTCTACCGGACGCAGCAGGGCGGCGCGGCGCCCGTGCGCGTATACCTGTGCGGCGGTGGATCGTTGATGCCCTATGCCGCGCAGTTTTTCGAGGAGAAGCTCAGTCTCCCCGTCGAATTCCTGAATCCGTTCCGGAATGTTCAGATTGATCCGTCCGTGAACGTGGCCCAACTCGAGCCCGTGGCTCCGCAGTTCGGCGAAGTGGTGGGGCTGGGTCTCCGCAATGTGGCCCAGTGTCCGGTCGAGCTGAATCTGATGCCCAAGGCGTCCCTGACGCGGCAGCAGTTCAACGCCAAGAAGCCCCTTCTCCTTGTGGCCGCCTATGCGGCGGTGGTGGGTGTGTTCGCGGTCGGTTGGTTCTTCTCCAAGGTTGCGGCCGTTGAGCGGGACGGCATCTCCAAGGTCGAGGAGAAGGTCCAACCCCTGGACGCGAAGAAGAACCAGTTGGAAGCGGCGGAGGGTAAGCTGAAGAAGGCGACCGATGAGGCCGGGCAGTACAGTCTTTGGTTGAAGGATCGGGTGTACTGGGCGGAAATCGTTTCCAACATTGGTGGAGTCCTTCACGGAACCGAAGGCGTCGTGCGATCCAAGATGGGGGTTCCGGTCAACATTTGGGTGGATACCCTGCTCTCAACGGAGCCCTCGACGCCGGTGGCCCAGCAGGAGGAGGACCCGAACCAGGGGACCGCCAGGAACTTCTACATGATGGATCCGGTGTTGGCCCGGCGGTATGGGCTCATGCCGAAGAAGCCCGAAGGGGAGGGCGAGGGTTCGGCGGACGCCGGGGATGGCGGTAAGTCGAAGGCCAAGGGCGCCAACAACACCAATGAGATTTCCGTGGTCAACCTCACGTTCCGCGCGGTGAACGTGAACCAGAAGGCCAACGGCGAAATTGCCTACGAAGTGGAAAAGGCCATGAAGGCTTGTCCGCTGTTTGACGAGAAGGAAACCCAGTTGTCGGGGAACCTCGACAATGGCGGCGAGAACTCCGCTTCGTTCTCGTTCCCGCTCAAGGCAAAACTCAAACGTCCGATCAAGCTTTGATATGGGGTGGGTCAAGAAAAACCTAGGATTCGTCATCGGGCTTGCCGTCGCCGTTGTCCTTTTGGGCGCAGGTGTCTGGTATTCCCTCGGGACCATGGCGGACTCCAACGCGGCGGATGGAGACCTTCAGGCCAAGAAGGGGCAACTGGATGAACTCGTAAAGCGCGAGGTGTATCCCGACCAGGCCAACATCCAGCTCGCCAAGGATGAGGAGCAGCGAGTCAACGACTTCATTCGGGACGCCCGGAAGAAATTTGCCGTCCGCCAGTTGCCCGAAACCCTCGATAACGCCGCCTTCAAATCTCTGCTCGAGTCCAAGATCACCGAACTCTCCCGGGAGGCCGAACGCGCCGGGGTCAAGCTCCCCGACAAGTACAACTTCACCTTCGAGGAGCAGCGCAAGCAGTTGCAGCTCCCTGAACGCACCCTGTTGCCCTTGACGTCGCATCTGGAGAACCTCGCGGCCATCTGCCGGGTCCTGTTTGATGCCAAGGTTCATTCGGTGGTCACCCTGAAGCGGTCCGCGGTGGGAACCAATGAAATGGGTGGAACGGGGGATCTCCTCACCAAGAAGGTCTCCACAAACTCGGCGCTGGGCGCGGTGGTCTATCCCTACGAGGTGGTTTTCCAGGGATTCAGCCAGGAGTTGGCGAAGGTTTTCACGGGGTTGATCAACTCCCAGGATTCGTTTGTGGTGAAGACCCTCAACGTGGAGCGGGGAACCCTGGATGGTGCGACGCCGGCAACGCCGGTGGCCGCCGCTCCGATGCCCGGCATCCCTGCAGGAATGGATCCGATCCTGGCGCGCCGCTATGGACTGTTCGGGCGCGGCGCTCCGCAGGCCCCCGTTGCACCTCCCCCGGCGACTGCAAACCGTCCTGGAGAAGTGGTTCTCGATGAAAAGCCCCTTCGGGTGACCCTCGGACTTGAAGTGGTCAGCCTTCTCCCCACCAAGGAAAAGGAAGGTAAAGAGAAGGGGCGGGGCAAGGAAGCTCCGGCCAATGGTGGTTCCACCCAGTAACGATTTCCTCCGGCCGACATGGATTTTCTTAAGAAGCACTACGAGAAACTCATCCTGAGCGTGGTCCTGCTGGTGGTGGCAGGCACGGCCTTCTGGCTGACGCAAAAGGTGGATTCGGTCCGCACGCAGCTTGCGGAGCAGCTCAAGCAATCCGTCGGGGGCAAGAAGAAGTCCCTGAAGCCGGTGGATCTCACCAATGACCTGGCGACGCTGAAGCAGCTGAATGAGCACTACCAGATGTCCCTCGTTGGCGATCATGCCGTGTTCAATCCCGTCCGGTGGATTCGGGGTTCCGATGGCACCCCGAAACCGGATCCCCGCCGCGACTTGGCGAACTCCCTCAAGCTGCTGAAGACGGATCCGTTGAACCTGACCGTCGTCTATCTCGGTCCGACCGGCACCGGGGACCCCTACCGCTATCAATTTAGCGTTACCCGCGACTATGAAAAGAAGGTCGCGAATCGCCGACCGGTCACCGTCTCCCTGACCGACGGAACGAAGAACGACTGGTTCTACCTCAGGGAAGTTCGCGGCCCCAAGGATTCGGCGGGCGAAGTGGTGATTGAACTGATCGACGGTGGTGAACGGGTGACGCTCACCAAGGACAAGCCCTTCGCGCGCGCCAAGGGCTATCAGGCGGATCTCCGGTTCGAAACCAAGGATTTCCCCGCCCGTCGTGCCGACGACTCCCTGACTCTCAGCGGGACTGCGTACAAGGTTGTTGCCATCGGTAAAGATGAACTTGTAGTTTCGGCGCCCAACGGCACGCGTACGACAGTCAAACTGTCCAATCCTTGATCATTTCCCGTTCCGCTCATCCCAATTTTCCTCGATTTTCAACCGCATTCACCATGTTGAAACTGTCACGTCTCCTCTGCCTGCTGCTTTTCTGCGCCGTCCTGCCTGCCGCATTCGCCCAGTCCGCCGGACAGGCGGCGGAGGAAGAGGCCGTGCGCCGGCAGGAAAAACTCATCCTGCTGCGCAAGACGATTGAAGCCGCCCAGGCGGCGGCCGGCGTCAAGGATTACTCGGCGGCCGCGAAACTTTACGAGGACGGATGGGCACTCTCCGATCAGTTGGGCGCCGCCGCCGAGAAGGAACGTGCGGACGTCCGGACCGGACTCTCCAATGCGCGGCTGAAACTGGCGGAAGCTGCCGCGAGCCGCGGGGACTACCGGGAAGCCAATCTCCAGATCACCCGCGCGGTGAAGGTGGATCCTTCCAACGTGGCCGCGGTGAATTTCAAGAAGGAGAACGACCAGCAGTTGGCCGATCTGGTGGGGAAGATGCCCAGCGACGCGGCGCTGGCAACGATCCCCGAGACGAAGGCCCAGAACCTGAAGGCGGCCACGCTCGCCCAGGATGGAAAGCTGATGTATGAAATGGGCCGACTGGATGAAGCCCAGAAGCTCCTCGAACAGGCCCGGGCCCTCCAGCCGGAGAACAAGACAGCCCGCTACTACCTTGAGCTGCTCCAGCAGGCGCGTTTCAGCAGGGCTTCGGAGGAAAAGAAGCTCACCGCCCGGGAGATGATCCTGGAGGTGGAGCAGGCTTGGGAAATGCCGAAGAACAAGCTTCCGGACCACAATCCATTTGCCCGGACCAATCAGATTTACACGAGCCGCAGCCGGCAGGCAATCCAGGCCAAACTGGACCGCATTGTCCTCAACGAAATCAAGTTTGATGGTGTGCCGTTGAGCGAGGTGGTGAAGTATCTCGATGAACAGGCGCGTGCCCGCGATCCCGAGAAGCGGGGTTTGAACTTCATCATCAATTCCACGGTGGATGCCGCGGCTCCCCAGACGGCGAATCAGATCGATCCCAACACGGGGCAGGTGGTGCCCGCGGCGCCGTCGGAACCGGTGGACCTCAACAACGTCATCATCCGGCTCAATCCTCCCCTGCGGAACATCCGGTTGGTGGACGCCATCGACGCCATTTCCCGGGTTGCCGAGCGGCCCTTGAAATACTCTGTGGAAGACTATGCGGTCGTGTTCACCCAGAAGCTTGCGGAGACGCCACAGCTCTACACCCGAACGTTCCGCGTGGACCCGAACACGTTCATGCAGGGCCTGGAATCGGTCATCGGATTTCCGTTTGGTGACCTGAACACCGGTGGCGGTGGTGGCGGTGGCGGCGGCGGTGGCGGTGGCGGCGGCGGTGGCGGTGGCGGCGGCGCCAACGGCCAGCAGGGAATCTTCCAGGTGCCGCGCGTTGAAACAGCCGGTGGAACGGCCACCGGTGGTGGCGGCGGCGGTGGCGGCGGCGGTGGTGGCGGCGGCCAGGGGCAGGGGCAGGGGATCTCCAACGTGACCCGCACCAACCTTCAGGCGAATGTCCAAGTCATGGTTCGCCAGTTCTTCACCGCGTGTGGTGTCAACTTCCCCACCACCCTTGTTCCCGGCCAGCAGCAGGCGGGCGGCGGCTTTGGCGGCGGCGGTTTTGGTGGCGGCCTGGGTGCGGGCGGTCAGGCGGACCCGAACGCCGATCAAAAGGCCCTGTTCTTCAACGACCGGGTTGGAATCCTCTTCGTCCGGGCAACAATGTCGGATCTCGACATCATTGAGCGGGCGATCCAGGCGCTGAACGTCGCGCCTCCCCAGGTCGAAATTGAGGCCAAGTTTGCGGAGGTTTCCCAGGCGGACGCGAAGGCGCTGGGCTTCCAGTACTACATCGGCAACTGGTTGAGCGGCGGTGGCAAAGTGGGTTGGCAGGGCGGTACGGCCCCCACCTTCGGAAATCCCAACACCTCCGGCAGTGTCGCGAACCCGTACGGTACCTTTCCGGGCGTGCCATTCTCGGATGGATCCTCCGGAACTCCGGTCAACCTTTACGACACCACGATTCCTCCGAATGTCACCGACGGAAACCTGACTTCAGGCGTTCGGACGTCGTACACCGACGTCAACCGGAATCAGGTGACCATTCCCACGCTGGCGACGGTGACGGGAATCCTCACCGATCCCCAGTTCCGAGTGGTGGTCGCCGCGCTGGAACAGCGGGAGGGCACGGACGTTCTCGCCACTCCCAAGGTGACCACCCTGAGCGGCCGTCAGGCGCAGATCGTGGTGGCGGATGTCCGCACGATTGTCACCGGAGTGAATCTTCAGCAGAACTCCAGCGGTGGCACCACCGGTGGAAACGGTCTTCAGAACGGCGGTGGCGGTGTCGGATCGACCATCCAGTACACCACACAGACGATTCCGTTCGGCCCTGAACTGAACGTGATCCCCTACGTCTCCGCCGATGACGTCTCCATTCAATTGACGATCATTCCGTCCTTCACCGAGTTCGTCGGCTACGACGATCCGGGTGTCTTCAATCCCCAGGCCCAGTCGGTCGCCGGAAACAGCGTGGCGATTCCCATTACCGCGGCGTTGCCCCTGCCGCGCCTTCGGACACGCCAGGTGGTCACCTCCGCGATCGTGTGGGATGGCCAGACGGTGATGATCGGTGGACTGATTGCCGAGGAGGCCCGGAAGCAGCGGGACAAGGTTCCCATCCTGGGGGATCTTCCCTTGGTGGGACGTCTGTTCACCAGCGAAGCCTCGGTGACCGCCAAGAAGAACCTGATCATCTTCGTGACGCCGACGATCCTGGATCCTTCCGGAAAGCGCGTGAACGATCCGAACAACCAACCGTTCGACCCCAACTCGTTCCCTCCTCAGAACGGATTCAAGGCGAACTGACGGAACGGGACGGCGGAGCGAATGTCACAACCACAAGGCAGCGCTCCGCAGCCCAAATCTTGCCACCAACTGTTTGCGATAGTGAACGGAAGTCCTAAATTCACCGTCGCCATCCATTGATCCAGTCGAACGCTATGTTCAACGAGAACCACCAAGGAGCCGGTAGCGGGGCCGGATGCTTCCCACCCGCCCGGATTCTCCTCCTCGGGATTTTGGCGGCACTTTCACCGAACGCCGTCTCCGCCGCGACGACGGCTCCGCTGGTACCCGAAGGCACCCAGTACGCCCTTGCGGGCAGTCCCCTGGGGGACCAGTTGGCTCCATCTCTTGCCTTCCGGGTGAATGGGGGCTGTGTAGTCTGGCAGGACAACCTCACGGATGGTGACGGCTTCGGGATCAGTGCCCGGCGGTTGAGTGGGCAGCTCTCCGGCCTGAGCTCCCTTCGCGTGAACCAGGATGGGGCGGGGGACCAGGAGAATCCCCAGGTTGCCATTCTCTCGGATGGCGGGAACCTGATCGTCTGGCAGAGCGGTGTCCGAGGGGCGCAGCGGATTCAAGCCCGTGTCCTGAAGTCTGATGGCCAGTTTGCAGGACCCGAATTCACGGTCTCGTCGGGAACCTCCGATCATCGGAACCCCAACCTGTCCGTGGCGGGGGACGGCAGTGTTCTCGTGGTCTGGACGGCGGACGGTTCGGACGGGGATATGTCCGGAGTTCTGGGGCGACGCCTCTCCAGCAGTGGTGAAATCCTCGGCCAGCCGTTCACGATCAATCAGTTCTCGCGCTTCAACCAGCGGGATCCGGTCGTGGCGACCACGGGCAACGGCGGACTTGTTGTGGCCTGGATTTCGGAACAACAACGCGGGGAAAATAGTGTGGATGTCGTGGCACGGCGTCTCGGGAGTGATGGATCGTTTTCCGGTGACGAGTTCTACCTCAACACGGCCAGGCGGCTGTGCACGACGCCGGCCATCGTGGGTCTCGCCGGCGGGGGATTCGCAGCGGCGTGGTCGGAACATCAGACGGTGGACTCAGCGTACCTGTGGGATGTGTTTGGCCGGATTTGGGGTGACTCTGATCCGACGGGCTCCGACTTCCGAATCAATACCCGCAGGAATGGTTTCCAATTGATGCCCCACCTGGCGGTCTCCGGTGATTCCATCCTGGCGGTCTACCGAAGTGATCAGGGCGATGGCTACGGGGAAGGAGTTGTCGGGCAGTGGATCAAGACTGACGGCTCCCTCGCGGGAGATGAATTTGTCGTCAACACGAAAACGGCTGGCGATCAGTTGAACCCCACCGTTGCGGCGGATTCGACCGGGCGGTTGATCGTCGCGTGGTCCACGTTTTCGGGAATCGCCCGCGGGATGGATCTCGCGGCACAGCGGTTCGCCCTGCCGTCGGCACCGCTGGCGGCTCCCGGTGCACCGTATCTCTTCGCCGCATCCTCCTCCAAGCTGCTGATTACTTGGTCCACCGTCAGTGGGCTGGGAGTGGCGGGGTATGATGTCTATGTGGACGGCAGCCCGGTGGGGATTCGAACCCTCGAAAATTCGTATTCGCTGGGCGGTCTGGCCCCTGGTTCGACTCATTCCGTTCGAATCGGTTATGTGTTGTCCGATGGGCGCAAGTCCCCGCTCTCAAGCACCGCGTCCGCAACCACGTGGGGTGAGGACGATAACGCCGACGGACTTCCGGACGACTGGCAACGCCTTCACTTTGGGGAGAACGCCGATGGATGGCCGGCGCCGGGAGTGGATTCCGATGGCGATGGCGCCACCAACCGCGCGGAGTTCCTCGCCGGGACCGACCCGAGCGACGCGACCAGCGTCCTGCAAGTGACCTTGATGGGGACTCCCCAGGGAGCCCTGATGATCTGGAACACCCGCCCGGGTGCCATTTATCAGCCGCAATGGTCCGCGGATCTCAAGGAATGGAACAATCTCGGTTCACCCCGTCTTGCGGCGGGCACCACCGATTCCATGGCGGCGGGTGAATCTCCGGCCAGCTCCTATTTCCGCGTCAATCTTCTCCGCTGAATCATGCGCTCGATTCTGAATTCCACTCTGAGGACAGTCCTCCTCCTCGCCAGCGGTGTCGTCGCCCAGGCGTTCTCGCTGCTCGGGCCCTTCGATGCCAGCTATCAGGTTGCGGAGCTGAATTACAATTCGACGTTCACCAGCATCGGCAATCCCGGTGATCTCGGAGGTCCGATGAATGTGGGTGAGGAGTATCGTGTTGGGGGGCCCGTTCTGGTCTACGGCTTTGACTCGACGTTTGTGGAGTTCTTTGGACCCGCGGGGGTGGCGGCGGTTGAGTCCGCAGTGGCCATCCTGAACAATCTTCCGCTGACGTCGCAGATGAGCCCGACGCTCTCGGAATACCCGCTTTCGACCATCCGGTTCAACAACGTCGCCCAGCAACTCCGCCTCCTGGATGTCAAGTCGGTGGCGCTCTCGACGCTCGTTCAACAAATGGGACTCGCGGCTCCGGAGCGCTGGGCTTGGACCCTGCACGACCGGCTCCCGATTCCGAATACCGATCCGGTCCAGTACGAGTACTTCGTGATCCAGCGGAACTTCGACCCGGTGAGTTGGAAGTACTCCAGCTACGTCAACAATACCCTCTACTCCTACCAGATTGTTCATTGGCGAACCCCTACGGACATCTCCGATTGCCAGGAGGTTGGGGTGAATGTGGCGAATCCAAATGTGAGCGTTGCCGCCATGGCGGGTGTCCAGGCCGGTGCCGTGGATCCCCGGGTTTATCAACAGATTTACGGTCCCTTGCGGGGCGTTCTTGGCTCGTTTGGCATGTTCTACAGCGGTTTGACGCGGGATGATGTCGGAGGACTCAGGTACCTGTACCGGACGGGGAACACCAACTGGCAGGCGGCTCCGCTGGGTTCAACCGGCGGTGGCGGCGGTGGCGGAACTTCGCCGTGGGACATCGTCGGCTTCCAGATCGTCAACCCCCTTCCGGGTTCCCCGTGGAATGTGGTTGGAGGGGGAATCTTCGGATTTACGAACGGCACCGGGGTGGTGACGGGAGCCGCACCCATCGATGGTGGACGGGGGGGGCCTGGAAAGGTGGCGTTGGTGCGGGTGGATACGGATCCCCTGCTGGGACAGTACCTCGTTCCCGTTACGATCCGATACCCGGAGACCGTCATCAATTCCCAAGGCACACCCGTTCGGACCGTCACCTCACGAACGATCACCCAGCCTGACATTCTCTTTACTGCGGCCGACCTCGGAAGATATGCGAATCTGGCCCAACCCTATGTTTATCGGACCACGGGCATGACCTATCTGCAGGTGTTGAATCCCGGGGCGGGAACAGCGGTAACCGCAGGCCCGGGAATCATCGAACCCGGGGTGGAAATCGCACTGAACAAGGTGGGTCCCTGGTTGTACAACGTGTTCGACACGGGACAGGGATCCGGAATCCAGGGGTTCACCTGGGGTTCCTTTGACGGGTCCACCAATGCTCCCATCGCCTATCCCCAGGGAGCCACCCTGGAGCAGCTTGAATCGAAACTTTTCGGCCAACAGTAACAGTCTTCCGGCAACATCATGAACAAGTTCCTCAGCCTTGCAGGGGGCATTGCCCTTTCCGTCTCGGCGGCGTTGGCCACGCCCGCACCGCTGTTCCTCAACGAGGGCTTGCTGGACGAGCCCATTGTCATCGACGCGACCGTGTTTGTGAACACGGGTACGATCAACATCGGCAGCGAGGTGTTCTTCTTTGGCAACGTTCTCTCCCCCGGCTTTGTCTTCACGGGCAACGGGGCGAACAATCCGGTCATTGCCTACGAGACCCAGAATACCCTGGTCTACACGAACCGGGGTTCCATCGCCGCGGTTCCGGGGATCAATTTCCAGTATGTGGATGATGCGGGAAACCGGTCCATGGCCAGTTCCTTTTACAATGGACCGGGCGCCAACATCAACGGCCTGTTCGGCAACTTCACCGATGACATGGGGCCATGGCCCAATGCGCTCCAGCCGCTCTACGGTGGATTTGTCAGTGTCTATGCGACGAACATTGTCAACCGCGGGACCATCCAGGGGTTCTACGCGGGGGACATCCAGATTCACGGCGTCAATGTGGATCTCTCCAACAGCCGGGTGGGGAGCACGGCCCTGAATTTTAGTTCCTTTCGGACGGATCGGTATCGTCCCAACAGCCCGGAGTTCACCCGCTCGCCGGCGGTCGGTCTGACGGAGACCGACTTCTACCCGGAGACGGACGTTCAAGACATCTGGTGGCGCTATAGCGAGGTCGGCATCAATCTGGAGACGCTTGCCTCCTTCGATGACTTTGGGAATCTGATCGTCGAAACCCCGCTCTTCAGAGTTTACACGCGGGTGGTCAATTCTCCGGACGACACGGGTGGCCCGTATGTCAGCATGACTCTGGCAAATCCCCTGGCGTTTGTTTCCAAGGAGCAGCCCACGGAGACGAACCAGCAGTTTGAGGTGGTGTTCGTCAACAATTCGGACCCCAACGTCCAGGTGGACGTCAGTTGGCAGTCCGGGCCCGATCCGGTGAATGCGCCCGCCAAGACGGCTTATGTCCGATTTACAACCATTTCGCCGGACCTCATCAGCCGAACTCCGGGGACCGGGGCGACGCAGTTCGTGATCGTCGACAACTACGGGTCGGAGCCGAATGAGGTGCTGCTTCTGAACAACGCCACGTTCAATTCCCAGAAACCGACCAACATTTTCGCCTTCCGGGCCTTTGCGCCGCGCTATGTGCCCGAGATCCCCATCGGTTCGACGCTCACCAATGCCGACTTCTACGATGGGATGTTTACCACCTGGGTTGATGATGTCTTTCCGGATGGCGTGACGATGACGAATCTGGTGACGACCAACCGCTATGCGACTTGGTCGGCGGAGATGATGCGCTACCCCTCGACGCTCCCTGCCGGGACCGACGACAGTGTCACCAATCTCGCGGGCCGTGTCATGATCAGTGGTGACAATCTGAAGCTGCAGAACACCCGGATTCAGGGGCAGAGCCTGGTCAGCCTCAAGACGGACAACCTTGTCAGCTCCCGGGGGGCGGTCATTGATGCGCCGATCCTGAATCTCGATCTGGGCGCCACCAATGGAAACCTGGTGGTGCAGGATCTGGCCAAGGGCTCCCCGTCCCGGTTCGGTGGCCAGTTTGCCGTCTGGGCGACCACCTTCACCAATTTCTGGTCGGTGACGGGTACCAATATCACGGGTGGTGGAACGCCGATCGATCTGGACGGCGATCCAACAACCGTCGAGGGCTGCGACACCGACGGGGATGGCGTGATGGACACTCAGGGCGAATGCGCAGAGCCCACTGAGACGGTGACGACCACCAACTACAATGCGATTTATCACGTCACGGTGATCCTCAATTTCCTGGATAGTGGCGTGGGGATCTTCCTGAACGATCTGCGGGTTCATGCGACCAATGTCGACCTTCTCGATTCGATCTTCGTGGCTGGAAAGTTCTCTGGTGAAGTGACCAACCTGACGGTCACCGGTGCCTTGAGCCTGTTTGGAACCACCAATCTCCTGGATGCGAATCTGCCGGGCTTGGAGACCCTGAATGTCGTTGGCTCCGTTTCCGCCCCAAGCCTCATCGCCCTGGGGCAAACCACCGCGAATGGGCTGAAGGGCATTACCAATCTGGGATCCATTTCCGCGACCGCGATCAACCTAAAGGCGGAGACCATTCAGAATACCGGAGTCATGACCGCGTCCGGCGGCAATGTGCAGATCAATGCCGACTCCTTCATCAATGATGGCGGGACCCTGAATGCCGCCTACGATGTGATCATCAACGCCGACAATGCGAATCTGTCGGGTTTCCGAGGACAGGCCGGCGGCTTCTTCAATTTGAATGTGCCTGGAAATCTGACCGATGGAGGCGTGGATTTCCCGGGTTCGGTCCAGGCGACCTACGGCATGCTGCTGGCGGTCAAGCCGGCAACGGGGGATCTCCTCGGCACGGCGGTCAGCATTCACGCACCCCAGTATTCCTTCAGCGACTCGTTCTGGGCTGCCGAGGATCGAGGGGCGACGTTGGCGGGTTTCCAGAACAATGCGGCGTTGGGAGCCCTCTCCCTCGATGTGGACGCGGGTGGCGTGGTTTCCTTCAGTCCGGTCGACGCCGTCAACGGCCTTTATGTGGAACGGCTGGAAATGAGTGATGCCTTCTATGCCGACATCGAGAATTCGCTCGTCGTCTACGAAGGCATGACCCTGTATTACCAGACCACCAGCGACAATGTGGACCCGGCCTCCCTGGATGGCTTTGTCACCTCCGGTGGCGGTGTTCTCCGTTGGGTGAAGGGTGGTGATGGGGAGCATTCGGTCCCGCTGGTGACCGTCCATCTTGGGGATGGTCGGACCGTCCGGGTTCCTCGGGAATTGCGAGAGAGCCTCACCCTGGATTCCGACGGGGATGGTATTTCGAACGGCTTGGACAACTCGCCCTTCGATCTCGTGGTGGTCAGCCACGTGTCCCTGATCAAGACCACGCCGCCGTTCTTCCGGATTGAATGGATGGCTTCACCCGGGCAGACGTATCAAGTCCAGGCGACCGACGATATCCAATCGGGTGAGTGGACCGCCGTCCAAACGGTGAAGAACTCCTCCGGAGCAGTCCAGCGGATGAATATCGACGACGTGGTGGCGCCGGAGTCCACCGGTCGCAGTTACCGGGTGGTCGTTTCTCCGTGATTCGCGGAGCGGTGACGCTCCAGCAGCCTCCAGGTTTCCGTGCTCTTGCTGGGAATTACCGGGGGAATCGGGGCGGGCAAGTCCACCACCTGCCTGGCGCTTTCGGAGTTCGGAATCCCATGGATCGATACCGACCAGGTTGCCCGTGACCAGACGGCACCGGGCACCGGGGGCTTGAATGACATTGTCCGGGAATTCGGTCCGGAGGTTCTGGACTCCCGGGGAGAGCTTCGGCGGGATTCGTTGGCGCGGATCGTCTTTGGAAATCCGGACGGCCTCCGACGGTTGGAGGGGATTCTGCACCCAAGAATCTCCCGGGTCTGGCGGGATCAGGTCTCGCGTTGGAAAGCCGCCGGGTTGCCGGTGGGGGCGGTCATCATCCCCCTGCTTTTTGAGAAGGGTTACGAACCGGATTTTGGCCGCACCATTTGCCTGGGGTGCACGCGTCGGACGCAATTCGACCGATTGAGGAGGCGGTCGTGGACGGAGGAGCAGATTGAGGCGCGCGTCCGGGCGCAGTTGCCGCTGGCGGAAAAAATGTCCCGGGCGGATTTCGTGATATGGACGGAGGGAACCCTACCCCTGCATCAACGACAGTGGAGGCGAATTCTCAAGGGCGACGACGGGACTACTTGCTCCCCGGTTTGACCGCGGGAATGGATGCCAGGTCCGCGGGGAGACGATCTGCGGGGAACGTTTCGACATTCAACCGGATGAGGCTGCAGGCCGGAGCCCCGAAGTCCAGGGATCCGTCGGATCGATCCACGAGCATGGCGACACCGACTACGGTTGCCCCGTGATTCCGGACGATTTCCATGGTCTCCTGGACCCGTCCGCCCTTGGTGACGACGTCCTCCACGACAAGGCAGCGCTCGCCAGGCTGAAACTGGAAGCCCCTTCGAAGAACCAGTCGCCCGTCCTCCTTTTCGGCAAAGATGAACCGGAGTCCCAATTGGCGGGCCACTTCCTGTCCGATCACGAGACCGCCCATCGCGGGTGAGACGACGGTGACTGCCTGGAGCGATCTGGCCTGCGCTGCGAGTGCGGCTCCAAAGCGCTCCACGATGGGCATCTGCTGAAGTGCCTGGGCGCATTGGAAGAACTGGCGGCTGTGGAGTCCGCTCCTGAGGATGAAATGTCCCTCAAGAAGTGCGCCGGTGGAACGAAAGAGATCCAGTGCTTCCGCGGATGTCATGCTTCGAGAGGCTGTGTCGGACCCAGGGTTGCGGACAAGCGGGATATTCACCGGTTGGCCTGGAAGAACCGTCATGGATTCCCCGGAATGGCGGAGGGGCAGAGTGACCTGAGTTCACACTGCCTGCAGTCCGGCTTCCGGGCTCCACATCGCCGGCGTCCGTGCCAGATCAGCCAGTGGCTGAACCGGGTCCATTCGTCCCGTGGAACAAGCCCCATGAGGACGCGCTCGACCTTCACGGGGTCCGTCTCGGTGGTGATCCCGAGTCGCCGTGAAAGGCGGAGGACATGGGTATCGACGACGACGCCCTCCTCCAACCCGAACGCATTGCCCAGGACCACGTTCGCGGTCTTCCGTCCCACACCGGCAAGCTCGGTCAGGGCGTCGAGGGTTTGGGGGACCTCACCCCCATGCCGTTCCACCAGCGTTCGGCAGGCGGATTTCAGGTTCTTCGCCTTGTTTCGGAACAGTCCGAGGCTCCGAAGTTCGAGGGCGAGTTCCTCTTCGGGCGCCGCGGCGTAGTCCGAGGCGGTGCGGTATTTGCGGAACAACGTGGCCGTAACGCGGTTCACGTTGAGGTCGGTGCACTGGGCGGAAAGGACGGTGGCGACCAGAAGCTCGAGTGGATTCCGATAGACCAGCTCGCAGTGGGCGTCCGGATAAACGGACTTCAGAACTGATCGGATTCGGTCCAATCGCTGCCGACGTTGATCCTGGGTCTCCCGGCGCATGGCCGGGAAATACCGTGCGGGGCAGGGACCCGCAATGCCTGCTTGCAAATGTTACGGACGTAAACGATCTTTCGGCACCGAATCATCCATGGAAACCGTCCCTTCAGGAACCCGATTTTCCCGGCTGCTGACCTGGTGTGAGGACCAGGGGGCGTCGGACCTGCACCTGAGGACGGGGGCACCGCAGGTGATCCGGGTTCATGGACGCCTTTCCGTCGTTCCGGAGACGGAGTTTCCGCCACTGGACGCCCTGACCTTGAATTCCTGGCTGCTGGACTGTTTTTCCCAGGAGTTGGTGGCGCGCGTCATCGCCGGGCGTGAAGTGGATGCGAGCTTCTACCACGGCGCCGTCCGGTATCGTGCCAACTTCAGCAAGCAACGCGGCAGCCAGTCCTGCTCCTTTCGCCTGGTGCCGCAGCACCGGTTGAAGCTGGAGGATCTTCAGCTTCCGGATTCCCTGCTGGATCTGCTGGGGGACCCACGCGGGCTGGTGCTGGTCACGGGTCCCACCGGGCAGGGCAAGAGCACGACCCTTCGGGCGCTGTTGCAGCAGATCAACGAGCAGTTTTCCCAGCGCATCGTGACGGTGGAGGATCCCATTGAGTATGTCTTCACCGATGCCCGTTCCCATTTTGAACAACGGGAGGTGGGCATTGACACCGGGTCCTTCGCCGACGGCATCCGCAATGCCATGCGGCAGGATCCCAATGTGATTTTTGTCGGGGAGATCCGGGACCGGGACAGCATCTGGGCGGCGATGCAGGCTGCGGAGACGGGGCATCTGGTGTTGACCACCCTGCATGCGGATTCGGTGGCCCAGGCCATCGGTCGCATCCGCGAGTTCTATCCGGCGGACGAGAAGGACAACGTCAGTTCCCTGTTGGCCCGGAATTTGAATGCCATCGTCTGCCAGCGGCTGATTCCCAATGTTGAGGGATCCCGGACTCCCTGCCTCGAACTTCTAAGGCGTGACGCGGGCGTTCAGGATGCCATTCGGGAGAACAACCTCCACCTCCTGACGGGCATCATTGAGTCCGCGAATCATGTGGGAATGCATTCGTTCGACCAGTATCTTCAGGAACTGCTTGCGGCCGGGATCATTTCCGAGGAGGTGGCCCGGACCTACGCCATCAATCGCCAGCGTCTCGACCTGGCGCTTCGGGGGATTGTGGTGTCGCAGGCGATTCTGGAACCCGACCCCAACCGCTGAAGGCCATGATCCTCGTGCTACTCCGAGTGGTTCTCACGGGTGTCTTTGTCCTGTTGCTCCACCGGGCCTCCGAGGAGTCGTCGGCCAATCTCAACAACGACATCACCAACGCGGGTTGGTTCGCTCTCGCCGTGGTGGCCGGTTTTGCCGCCTCGCTGACGTGGGCGCCCCTGCTCGGGGAAATGGTCGCGGGTCCCGTAACCGGGCTGATGAAGGACGGTGCGCCGTCCGAGGATAATTCGTGGCTCATTTCACTCACTCGACGGTGCGAGGCCCGAGGGTGGCGCCGGTTGACCGTGGTGCTTGCCTTTGTGGAGGGTGTGCGGCGTCCCAATCTTCCCGCGGCATTTGTGATCGGGATGAACAACGCCCGGCCGTGTTCCTGGACGGAAAGAGTCTTCGCGAACGCGGTCTGGACTTTCAACCACGTGGGGAATTGTGTCCGGGCCCATGATATCCTGGCGCTCCGTCATGACCGGCGCCCGGCCGCGCATCCGGTTCCGGAGGTGAACCTGACCCTTCTGGCTCATCTGCGGGTTCCACCGCCCGAACCCGAGATCGTGACCCTGCCCCCGGCACCCCCACCGCCACCCCTGAAACGCCGCAACAGCATCCGCTTGTTCCCGGGAGCGGGGAAGGGTGGGGCGATCGGAGAACCATGAACGTGTTCCTCGTTTTGAATCGGGTGCTGAGGATTGCCGTGTTGGGGTTGGGACTGGGGGCGCTCTGGATGCTGTGGGAGAGGCGTGAGCGGGCGCGTCCATTGCTGGATCTCTATGTCGTCTGGGAGGGTGTGGGATATCGGGTCCCGCCTCCCTTGGAGCGGACGCCGGTGGTGGTGACCCGCGCCATCACCGAGAATGTGCTCCAGGTGAAGGATACCAATGGCCTCGCCTGGAATGTGGGGTTGGCGGGACTGGGCGGTGTCTTCACCGACGGACAGGACCCGCGCTGGCGGTCGTTTGCCCTTCAGACACGGAGCAATCTGATGGTGAGCCTGGTGGGTCGTTCCGCCTCGCTGGCGATCGTTTCTTCCCAGAGCAACCGAACGGCCCTCGGCTTTTTGTACGTGGGGACAAATTCGCAGAATCTCGCGGTGGATCTGGTGACCGACGGGCGGCTGCGCTGGTTGGAGGACTCGACGCGGATGCTGCCGCTTCGCGAACAGGCGTTGTTGCGCGCCGCGGACCGGCGCGCCCGTGGGGAACGGCTGGGCCTCTGGCGATCCACGGTCGCTTCGACGGATCCCTGAGCCGCATCGGGGCGGGGAGGCTTCGGATTCGCTCCCGCGGTTTCGCTTTGCCGGGGTGGAGTCTTCAATGGTTTGATCCCTTCACCGTCATGAAAACTGTGATTGCGCTGCTCGTGTTGGGAGTGACCTGCATCCGTGCCCTTGCCGCGGACGTGAGTTCGCTCAATGGCGTCTGGGTGGTTGCCGAGGCCGAGTTCGACGGAAACGGCGTCTCCGCGTCGGACCTGCCCCCGATCGAACTGTCGGTCCAGGATGGAAAATATACGTTCGACATGGGGGAGACCCATGCGAAGGGAACGGTGGTGGTGGACTTTTCAAAGTCACCGGCGGCGATGACCTCCACGGAGACCGAAGGACCCAACGCGGGTAAGACCATCCAGGCGGTGGCCGAACTCACTCCCGACGGGTGGCGTGCCTGCTATCCCATGGTGGAGGGCGCGACCGCCAAATCCTTGAAGACCGAGTCCGGAAGCGGGCTCCTGCTGGTGCGTTACACCCGCAAGCCCGGAACCACCGCGGGTCCGAAGCCGTTGAAGGTTCTCCTCATTCTCGGCGGATGCTGTCACGACTACGCCACGCAGAAGGACATCCTGAGGAAAGGGTTGGAGGCCCGTGCGAATGTGCAGGTGGATACGATCTACTCCCCGGATACGAGCACCCATCCTCCGCTGCCGATCTTTGGCAAGCCGGAGTACGCGCGGGGATATGACGTCGTCCTGCACGACGAATGCGCGGCGGACATCAGCGATCCTGAGATCGTTCGGGGAGTTCTGGCCCCGCATCGGCAGGGGACCCCTGGAGTCAATCTTCATTGCGCCATGCACAGCTATCGGACGGGGAACCCGGGGCAACCTGCGGTGCCGGGGACTCCCCATGCCCTGTGGTTTGAATACCTCGGACTCCAATCCAGCGGTCATGGACCCCAGAAGCCGATTGAACTCACCTTCCTCGATCCGGCCAGTCCGGTGACCCGGGGGATGACGAATTGGACCACGATCAACGAGGAGTTGTACAACAACGTGAAGGTGGGTGAGTCCGCCCATGCGCTCGTCCGGGGGCGTCAGGGGGCGGGCGACAAACCCGGCCAAAATGACACGGTGGTGGGGTGGGCCCACGAATACGGTCCGGCCAAGGCCCGTGTCTTCTCAACCACGATCGGCCACAACAACGAGACGGTCGCCGATCCGCGATATCTGGATTTGGTGACGAGGGGTCTGCTCTGGGCCTGTGGAAAGCTGTCTCCCGACGGGAAACCCTCGGCCGGTTACGGCCCGGGAGGCCACTGAGTTTTCAGGCCGTTCTCAGTGCGGGATCAGCCTCAGGGTGGACAGGTCGAACCACGCCTCACCCTTGTCGGCCCTCAGTTCGACGATGAACTCGATCTCCCGATCATCATGGATCTCAAACTCGAAGCGGGTCGGTGACCAGTCCTGGCTTCCGGTGAGATGGTGTTGACGATCCGCACCGCTGATCCGGATTCCTGCTCCGCGTCCGGGCGCTCCGGATTGGGCTGCAATGCCCCGGGTCTTTATGCTCGCTTCGAGGGTGTATTCGCCGGGCGACAACGTTCGGGAGGTTCGAAACGAGGCAACCGTGCCGGCGCGGATGGCACCCAGGTGGAGGGACTCCCTTTTGTCCTCGGACACCGTGTCGAGAACGGGTGTTCCCTGCTGGGGACGGGCCTGCCAACCCGTGAGCACTTGGGGCTTTCGCGAGCCTGCGGTCAGCTGGACCAGGGTCGGATCCGGGGGCAGGCCGAGTTGCTTCCGGACGGAGCGAATCCGGGCGATGGTCCGGCTGGATGCCCGCCGCAGCCCATTGGCCCATCGGGCCCGATCCTCCGGTTGCCGGCCGGTGAGTGCGGTTTGCATCCGCTCGTCCACCATCCCGAGGTGATTGGTGAGCCAGGCGACGGTGAAGTTCCGGTTGGCCAACTCCTTCAACCGGGCCTGATACCGCGTCTGGAACTCGGGGAGTTCCATGGCCCGCCGGGCCACGAAACCTTCCCAGTCAGGGTCGACGGTGGAGTCGATCTCTCGGAAAAGCTGATCCATGCCATGGGGAATGAATTCCGCCTTTCCGGACACGGGATCGAAATAGAGTCGGTAGTTGTTCCGATTTCGGCCGTATCCGTCCCAGTCGTCGGTCAGTGCCTGGATGGCAAGGAAGGTCAGGAACCGGTCCACATCCAGCGCCCGGTCCAGTTCCGCCGCCCGGCGTGAAACGGGCGCCCCCGCGGCCCTGCGCAGCCGGCGAAGGTCCGAACCGTCCGTGGGTCCCTTGCCGGCATCCAGCTCCAGGCCCTGGTCCACGTCCTGAAGGAATCCGCCGTCGTAAAGGTTTCCCGGAGCATTGGTCCCCGGGGGAAAGTTCCGGCGGATAAACAGGCTGTCGTAACCTTCCTTGAGCACATAGAGCCCCAGGTCACGCCCGTTGAGCCGCACAAACGCGTGTCCCGACCGGGCTGTGGGCACCCCGGCTTCCCGGTAAAGTCGGCTCGCGATGCTCTCGGAGAGAAATGTGCCGTCCTGGACGGAGTTGTTCAGATGCAGCTTATCCAGTCCTGAAAACACCTGATCCTTGACGAATTTGTCAAAGTTCAGCGTCAGCGCCGGGCGGTCATCGAAGCTCCGGGAGCTTCCTGCAGCGCCCTTGAGGTGGATGCCGACGTTCGTAAATCCCCGGGTGCCCACCTGGATGGTGGCGGGCACGTAGCTCCGGGGATCCTCTCGAAGCTGGTTGGCGAATTTCGGGGCGACCGTGATGACAAAGGTCTGGGGTGGACCCGCAAACAGGGCCTCGGCATCGCGGTCCCGGACTTCCCGCGGAGATCCGGCCCCCAACGCGGCCCCGATCCCGATCCAAACCGCCAGGACAAGCCGATGGAGACGCGATGAACGATGCACGTCCGTGATGGACGGCAGGTTTGCCGGACTGTTCAAGCAACGAACCGGCAACATTCGTTTTCGGGGAGGCTCAGGCCGCCTTGGCGGGCATCATGCCCGTCTGGCGGGCATACTCAAAGATGCCTCCGGCATCCACGACCGGGCGCACCTCCCCAAGGGGTTTCAGGGAGTAGGTGCGGTTCGTCGCATGATGCCGAATCGTGTTGGCGTCGATGTCCACGGTCGCGAGGTCCCCGGTCTTGAAGACGTCGCAAAGACGATCACCGCATTCGATCGGGTAAAGTTCGCCGGTGGCCACGCAGTTCCGGAAGAAGATCCGGGCAAAGCTCTCTGCCACCACGCATTGGCATTCCGCGGCACCCATCGCGATCGGGGCGTGTTCCCGCGAGCTGCCGCATCCAAAGTTTCTTCCCGCGATGACGATCGGGTATTCCGTGTCCATCCGCCCCTCCTGGACGAAACGGACGGGATTCGTGTCGTCCGGAAGCCCGCACAGCGCAAAACTCCCCAGCTTCTCATATTCCTCGGCGATGGTGGGCACCAGGTTGAGGTACTGCGCCGGAATGATCTGGTCGGTGTCGATGTTGTCCCCGACGACGTACACGGGGCCGCTGAACGTGCTCTGCATGGCGGCGCGAATATGGGACCCGTGCCGCCCACGGACAATCCGTTTTCTGGGCGAACGCGGTCCCCCCGGTCGTTCCTGATTTTAACGAGGGTCTTTCGCCGCGGGCGCACTTGGGTAGGCTCTGCCCGTGATGCGAAGCTTTCGATGGGCCACCCTCGCGTGGATGCTCCTCGGCTGGGCTCCGGGGGGGCGGCTCATGGCCCTTCCGCCGGTGATTCAATTGAACCGGATTTCGCCGGACCCGGGAGGGGTGGATTTGGAGTGGACCGTCGGCAGCCCGGAACTGAGGACCTTCCTGGAAAGCAGGGATGGCGTGGATTCCGGCGCCTGGGTTCCCGTTCCCGGCTGGGAGGCGGGGTTTCCGTCGCTTTCGGCCTTCCGGGATCAACGCCCCCCGGTCCAGACCCGGTTCTACCGCGTCCGGGGGGAACCGGGTCCGGTGTCGCGCGGGAGTCTCCTCCGGACCCTCGAGGTGGCGACAATGACCCGTGCAGAGATCCAGTTCTTCATCAACCTGGCGGGATATCCCGTGGTCGCGGAGCGGGATGTCCGTTTTCTCAGGCTGGTTTACGAAACGGTGGATGCCTATGGGTTGCGAACGGTCGCCTCCGGAGCCCTGGCCCTTCCCGTGGGCTTCGAGGGGCCGTTGCCCATGGTCAGCTACCAGCATGGGACGAGTGTGGCCCGCGAGGATGTCCCATCGCGTTTGAATACCGAGGGATTTCTCGGAGTGCTTTTCGCGAGCTCCGGCTATGTCGCCGTGCTGCCCGACTACCTGGGCCTCGGGGATTCGCCAGGCTTCCCGCCGTTTCACCATGCGGACAGCGAGGCCACCGCGGTCGTGGACATGCTGAGGGCTTGCCGGAACTGGTGCGCCTCCAATGGTGTGGTGTTGAAGGATCGGCTCTTTCTGACGGGGTATTCCCAGGGCGGCCATGCGACGCTGGCGGCGCTCCGGGAAATTGAGTCCCGACATGCCGACGAGTTCCGGATCACTGCGTGTGCCGCGGGAGGAGGTGCCTATGACCTCTCCGGAACAACGACGGCCGATGCGCTTTCGGGACGTTCCCTGCCGAATCCGTACTATTTCGTCTATCTGCTGGCCGCATATCGGGACGTGTACGGTTTGCCCGAGTATCTCGGGCTGCCGTATTCGAAGACCGTGCCCCCCCTGCTGGATGGAACCCACGATGGCGAAACGCTGAACGCCATCCTTCCCTCGGATCCCACCCTGACGCTGGCACCGGGGGTTCGGGACGAGTTCGTGTCCAATCCCAACCACCCCTTCCGGGTCGCCCTCCGCAGGAACGACCTGCTCGATTGGACTCCACGGTCCCCGCTCCGGCTCTATCAGTGCCGCAATGACCGGGATGTTCTTCCCGCCAATGCCACGGTCGCCCAGGCCTCGTTCGCCTCCCGGGGTGCCTCGGTGGAACTGATCGATCCTTCACCGTCCTCGGACCATATCGGATGCGTTGAGCCCACGCTGCTGCAGATCAAGGCGTGGTTTGATGCCCTGAGAAACTGATGCCTCCATGCTTGTGAACCGCCGTTCCCCGTACCTTGTTCCCGCCGTCACCGTGGTCCTCGCCATTGGGGTTGCGCTGGTGGTCGGCTGGGTCGCCGGTCGCCGGCTCCCGGGCGTGGGGGGGCGGTCGATGCTCAGCACGGCGACCGTCATCACGCAGATTCAGTCCCTTGCCCAGCTCGTCACGGTCAAATACGTGTTCGAGAAGGTGGTGGTGGTCGAGGATGCCAAATGGTACGGGCAAAACCGCCTGCTGATGGTGGCTCACGGCGTCGCCAAGGCCGGAGTGGACTTGCAGAGGGTGGGGCCGACGGATGTCAGGATTCGGGGGGGCGGGCTGATACTGACGCTGCCCCGGCCGCAGTTGGTGGATGTCTATCTGGACGAGGGAAGGACGGAGATCCTGGAGCGATCCACCGGGATGCTCCGGCAATTCGATCAGCAAATGGAGCAGGAGGCCCGCCGCGAGGCGGTCGAATCGATTCGAAAGGCCGCTCGGGCTGCGGGGATCCTGCGCGATGCGGAGGAACGCACCCGGCTTCAACTGACGGCGCTGGCGCGGTCGGCGGGGTTCGACGACGTCATCATCGAGTTTCGTTGAACGCCGGGATGATTCTTGGGCGACCCGACTCCTCAAGGAGCGGTCACCCCAGGGTTCTTGAGCAGGCGATCAATCTCCCCGGCATCCAGATGGCCATCCTGGTTGGTGTCTGATGACTTGAAATCCGCCCGCGGTCCCAGCCAAAGGCGGAACTCGACGGCGTTGAGTCGGCCGTCCTTTCCGAGGTCCCGTTTTGCCAGCACGGCGGCTGCCTCAGGGGAGGCGAAGACCGGGGAGGCTTCGGAACGCGGCGTCGCCGGGGAAGCCTCTGCGGGCAGGGGAGGCTCCGGCTTTTGTGAACCTGTGGGCCCTGGCGACGGAGCGGGGGAGTGGGGGGCTTCGGGAAGGGTCGCTGCGGGGCGGGCGCTTCGGACGGCCGCCGCAAGTTCGGCGTAGGCGGATTCAGGATATTGTTCGCGAAGGCGATGGACGTAGAGCTCCAGGGCGTCGGGATTGTTCAGTCCCACCGCGTCATGGGCGAAGGCGAGGAGGAACAGGGTCTCGGCGTCCGCGTCCGGTGCCGCGGTTCCGGTGGGTGCCAGCAGATCCACCACCCGGGTCGGATCGCCCCCAAAAAAGGCGAGCACGGCACGCTCCCGAACCGGCAGTGAGGCGAGGCGGTCCGCAAGTTCCTCCGCAGGGATGGTGTCCTTGATCCATCGGTTTTGGGGTGTGGAGGTCATGGGAAACTTCTCCACGGCGAACAGGGCCGGTGCGTTGGGGGACCGGGACACGTCACACCCGATCCAAAGCCGCTGGGCGTCGGTGCCCAGGCAGGTCACCGGGGCCGCGACGGGAAACCATCCGATCCATCGCCGGGTGGCTTGATGCATCAGCAGCACACGGCTGCGAAGCGAGGTGGGACCCTCCCGCGTGGCCACCCAAAGAAAGCGGGCGTCCCGGTGCAACGCAAGAACGGGGCCGGGCAGCCGGCTGGTGGGCCAATAGGGCGAGACCGGCTGGGTGAGTCGCTGGTTGATCCGGGCATGCCGGGCGCGATCCCGCATCCGGTCCCGGATCCCCTGCATCACCCGCTCCTGGGCCATGGAGTAGGCGGCGGCTGTGGGCTTGAATCCGGGAGCGACGGTCATTCCGAGTCCGCCGGAGACGGTGACCTGTGGCGTCCAGAACCGGTTCTCGCAAACGTTGCTTTCGGGATTGAGCCAATGGAGCCCTGCGTCACTGCCGATCCAGAATCCCCCGTCACCGTCCCCCTCGATGCAGGAAAGCTTCGGGGCCGAAAGATGGGGGGATCCGTTCGCAAACTCCTCACGCATGGGGATCCATTGGGGAGAACGCGAATGTCGTGCGGCGAGGGAATGGGTTCCGAGGGCCGCCATCCATTCCCCCGAAGTGGCGAAGTGATTCCAGAGTTCCGGTGACCGGGGGTCGACGGACGGAGCGCCGGCGGTGGCCCGGGTGAAATTCGTGGTGCCAGGCACCAGGCCCCACAGCAATCCGAGGTGTCCCAGTGCCACGATGGTGTCGTCCATGGCGGCAATGCCCACGATGTTCGTGCTCACCATGCCCTGGGCCGGACCGAAGGGATGGATGACATTCTGCTTCAGATCGAGGGAGGCCATGCCCCCGTTGAGCCCCATCCAGAGGGTGCTCTCCGCTCCAAACAGGGTGGTCACCCGATGCTGTTCCAGCGGTCCGGCGACCGGTTCCATCATGAGCGCCTGGTCATGGAATTCCCAAAGGCGGCCACTCCCGTCCGGAGGATTCGTTTGGGCCGGGGTCCGGACCGACAACCAGAGACGTTCCCCGGCAAGGGCAAGGTCCTGAACCGCGGTGATGGAAGACAGCCGGGGTACCAGCGGGGCGAACGTCCTCGGGGACTTGAACGCAGGAATCCATTCGAAGCGTCTCAAAACGAAGGCGTCCGCGGGCGGAGAGTTTGTCTTCGTTTCCGCGGCGAAGGTCGAGGCCCACCCGATTCCCACCGTCAGGACGGCGATGCGCAAGAGATGCAGGCGATTCAAGCGGGATCAGGATGCTCCGGCCCGCTCCGGATCGTCAAATGCGCATCCGGCCGTGTCACGTTCGGGGGGTGGCAGCCTGAATGGTTTACACGCATTACGCCGCGGCACCTTGGGACGACCACCCTTGAACTCAACCAGACCGGGGACTGGATCGCGGTGGGCCGAAGACCACAGCCGCCATGAAGGCCTGTCGTGCCCCGGAGACACTGCGCAGCCGCTGAAGTCCGGAACGCGAGTTTCGGTGCCGGTGGGTTTCCCGTGCCGATGCCGGTTGGGGACGCGCCTGTTCGACCGATCGGTCCACCAGGTTGAGGTGGGCCCGGGCACGTTCCTGCAGTGTGGCGGCGTGCTCCACCTGTGCGTCGGCGGCGGCCAGGGTGGGAAGGGGCAGGGTCGGCGACTCCGCGGTGTCGAGCGTGGCGGGATCGGAGGTGGAAACGTTTGCGAGAAGGGGAGGGAGGGAGTTGGGAAACGCGTATTCCGGTTCGGGCTCCTCGGAAAGGAGGGGCGGGGGTTGGGGCGTGGAGTGGCCGAGCATCCGCTCCAGTTCTCGTTCCCAGGGGCTGGGCGGCAGCGCGGGTTGGGGAACGGATCCGGGCAGGCCGGGAGAATCGGCAGGCTTCCGCTGCCACCGAAGGTCGCCCGCCGGAGTGGGAGTCCGATGCCAGCTCCCAGAGGTTGCGGCCCGTCCGAAGGACTCGTGGGTTTCCGCCGAAGTGCGTTGCCGGCTCTTCCTCCAGGCCGTCTGGAGGGCGGTGAGGACCAGGGCCCCGAGCATCACGGCCACCGGGATCAGGGGTTCCCACCCCGCGGCGAAAAGGAAGGGACTCATGGCCGGGAACGAAAGGGATGCGGCATCAGGCGGAGGGAGGTTCGTTGGCGATGTTCTCCCTCATGGAAGTGTCGGCCTGGAGGTTTTTCATCCGGTAATAGTCCATGGCTCCGAGATTTCCCTGACGGAAGGCGTCCGCCAGAGCCAACGGGACCTGGGCCTCCGCCTCCACAACCCGCGACCGCATTTCGGCGACCCGGGCGATGTTTTCCTGTTCCAATGCCACCGCATTGGCCCGGCGCGCCTCCGCCTCGGCCTGGGCCTTGAGCTTGTTGGCCTCGGACTGCTCTGCCTGAAGTTTGGCGCCGACGTTTTCGCCCACGTCCACGTCGGCGATGTCGATGGACAGGATTTCGAAGGCGGTGTTGGCATCCAGTCCCTTGTCCAAGACGGTCTTCGAAATGCGGTCCGGATTCTCCAGGACCAGCTTGTAGGTCTCCACGGAACCGATGGTGGAGACGATGCCCTCGCCAACGCGGGCGATGATGGTTTCCTCCGTGGCACCGCCCACGAACCGGTCGAGGTTGGTCCGGACGGTGACCCGCGCCCGCGCCTTGATCACGATGCCGTCCTTGGCCACGGCATCGATGGTCCCCTTGCCGATGGTGGGATTGGGACAGTCGATGACGCGCGGATTGACCGAGGTCTTGACCGCATCCAGGACGTTCTTCCCCGTTCCCTTGGTGGCGAGGTCAATGGCGCATGCCCGGTTGAAGTCGAGGTGGATTCCGGCGCGCTGGGCGGCGATCAACGCCTGCACCACCATGTCCACGTTGCCGCCGGCGAGAAAGTGGGTGGAGAGGTCGTCGATGGTCAGGGGAAGACCGGATTTCACCGCAGTGATGCGGTTGTCGACGATGAAACCCACGGGAATGCCCCGGAGTCGAAGCGCCAGAAGTTCGACCAGTCCCACCGGAGCCCCGGACGCCATGGCTCGCAGCCAGACCGCGCCGAAGCTGGCGAGGAGGAACAGGACGGCGAGTCCGAAAACGCCGAGGATGGCGATGATGACGACGGATCCGGTTTCAACCGGGGCTGCAAGCAACAGGTTCATGGCGGTTGGGGGTTCGGGCGGGGAAAAACGCTACGCGGCGCGGACGAGAATTCGGGAACCGTCCACGGAGATCACGGACACCGGCTGCCCCTTCTCGATCGGTTCTCCGGAGGAGACAACATCCACGCGCTCCCCGCCGAACTCCGCCATGCCGCCGGGGCGCAGTGGGGTCAGTGTGATTCCCCGCGCGTGCAACAAGTGGGTCTTGGCGGCGGTCTCGGCGGGGGTGACCTGTTCGGAGCGGACGAGGCGGCCAATCCCGGTGGTGGGCATCCGCTGCAGGTACCACCATGTGCCGGCGAGCGCGGCGGCGAGGACGGCAACCAGGGTCCAGTGTCCGGCTTGTGCCCCGAAGCGGGAATAGGTCAGGACGACGGCGGCGGCCCAGCAGACCAATCCGGCAGCCGCGGCGACGAAGTGGGGGAAGATGGGTTCCAGGAGCAACAGGAGTGCTCCGGCAACCAGAAGGAAAAGGATGGCCGCCATGGGCCGGCACGTTAGGCACCCCGGCGGATGCGCCAAGTCGAAAGTCCCCACCCAGTTTCCGATGGGGACGGTTGCCGGGACCGCTCAGGTGATCAGGCCGGTCACCACTTCGCCATGAACGTCCGTGAGTCGGAAATCGCGGCCCTGAAACCGGTAGGTCAGCTTCTCATGATTGAAGCCGAGTTGGTTCAACAGCGTGGCGTGGAAGTCGTGGACGTGCACCTTGTCCTTGGCGGCGTTGAACCCGAGATCGTCGGTCTCTCCCCAGGAAATCCCCGGCTTGAAGCCGCCGCCCGCCACCCAGTAGCTGAATCCGTTGGGATGATGGTCGCGCCCGTCATTGCCCCCCTGGACCATCGGGGTTCGACCGAATTCCCCGCCCCAGATGACAATGGTGTCCTCCAGAAGACCCCGTTCCTTCAGGTCGCGGACCAGGGCCGCGCTCGGACGGTCCGTAGCCTGGCAGTTGCGGGTGAGTCCACCCTTGAGGTCGCCGTGCTGGTCCCACGACTCGTGGAAGATCTGGACGAAGCGGACCCCGCGTTCGATCAGGCGTCGGGAGAGCAGGCAGGCGTTGGCGAATGAACTCTTGCCCGGCTCCGCGCCGTACTTCTCCAACACCTCACGCGGTTCCCGGCTGATGTCCATGACCTCGGGCGCAACCTTCTGCATCCGGTAGGCCATTTCGAACGCGCTGATCCGGGCGGCAATTTCCGGGTCACCCACGACGCCCAGCCGCTTTGCATTCAGCCGATTCAGGGTTTCCAGGGAATCCTTTTGGAGCGCGTCATCCACGCCCTGAGGATTTCCAAGATAGAGGACCGGTTCCGATCCGCCACGGAACAAGGTGCCTCCGTGCTGGGTGGGCAGGAATCCGGGACCCCAGTTGGACGCCCCGCCGCTCGTACCCTTGCTTCCCGTGCTGAAGACGACGTAGGCCGGAAGATCCTGGGATTCGGAGCCCAGTCCGTAGGTCGTCCATGCGCCGAAGCTGGGACGGCCAAACTGCTGGGAGCCGGTGTTCATCATGATCTGCGCCGGCGCATGGTTGAACGCGTCGGTCTGCATCGACTTGATGAGCGTGATGTCGTCCACGACGCCGGCGAGGTGCGGCAGCAATTCGGACAGCTCGATGCCATTCTTCCCGTGACGGGAGTAGTTGAACTTCGTCCCCAGCAGGGTGGCGTCGGGATTGATGAACGCCGCGCGGTAACCCTTCAGCAGTTCCGGAGGCGGCAGCGTGCCGTTGAATTTGGTCAGTTGCGGCTTGTTGTCGAAGAGGTCGAGATGGCTCGGTGCCCCGGCCATGAAGAGGTAGATGACGCGCTTGGCCTTGCCCTTGAAGTGGCCGTTCTTTGGGGCCATCGGATCGGTCAGTGACGGCGTGGCGGCTCCGGCGTTGGCCCGGTCCGCGAGGAGCGAGTGCAGCGCGATGGTCCCAAGGCCGACACCGCAGTCCCGGAAGAACCAGCGTCGGGAAATGGCGCGGCGCTGCTCCTCGACCGCATGCTGGAAGTGGGTGAGACGCTTCATGGGATCATTCCTTGGTGATGGCTTCGTCGAGATTGAGCAGGACGCGGGAGACGACCGTGTAGGCGGCCAGTTGGGTGGGGGTGGCTCCCTTTGGCAACGCGGGCAGCTCGTTCCTGCCGGTGGCCAATTCGTAGGGATTGACCCAGCCATCGGCGATGCGCTGGCGCTGCCGGTCGAGCAGGCCCTTTAATTCGGATTGCTCGTCGGCGGTCGGGGGGCGCGACAGCACGCGGCGGAAGGCGTACTGGATCCGGGCATCATCCGTGGTGCCACCCTCGGCGAGGGTTTTGGCTGCGAGCCCCTGGGCGCATTCCATGGACAACGTTTCGTTGAGCGTCATCAACGCCTGAAGCGGCGTGTTGGATCGTGTCCGGCGCACGCAGGAGAAATCCCCGTTGGGTGCGTCGAACGCGGCGAGGAACGGATAGGGGACCGATCGGTAACGGAAGGTGTAGATGCCGCGGCGGTACCGTTCCGGTCCCTTCGCCTCGGTCCAGGCCTTCGGACCGTACGCCGCAGGCGGTTGGAACAGAAATGCGGGTGCGGGAGGCTGGACGCTCGGGCCGCCCATCTCCGGATTCAGCAGGCCGCTGGCGGAAAGGGCGATGTCCCGGACGACTTCGCCTTCGACCCGGAATCGCGGTCCGCGGGACAACAGGCGGTTGTACCGGTCGCGCTCGTAGGATTCCGCGGTGACCTGGCTGCTTTGACGGTAGGTATCGGAATTGACGATGAGGCGATGGATCGCCTTCTGGCTCCAGCCGGAGTCCATGAATTCGCAGGCGAGCCAGTCGAGCAGTTCCGGATGGGACGGCGCAGGCGCCTGGAGTCCGAAGTCCTCTGGCGTTTCGAGCAATCCGGTGCCGAAGTAGGCCTGCCAGATGCGATTGACGGCCACCCGCGCGGTGGTGGGCGCCTTCCGATCCACGAGCCATCGTGCGAACGTGAGGCGCGTGTCATCGGCATTGTCGGGCAGCGGGTTCAGGAAGGCGGGCACTCCCGGACTGACCTCCTTGGCCGGCTTCAGCCAGTCGCCCCGTTTCAGGGTGAAGGTCTTCCGCATTTCGTCCCCGGGGCCCTGATCGCGCCTCGCCACCAACGTGGATGTCGGAGCTCCCTCGGGCCACTGGCGCCAGAGGGTTTCGATCTTGTCGTTGGTTTCCTTGAAGTCGGGAACGGTCGTCCGCCAGTAGCTGAAGACCGCGGCGACTTGCGCGGGCGTGCGCTGCTCCCGCGGTATCCGGGTGAGGATGTCCCGAACCTGCGCCGGCAGCGGATCCGCGACGGCGTTCGTGGCGGCGCTGACGCTGAGGCGGAAGCGCCCGAGGTTGTGGGTCTGGTTGTCGTCGGAATTGTCGCCACCGTGATTCTGGACCAGGGAGAATTTCAGCACCACGCCGTGGGTGAAGGGCAGCGGTTGTTCGGCCACAAAGACCGCCTTCCGGGGGACGTTGCGACGGCCGGGTCCGGCGTCGATGCCCCAGGCGGTGTCGTCCTTGCCGTCAATGGCCATGGCCACCGGACCATACAGGCGCTTGTCGCCGCCCTTCGCTTTCCGGCTGTCGGATTGGAACTCCGGCTCGAGCAGACGCTCCGGATTCGAGAAATCGGCAGTCGCCTTCACGAACTTCACCTGAACCTTGTTGGTCGGATTGGTCGCGTCCGTGGCCTCCACCTTGAACTCACTCAGGGCGGCCATGCCGTAGATGGAGCGGCCGGGTCCGGAGCAGGGGAGGTTGGGATCGGTGAGGTGCTCGAAACGAAAGGCGGCAATGCCCGCGACCTGGTTGGTGGCGACAAAATGGGCCGTCCACTGGGTGGGCGCGTAACTCGATGCCCGGATGGATCCGTCCGGATAGTAATAAAAGCGCTCCCCCCGTTCTCCTTCGTGCACCGCGGGCACCACCTGCCACTCGGGTTGATCTGACTTCACCTCAGCCTCCCATTGCTGGAGACGTTGTTCCCAATCGGGGGTGGTGTGCCGCAATCCTTCCTCAAGATCCCGGATCTGCCGCAGAAGATCCGCCCGCTTCATTTCCTGCGCGGGGGTGTAGGAGACCTGGGACGCTTCGTGGTCGTTGTTCAGGAAGGCAAACATCCGGTAGTATTCCTCCTGGCTGACCGGATCGAACTTGTGGTTGTGGCACTGGCCGCACTGGATGGTGAGTCCCAGGATGCTCTTTCCGACGGCGTCCATGCGGTCGAACATCGCGTCCATCCGAAACTGCTCCGGGTCCGCGCCGCCCTCTTCGTTGAGCATCGAGTTCCGGAGAAAGCCGGTGGCGACGCGCTGGTCCTGGGTGGAGTTCTCCAGGAGGTCCCCGGCCAACTGCTCAATGATGAACTGGTCGTAGGGCAGATCCCGATTGAACGCCTGGACTACCCAGTCGCGGTAGGCCCAGATGAACCGCGCCTTGTCCTTTTCGAAGCCATCCGAATCCGCATACCGGGCGGCGTCCAGCCAGTGACGGCCCCACCGTTCCCCGTAGTGCGGGGACTTCAGAAGCGACTCCACCACATTCCGGTAGGCGTCCGGGGAAGTGTCCTTGAGGAACGCGTCCACCTGCTCCAGGGTGGGCGGCAGCCCGACGAGGTCGAGATACACGCGGCGCAGCAGCGTGATGCGGTCGGCAGGCGGCGCGGGCTTGAGGCCCTCCTGAGCGAGGCGCGCTCGGATGAAGGCGTCGATGGGATTCAATCCCGCGGGCGTCCCGGCCGGCACTTCGGGAATGGCGGGCCGGACGGGAGGCTTCCAAGCCCAGTGGTCCTTGCGGACCGGGGCCGTGGAGGCGGTGGTGGCGGGCCAGGAGGCTCCCTGGTCCACCCAGGCGCGGATTTTGCCAATCTCCTCCGGGGTCAGTTTGTCCCCCTTCTTCGGCATCTGGGCGAGTTCACTGTGGGCTCCGGCCAGAACCGCGACGAGAATGGATTCTCCGGACTTGCCGGGCACGATGAGTGGGCCGTGCTCCCCGCCTGCTTTAGCGGCGGCGGCATCGTCGAGGCGCAATCCCGACTCCTGCTTCTTCGGTCCGTGACATCCGTAGCATCGATCCGCGAGCAGCGGTGCGATGTCGCGGGTAAAGTCCACCGGGGCGCCCGAGGGCGGGGGAAGTTTGGACGCGTCAATGGCCGCGCGCAGCGGTCCGGTTGCCGCCGCGGACGCGACGAGGCCAAGGAGGACCAGACTGGAGATCCTGCGGGCGTTCATGCGCAAAAACTAGTGCCTGAATCCGGGAGTCATTCAAAGCCAATCTCTCCGGATTCGTATCCGGAGTCCGACTGGCCGTGGGCTCCGGACATTCACGGGCAGTACCCGTGGCCTGACCCGCCGGGGGCGATTGCCCTCCGATTAACGTCCAATCTGCAATCCCGCGGCTCCGCCCACAATTCGGCGCAGGTGGGTTCCGATCTCGTGGGCCCGGGCAATCATCCAGTCGGCGGGTGCCGGATCCAAATGCTGACGGCAGTTTCGTTCCCAGAGTCCGAGCCAGCGGACGAAGTGTTCCTCCTGAAGTCCCAGGGGAAGATGGGCGGCGGCGAATCCGCCCGCGTAGTTGGACGCGGCCCCGGTCTGGCGGGCCCAGAAGCTTCCGATCTTTTCCAGATGGGCGGGCCAGTCGTGGATCCGGGCGTTGAAGATCGGTCCGAGAACCTGGTCCTGCCGGACGTCGGCATAGAAGTGATGGAGCAACCGCTTCAATCCAGGGGCACCTCCCAGTTGATCGAAGACCGTCTGGGGAGTTGAAGCGTCGCCCGTGTCCATGTCGGCTGAATCAGAGCATGGATCGACAGCGGAAGCCATGCTGCCGAATCGGGGTGTTCCCAGTTCGTAGTACCACCTTCAGGTGGCCTTCGGGGGGACCCACGGGGACGGGATAAATCCCGGACTACGAACAGGGACGGGATAAATCCCGGACTACAAACGGGGAACGGGATGAATCCCGGACTACGAACCTTCCGATCCTGGAATTGGAGGCTCCCCTTGAACTCGTGAGTGGGATATTGCTGTCCCCATGTTTCCCCGATTGCTTGCCGTCGTCTGCTGGGCATGGCTCGTGTTGATCCCTCGTTTGGACGCCGCGTCCCCGGATCCCGTGCGGATCCTGGTTTGGGACGAACGGCAGCCGCGACAGAAGGATGCCTACACCAATTGGCTCGGGAATCAGATCGCCGCGCATCTGCAGACCATCCCGGGCCTGTCGGTGCGATCCGCAGCCATGGACGATCCGCAACAGGGGTTGGCGGATCTCGATCACACCGACGTGTTGGTTTGGTGGGGACACGTCCGGCAGATGGAGATCGAACCTCCGGTGGCCCGCGATATCGTCCGGCGAATCCTGGAAGGGCGACTCTCGCTGGTCGCACTCCACTCGGCCCATTGGTCGCGCCCGTTTGTGGAGGCCATGAATGAGCGGGCACGCCGCGATGCCGTGAACGCCCTTCCCCCCGGAGAGCGGGCCACGGCGGTGCTGGTGGAAACCAATCTCATGCCCCGTCCGTTGATGGCCCCGAAGTACTCGGACCGGCTGACGCCGTCGGTGTTGTATCGGAAGCCCATCGGTGCACCCGTTCAAATTGAACTCACCCTGCCCAATTGCTGCTTTCCGGCGTACCGCGGCGATGGAAAGCCGAGTGAGATCCGGGTGCTGCTCCCCGGACATCCCATCGCCCGCGGACTTCCCCCGGTGTTCACCCTTTCGCAAACGGAGATGTACGATGAACCGTTCCACGTCCCGCCTCCGGATGAGGTGGTCCTCGAAGAGCGATGGGCCGGCGGGGAATGGTTCCGCAGCGGCATGGTGTGGAATCTGGGCAAGGGGAGGGTGTTCTACTTCCGTCCCGGTCATGAGACGTATCCGGTGTACTTCGACGCCCATGCGCTCGCGGTGATTGCCAACGCCTGTCAGTGGCTCGGACAACGTTGACGCCTCGTCGGGAAAGCGGTCCCACCTGCCCGATTCCGGCTCGCCCTGCGGCAGGATGACGATAGCCTGCGCCCAAAGCCTCGCGTCCAAATGGCGGCGCGGGACACAACCTTCTGAAGTCACCATGAAGCGTTCCCTCATTCCGTCCCCGTGGATCCTGCTCGTCCTCCTCACCTGGAATTCCATTGGCCGGGCGGAGGACCCGGTGAGTGCCGGTCCGGCATCGCCGCATCGTCAGCTTCCGGGCGCCATGCACGGCACCATGGCCGATCTGCCGCGGGTGACGGTGGGGCTCAAGGACGCGGACATCGTGGGTGGCGACCACCGGGCGTTGCAGTCCGCCGTGGACTACGTGGCCACGCTGGGCGGCGGCACGGTGGAGATTGGTCCCGGCGAGTTCCGCATGCGCGATTCGTTGCATCTGCGGTCGCGTGTGGTGGTGAAGGGACAGGGAACGAACACGGTGTTGCGGAAGGAACGGGCCGCGGTTTCGGCCCTGGCGTTGGATGGGGATTACGGCGAGGAGCAGATCACCCTCGCGGCTCCCGAGGGATTCCAGGTCGGCGACGGGGTTGCAATCTGGGACAAGAACGCCAGCGGATTTCACACCACGGTGGCCCGGATCACCGGACGCAACGGGAACACGTTCTCCATCGACCGGCCGCTCAATTCCGATTGCATGGTGTCGTCCGGCGCCCGCGCTGCGACGGTATTCCCGGTGGTCAGCGGATCCCATCTGGAGGGAGTGCGCATCGAGAACCTGACCGTGGAGGGAAACCAGGATGAGAATGTTCCCCTCGACGGATGCCGCGGTGGCGGCATTTACCTGTACCGGTGTCCCGGGGCGGTTCTCGACCATTGTGTGGTGCGGCACTACAACGGCGATGGCATCAGTTTCCAGCAGTCCAACGACGTCCTCCTGGTCGCCTGTCTCAGTGAGGAGAACGCCGCCCTCGGGTTGCATCCGGGCAGCGGCTCGCAGCGTCCGGTGGTTCGGGACTGCGTGGCCCGCGGCAATGGACAGGACGGACTGTTCCTGTGCTGGCGCGTGAAGAACGGATTGTTTGAAGGCAACACGCTGTCCGGGAATGGGCGCTATGGAATCTCCATCGGGCACAAGGACACCGACAATCTGCTGCGCGGGAACAAGGTCCTGGCGAATGGGGAGGACGGCGTCTTCTTCCGCAATGAATCGCAGGGCATGGCCGGGCATCGGAACCGGCTTGAGGACAATCTCATCGCCGACAACGGGGTGAAGGTGCCGTCCGCGGGCATCCGGGTCCGCGGCGAAACGGGCGACCTTGTGTTTCGCGGCAATGTGATCCGCGATGACCGTCCGGCGGGCGCGCAGCGGCAAACCGTGGGGATCCGCCTGGACGAAACCGTGGGCGCAGTGGTGAACGACGGCAATCGGATCGAAGCGGCGAGTCCCGTGGACGACCGCAGGGCGTCCCGGTGACGCGATCAGCGTTTAGGCGTTCGAACCTGCGCGATCCGCTCGCGGAGTGCGGGGTGTCCACAGGCGGGGCCGAGTTCTTCAATGAGGGATTGGAGCTTCAGCCGGGTCGTGTCCCGGTCCTCCCGGTCGAGAAAGGGGAGGACGTCGGCGAGCAGGCAGAACCGGTGGACGCGGGATGCCAGCCGGTCCGCCGCCGGCCACTCGGGACCGGCCAGTTCATCCTCCTGTTCCAGAAGCCCCACGAGCAGGAGGGATTTCAGGGGGCGCAGGAATCCGGCCCGGTCCAACAACGTCGAAACGGCTTCCGGCGACAACCGGCGCACGGCGTCCGGGGTCAAACCCACCGTCTCCTGGGTCAGCCGCCGGATTTCGTCTCCGGCCTCGGACGCCTGCCCGCTGCGTCTCCGCGCCAGCACCGTGGCCAGCATGGCGGCCACCTGCTCGATGAGTCGGAGGATGTAGTCTTGTGCCATCGGAGGCGGGTGTGTGGGCAACCCTTTGGGATCTACTTCGGGAAGCGCTTGTCCGGATATTTCGGCGCGGGCGGTACGGGCCGGGGATCTGAGGCGATGCGCGCCTGGAGTTCCCGGATGGCGGCCTCGAGTTGGGCGTCGCTTCCGTCGAAGGTCTCGTGGGGAAGATTGTCCACGACGACATCGGGATCCACGCCGTGTCCCTCGATGAGCCAGGCGCCCTCCGGTCCGTAAACCCCGATTTCGGCGGCGGAGGCCATGCCGCTGTCCACAAGCCAGCGTTGCGCACTCAACCAGATCTCGCCACCCCAGGTCCGCGTGCCGATGACCTTGCCGAGCCCGAGCCGCTTGAATCCCTCGGTGAATGCCTCGCCATCGCTGGCGGTGCGCTCGTTGCAGATCACGACGACATGGCCACGGAAGGCATACTGCATGTTCCACGTCGGCTGCCCGGCGCGCGGCTGCCAGTAGAACCACGCCTTGCGCATGAGACGACCGAGGATCCAGGAATCGATGTTGCCGCCCCGGTTGTTGCGCACATCGATGATCAGCCCGGGACGGTTGAAGACGGGGTAAAACTCCCGCGCCCATTCCGAGATGTTCTCCGATCCCATGGCGCGGAGGTGCAGGTATCCGATGGCCCCCTTGCCCTGCGCCTCGACCCGCTGCCGCCGCGACACTTCCCAGTCGCCATACCGGAGGTCCGCCTCGCGCTGGTTGGAAATGGGCTTCACGACGACCCGCCGGAGTTCATTCGTGGCGGCGGGCTTCACCTCCAGCAGGACTTGTTTTCCGGTTTGGTTGCGGAGCAGTTGTTCGAATTGGGAAACAGACAACGACGGGCGCCCGTTCACCGAAGTGATGACGTCGCCGGTCGAAAGATTCACGTCGGGACGGCGCAGCGGGGACACCGTGCCGGGATAGTCCGGATCGGATTCGTAAATCCGGTCGATCCGCCAGCCGCCGGCGGACTCGTCGCGCGCCAGTCGGGCGCCCAGCGAGGCGGGATTGATTTCGTCCGGACCGTCGCGGAGATCGCCGAAGCGGATGTTGATATGGAGGGCCGACAGTTCCCCCATCAGTTCCGCGATGACTTCGCTGAGTTCCGCCCGGTCGCTGACGCGGTCCACCAGGGGCAGGTAGCGATCCCGAAGCGCGACCCAGTCCAGTTGGTGCAGCTTCCGGTCGTAAAAGTAGTCACGCATCATGCGCCAGGATTCATTGAAGATCTGGCGCCACTCCTCGCGGGGAATGACCGGGAAGGTCCAGTCCTCCAGGTGAAACCGGTCCTCGAGCTTGGCGGGTGCCGAGGCGTCGCTGGCCACCGCGTAGAACGCGTCCCCCTTGCGGACGAGAAGCTTTTTTCGATCCAGGGAGAGTTCGTACTCGCCGACGTCCTCGACCAGCGTCTTGGCCTTCGGATCCTTCCGCGTCAATTCCAGTTGGCGGAGCTGGGACTTGGTGTCGAAACCCGTGTCCCGCGCCAACCAGAACAGGTGTTTCTTCGTGGCCGAAAGCTGCTGGTAGTTTCCGGGCGGCACCGGCACTTCATACAGGCGTGAGGCAATGCCATTCAGATCCACGGTCACGGGGGAATCGGCGGATTTTGCCTTGGCGGCGTCCGCGTCCTTCGCGGGCGGCGCGTCTTCCTTGGCAGAGTCTTTGGAGCGGTCCTTGGCCTTCTCCTTCTCTTTCTCCTTTTCCTTGGAGTCGTCGTCGCCGTCCGCCCGTGCGGCGAGTTCCGTCGGTTCCTGGAAGGGCCACTCCACGCCGGGCTTCAGTGCGATCGCAAAGATCTGGGTCGTCTCGGTGAAGAACGGCTCGGGTTGGCGCGGGCCCCAAGGGCTGCCCACGAGGGATCGGAGGGAGCGGTCGCTCAGGAAATAGAGCCACTGACCGTCGGGGGACCAAACCGGATTGTAGCTGTCCACTCGGTCGCTGGTGACGACGGCGTGGGTGCGATCCGCGACCTGGAGCAGGTGGATCCGCGGATAGCCGTTGGACCCGGAGTCCACGTAGGCCAGCCAACGGCTGTCGGGGGACCACGAGAAATCCGTGATGGGGTCGGCCATCGATTCCGCCACGGCGACGGGCACGGCGTTGGATGCCCCGAGGTCGGCGATCCAAAGCTTCAGATCCTTGTCTCCCCAGGCGATGCGTTTTCCGTCGGGTGAGGGGACTCCCGGAAACCGGAAGACGGTGCCGTTGGTCGTGATCTGGGTGCCGGGACCGAGGCCGTTCGCGGGAAGCTTCCAGAACTCGAGTTCGCCGGAGGCGTCGGAGAGCGCGAGGAGGTTCCGTCCGTCAGGCAGG
>JAEUHD010000212.1 GCA_016793645.1 Verrucomicrobiales bacterium
GTGTCGGCGGTTCATCCCCGTCCGACGCGACCAGGTTCAGCTCCAGGAGGCTCCCTTCATCCACCCCGGGCCGGCCCACCTCCGCAAACACGGGCGCCTGGTTCCCTCCCGAATCGATCTCCACCCGGACATAATCAAAGGCAACCCAATAGGAAACCCCCGGGTTGGAGGGGCCGGTTCGGACAAACTCGATGGAGTTTCCGCCGGGCAGGGCTCCGACATCCGCCACCGAAAACTCGGCCGTCATCACGGTCGGCGAGGAAAACACCATGGACTTCACGGGAGTGACCTCGCCGGCCCCGTTCCGGAAGCGGAAGGCCACTTCGTGCTCGGCGAATCCAGGAACCGGTTGGCCCCCGATCAAGGATCCCGCATTCGAAAACTCCGCCACCACCCGGATCCAGGTTCCCAGGCTGCCCTGGGCCTCGGTGAGGCGGAAATTCAGGCGATTGGTCAGGTCGCCGAGGGTCAGGGCGCGCTCCCACGACGCGGGAGGCTCATCATTCGGGACGACCAACCGATCCGACAGGCCGTTGAACCCACGCGCGAATATTCCCCGGACATAAAAGTCATCATCCACCCCCGGATTGTTCGCCCCGTCGTACAGAGGATCGCCCGGCAATCGTGTCACGAATCCGGGGGGGGGATCATTCCGGTTGTTCTGAATCTGAAATTCCCGCAGAGGATTGTACGGCTGCGTCGCCGGATCATCGTCCACCCCCACCTGGATGACGGAACGCTCCTCAACCGGCCAGGCCACCACCGTGAACTGATTCGTGACGCTCAAGGGGGGCACTCCGTCGTCCGATACCCGAACCAGCACGAGGTTCGTGGACGGGACCTGGTCCGCGGCGGGCTTCCACGTGACACCACCCGAGGCACTCACCGTCAGGCCGTCGGGTCCGGACACCAGGTCATAGGTGAGCGTATTCGCGGGCCGATCCAGATCGGATCCCGACAGGAAAAGCCCCAGGGGCACCAGGGCGTCCACCACCTGTTCCGCCACAGGCCCCAGCAAGGGCGCACTGTTCACCTCGTTGACCGTCACCGAAATCTGGTTGGTGGCGCTGAGGGGAGGATTCCCGTCGTCCGTCACCCGGACAACGACGTTGGTCACCATGGGTCCCTGTTCCTCCGTCGGCGTCCATTCCAGGACACCAGCCTCCGTCACCCGCATGCCCGGCGGCCCCGAAAGAATCGCGTAAATCAGCCCGTTGGCAGGCACGTCCCCGTCGACAACCTGAAGCGGGATTCTCAGGAGCGCCAACTCATCCGCGGTCACCGGATCCACCGGACGGAACGCCGGGGCCGAATTGCCCTCGCGGACGACCACGGTGAATTCGTTGGTCACCGACAGGGACGGGTCGCCGTCATCAGACAGTCGGACGACCACCGCATTGGTGGACGGCCCCTGTTCCTCCGTGGGCGTCCAGGCCACCGACCCCGCGGGGGAAATCGTCAACCCCGCCGGCCCGCGAACCAAACCAAACGTGAGACGGTTGGTGGGCGAGTCGGCGTCGGAGCCGGTGAGGACCAGCGCCAGCGCCTCCAGTTCATTGACCGTCTGGACCGGCACCGGATCCAGGACGGGTGGGGCATTCACTTCGCGGACCACCACCCTGAACTCGTTTGTGGCACTCAGGGGAGGCACCCCCCCGTCCGAGACCCGCACCTGAACCGTGTTCGTGGACGGCCCCTGCGTCTCATCCGGCGTCCAGACCACCAATCCGGAGGCACTCACGGTCATTCCCTCCGGAACACTGACCGCGGCATACGTCATCACGTTCGGAGGAATGTCGCCATCCTCCACGGACAACTGGACCGAAAACGTCGCCAATTCGTTGATGGTGACGGGCGCCTGGGCCACGAACACCGGTGCGGTGTTCACCTCGGTCACGACGACCGTGAATCCGTTGGTGGCACTCAGGTTCGGAATCCCGTTGTCCCTCACCTGGACCAGGACCGCATTGGTCGAGGGCCCCTGCTCTTCGGACGGTTTCCAGGCGAGGACTCCCTCCGGACTTACCGTCATCCCCGGGGGCCCGCTGACGAGGGAGTATTCGAGGGAATTGGGAGGGAAATCCGCGTCGTCACCGCCCAGGTTGAGGGCGAAGGACACCTTCTCCGGCAGGGTCTGATTTGCGACCGGCACCAGGGAGGGCGCAACATTGACCTCCCCAACCGACACGGTGAACACGTTGGTAACGCTCAGGGGCGGAACCCCGTCATCCGTGACCCGTACGGACACCACGGAGGAGGATGGCCCCTGGATTTCCCCCGGGGTCCAAGCGAGCAGGCCGTCCTCCGACACGCCCAGACCCTCCGGACCGCTGATCAGCGAATAGGTCAACCGATTCCCCGGAAGGTCCGGATCGCTGGCGGAGAACTGGAGACTCCACGGGACCCGTTCCAAAATCGACGGGGTTCCAACACCTGGAAATTGGGGCGGTCGATTGACCTCACGGACTACCAGGAGGAATTGATTGGTGGTGCTCAGACGCGGAAGGCCGTTGTCACTCACCGAAATCGTCACGGTGTTGGTTCCGGGACCGTCCGCTTCCCCTGGAGTCCACGTCAACACGGCGGTCCCCAACCCCGTCCCCGTCAGGTTCATTCCCGCGGGACCACCCACCAGGGCGAAGGTCAGGGTGTTGGCCGGAACATCGACATCCGTCGCACTGACGATCAACTGCCATCCCACCCCTTCATCCGTCTGCTGCAGGCCGATGGGCGCCAAGATGGGTGGCGTATTGGCGGGTGCGGCCTGGGAAAGGATGGCGACTCCCCCGGCTCCATCCGCCACATAGGCCAGTCCCGAGACCACCTGAAATCCCAAGGCGTTGCCCCGTGTGTTCACCAGCGACGTCCTCCCCACATTGGACGCGTCCTGCACGTTGAATGAACCCATTCCAGCCGTGTCTTCGGCGACCAGCGCCGTCGACGACTGGACCTCAATCGCCCGGGCGGTTCCCGCCGTCGCCACCGTGGCCACCCGGGTGATCGAGGTGGGACTGGTGACATCGAGGATCTGAATGCCTCCATCGAGTGTCGCGAGGTAGGCCAGGCTTCCCACGATGGAAATCCCGCTGACGTCCGATCCGGTCCGGAACCCTCCCAGATACGCCGGCGCGGCAACATTCGCGAGATTCAGGATCTGGAACGCGGGTCGGGCCACCGAATCCCGGATTCCGACATACGCCTGGGAACCCACCACCTTGACCCGGAACGCATCCCCATCGGTGGCATAGCCCCCGAGTCGAACGGGCGACGCGGGCGCGGAGACATCCAGGATCTCCACTCCCGTCCCGTGGGCAACATGAAGGCGGGTTCCCACCAATTCGAGGTCGATGACCTGGCTGATGGCAGCGTATCCCCCCACTCGAACGGGTGCCGCCGCATTCGATACGTCCAGGACCACGATCCCGTCCCGATAATCCCCCACAAAGGCGACCGCCCCACTGACGACGACGTCCGAAACCGAGGTGCCACTCCCGTACCCGCCCATCGGAGTGGGCGCGCCCGGATTCGAGACATCCAGAATCACCAGGCCCCCGTTCCAGTCCGCCAGATAGCCCCGGTTGCCGACGATCTGGACCCCCTGGGTTTCGCCGCTGACCGCAAAGCTCGAGAGGCGGCCCGGAGTCGCCGGGGCCGCGGTGTCAACGATCACAAGACCGGAATGGATATCGGCAACAAAGGCGGTCGATTCGCGGAAGAAAACTCCAAACGCGGCACCCCGGGTGGCCAAGGTCCCCGCCAGCGCGGGAACCGCCCGGTTCGCCACATTCACCAGGACCAGTCCGGACTCTCCAGCCGCCACGGCCGCAAGGTTCCCCGAAACCTGGATGTCCTGGGCGACTCCCGGGGTGGCCAGCACCCCCTGGGTCACCGGCGCGGACGGAACCGTGCAGTCCACAATGCGGATCCCCGAGGCGCCGTCGGCAACGAAGGCCGTCGTCCCCACAATCCGGACGGAATTGGCAAATCCCGGGGTATCCAATCCCCCCAGGCGGACGGGAAGCGCCGGATTGGAAAAGTCGTAGATCTGAAGGCCTGCGGTTCCCTCGGAGACGTAGGCCCGCGTACCGGCCACCGAAACCTTCCCGGCCCTCCCCAGGGACGGCTGGACACTCCGGCGTACAGGACTCGCCGGGTTTGATACATCCACAAAATCCAATCCCGAGATCCCGTCGGCCACGCAGGCAATACTCCCGGAAATCGCAACTCCTTCCGCCATGCCGTCCGTGTCGAGGCGCCCCACCGCCACGGGATTCGACGGATCCGAGACGTCCGCAATGACGAGGCCATTTTCGGAGTCCGCAACATAGGCCACTGTTCCCACCACGGCGACGTCCCTGGCAAATCCGGCCGTGTTCAACTGGCCGATCAATTGCGGCCGCGCCGGGTCCGACACGTTGACGATGAAGAGACCCTCGGTACCACCGGCAACGAAGGCGCGATCTTCAACCACAAAAACCGCCTGGGCCTCCGCACCCCGCAGCACCGCGGGCCACTGACCTAGCAGCGCAGCCTGTGAAAACGCCAATGGGACGCACCCAATCCACAAACCAATTGCAAGCAAGGCCAGAAGCACCGTGGACCAACGGCGCTGGCCATTTCCAAATGGAAACTCCATCCTGATCTCAGCGGTTTCATCGCACGAAATCATGAGAATTGCAAGTACTTGGGATGATTCGGTGCCGGGGTCTCCGGCGTGACCACCCTCCATCCATTCCCTTGACGACCCTCGACGACCTTCCGTCCTGTCGATAAAACTCGCCCGCCGTGCGAGCTGCCCTCCAAAACATCCGCCGCCTTGTCATCAAATTGGGAACCGGAGTCCTGACGGATGCCCAAAAGCGTCTGGATCCGCTTCAAGTCACCCAGTTGGTCGCGCAAATTGCCGCCCTTCGGGCAAGGGGTTGCGAGGTGGTGCTCGTGACGTCAGGAGCCGTCGGAGCCGGGATGGGAGTCCTCGGCTTCGACCGAAGACCGGGAGCCCTTCACGAGCTGCAGGCCTGCGCCGCCGTGGGGCAAAGCAGGCTGATGGCATTCTATGAGTCCCTCTTCCGACACTACGAACTCTCGATCGCCCAGGTTCTCCTCACGCACGACGACCTCGCCGACCACGCCCGCCACCTCAATGCCCGGAACACCCTGCTGACCCTGCTGTCCCGCGGCGTGGTTCCCGTCATCAATGAGAACGATGCCGTCTCGGTCACTGAATTGAAGTTTGGGGACAATGACCGCCTTTCCGCCCTGGTCGCCAGCCTGCTTCCCGCCGACCTGCTGGTGATTCTCACCACGGCCGACGGACTGATCCACAATTTTGGGCGCCCGAACGCACGGGTCCTGCCGGTCGTGGAACGCATCGACGAATCCATTTCGGGAATGGCCAGTGGCACCACCAGCGCGACCGCAGTGGGGGGGATGACGACCAAGATCCAGGCGGCCCGGATTGCCACGCGCTCCGGAATTCCCCTGGTCATCGCGTCCGGCCGCAGGTTCGACGTGCTGGCCCGGATCCTGGGGGGGGACGACGAGGGAACATTGTTTCTTCCCTGCGAAAAGCGGTTGCCGGCCCGAAAGCGCTGGATCGCCTTCTTTGACCGGCCCCGCGGGGCACTGGTGGTCGACGACGGGGCCCGCCGAGCCCTGGCGACCGACGGAAGGAGTCTCCTCAGCCCGGGCGTCCGCTCCGTAACCGGAACCTTCGGATCTGGGGATGTCGTCAGTGTCCTCGGTGCGGATCGGGTCGAATTTGCACGAGGCCTCGTCCGGGTTTCCTCCTCGCAACTCCCGTCCACGGTCAGGACCGAGGTCATCCACCGCAACGATCTCGTCGTCCTGTAACCCCCGTCTCCGCTCACCTGTGAAACCCGCCCCCTCACGGCGCCTTCCTCCCATTCGACAACTGCTCGAGATCATGGCGGCCCTCCGATCTCCGGACGGATGCCCATGGGATCGCGAACAGGACCACCGATCCCTCCGCTGGCATGCGGTGGAGGAGGTGTATGAATTGCTGGACGCCATTGAGTCGGGAGACGACCACGAACTCTCCGAGGAACTGGGCGACCTCCTCCTTCAGGTCGTCTTCCACGCCCAACTCGCGAACGAACGGGGTGCCTTCAATTTTGACAACGTCTGCCGGCAGCTCGTAGGGAAGCTCATCCGTCGACACCCCCATGTTTTCGGGAATGTCCGGGTGACGAGCACCGACCAGGTCTGGGCCAACTGGGAGCGGATCAAGCGCGCTGAGAAAGCCGGCTCCCGACAGGAGCGAAAGTCCGCATTGGACGGCATCCCCTCCCGGTTGCCCTCGCTGATGAAGGCGCAGAAGCTCGTCAAGAAGGCGACCCAGGCTGGATTGATCCCCGGAAAGTCCCGGCGGACGAAGGGACTCACCCGGACCTCCGCAGCGCGGACCCTGTTTGAACTGGCGCGCGAGTGCCAGGAGCGTGGCTGGTCCGCGGAGACTCTGCTCCGGAGTGAAGTTCGACGCCGCGAAACCGCACTCCGCAGGGCCGAACCACCGGGCCGGACCCACCCCCGAGGCTGAGCCGGACAAATTCCGTTTCTTCGCGACCCGCCCCCGAATAGACTGCCCCCAACAGTCATGGCCGACCCCCGCTACTCCCGACTCGCCGACCTCCTCATCAACTACTCCTGCGAACTGAGGAAGGGGGAGAAAATCCTGCTGGACCTGGTGGATGCGCCGGACGAGATGGGAGTGGCCCTGGTGCGGGCGACCCGGGCTGCCGGAGCGGTTCCCATCGTCGAAGTCCGCCACTCCCGATTGATCCGGGAAGCGATGCGGGACACCAACGCAACCCATGCATCGCTCGTCCGGGATCTGGAACTGGCGCGGATGCGCCGGATGAACGCCTACATCGCCGTTCGTGGAGCCCACAATGCCTCGGAGTCCAGCGACGTTCCCGGTGACCGGCTCCAGTTGTACTCCCGGATCCTGAGGCCGGTGCTCAACTACCGGGTGAATCGGACCAAATGGTGCGTGCTCCGCTGGCCCACGCCGTCCATGGCCCAGGCTGCCAACATGAGCACCGAGGCCTTCGAGGATTTCTATTTTGACGTCTGCACCATGGATTATCGCCGGATGGCGCGCGCGATGGTCCCCCTCACCCGCCGCATGAGCCGTGCAGACCAGGTGCACCTCAAGGGTCCCGGCACCGACCTGCGGTTCAGCATCAAGGGAATCGGCGCCAAGCCCTGCGAGGGAACGCGCAACATTCCGGACGGCGAGGTCTTCTCGTGTCCCGTCCGCAACTCCGTGCAGGGAACCATCCAGTTCAACACGCCCACCCTGTACGCCGGCACCAAGTTCGAAAACATCCGCCTCGAGTTCCGCGACGGCCGGATCGTGAAGGCCACCGGGTCCAACGAGAAAAAGCTGAACGAGATTCTCGATACGGACGCGGGTGCCCGCTACATCGGTGAATTCAGTCTCGGATTCAATCCGCACATCCTCCATCCGATGTGCGACATTCTTTTCGACGAGAAGATCGCCGGGTCCCTCCACTTCACCCCGGGTCAGGCGTATGAGGATTGCGACAACGGGAATCGTTCCGCCGTCCATTGGGACATGGTTCTGATTCAGCGTCCCGAATGCGGGGGCGGCGAGGTCTGGTTCGACGACGAATGCATCCGCCGCGACGGGCGCTTCCTGCCAAAGGATTTGCGCGGCTTGAACCCCGAGAACCTGAAGTAGCGCACCGGCGCGACGTCAGAGGGAGGCCGGACGGCCAATCCGCCACAGGCGACCGTCGCTCCGGACAAAGAGCGAGTCCGACGCGATGGACGGTGTCCCGATCACCGCCTGTCCCAGGTCCAGTTCGCTGACCACCGCCCCGTCCGGCTTGGATGGATCGACCACCTGGACCAATCCCTTCTCGTTCACGCAATAGAGCAACCCTCCTGCGGAAACCGGCGTCGCGCTGAAGGGACCCTTCAGCCGCAACTGCCAAAGACGGGCTCCCTCCTTGGCGTCCCCACACGTCAGGATTCCCCCATCGTTCAGGGTAAACACGCGGTCGCCGACCACGAGCGGACTTGAAGTCCCCGGACGCAATTGCGCGGATCGCCACACCTGCCGGGGCGCCTGGCCCTCCTTCCCGGGCTCGAGCACGGTCAACCCCTGCGATGGAACATAAAGACGGCCGCCGCTGACGGTGGTTGAGGGCACGGTGGACGCCCCGTCGTCATAGCTCCAAATCGTCTTCCCGGTCGACGGCTCCACCGCCGTCACCCCCTTCGAGGACTGAAGGAGCACCTGCGTCCGGCCATCCGATCCCCTCAGGATTCCCGGCGACGTCCAATTGGAGCGCTTCGGGCGGTCGAGCTTCCACCGGTTGATTCCGGTTCCCGAATCGAGACCGGCGGTGAACGACTCGGCGTCGTTTTCGACCTGCGCAATGACGGTCCCGTCCGCCACGAGCAGCGAGGAGGACATGCCGAGGGAATTGCTCGCGTTCGGATAATCCCGCCCGAGGCCGCGGAACCAGACCAGGTTCCCGTCGAAATCCAGGGCAACGCAATCGTTGGAGGAAAACAGGGCGTAGAGGCGCCTTCCGTCGCTCGCGGGCGAAGGCGTGGCCCCGCTGATCTTCTCATGGGTCATGGTCCTCCCCGTCGCCCAGAACTGTCGTTCCCACCGTAGGGACCCATCGGAAAGGTTGAAGCAAAGGACATGGAGGCGGTCCTGCTTCGCACCACTGGTGGCGGTGACGAATATCCGGTCCCCCACAATGACGGGGGAGGAAAGCCCGCGCCCGGGCAGCTCGACCGACCAGGCCACGGACCGTGGGTCCAGGTTCGCCGGCAGTTTGGCGTCCGCAGCGATCCCATCCCCGAGGGGCCCGCGAAATTGAGGCCAGTCCGCGGCCGCCATGGACAAGACCCCCAACAGCGGGAGGACGAGGAAACGAAGTTTCATGGAAGTGGTTGAAGGTTTGTCAGCGACTGGAGCGAACCGGCGTCCCCTCCGGATCCGTGATCCGGAGCTGGAACTCCCACTCCTTCGTCCAGTCTTCCGTCTGTTCATTCTGGCAGCATTTCACCAGGAGCGTGTTCCGGCCGGCCTTGAGTTCCACCGGCAGGCGATATTGGTCCATCTCCATGTTCCGATGATACTCATCGCGTCCGAAGATAAACCGGCCATTGAGCCAGACCTTCCAGCCGTTCTTGCATCCGAGCCGGATCTGCACGGGACGCGCCCGGTCCGACCAAACCTCGGTCCACGCATAGGCGGTGACCTCCTTCAGCGGCGAGAGGGGACCATTGAAATCCACCAGGCCGTGGTCGTCCTTGGTTTCAAAATCCTGCCATTGAACCCTGCCCTTCTTGCCCTCGAATTCCCCGGAGGCTTCGATTCCGGTCTCCGGCGGGAATCCCTGTCCGAATCCCGCGCCCCCGGTGTTGTCGAAGGGGCCGATGACCTTCCACCGGGTCACCCATCCGAACGCCTCGCGCAAATCGACGGTCTCGCCGAGATCCGTGATCGACTTCGCCAGTCCATCAATCTGGTCGGCCTCGCGCGCGAATCCCAGGGCGCGACGATAAGCCTCCACGGCTCCCGCACGATCCCCGCCGGACGCCTTCAGCGCCGCCGCCCGCGCCAGTTCCGAGACTGCATCGCGGCGGAGCTCCGCTCCGGGATCGTTCTGAAACTCGGGCAGCAGACGCGCCGCGCGGGCCGGGTCTTCCCGCCGAATCAGTTCATAGGCCATCCGCCGCGCCCTGGGTTCGTGGGAACGATCCCGGAGAAGGGTCTCCAGGGCATCGAGGGGCAGCGGATGTCCCGCGGCGCCCTCCCGCTGCACGATGGCCTCGACCGCGCTCCGAAGCCAGTTGAGCGCATAATCATTGGCCCCGTCCATGGACTCCAACAGCGCGGGAATGGCGTCCGCGTTGGCGGCGGAAAGCACAAGGACCGCGGCGCCCGCCGCCTCGTTTCCACGCCCCTCGGGCCCCACGGCCCGGACGGCATCCAGGGGTTCCTTCAACGACGCCGGCAGGACGGCCGCGCCCCAGGACGGAAGGAGAATCAGTCCACTCAACAGCACCATGCTTCGTCCCCAATCCATGATGTCCCCACCCTATCGGGGCCCCGTCCGCGCTCAAGCCTTCGATCCAAAAGGACGCAACTCCCTGAACGAAGGCTTGTCGAATCACACCAAATGCGAATCGTCCCCCGGTCCCCGCCTTCGTCGTCCATGCGCCCTTTCCGCCTTCTCCTGGCCCTCTGTCTCGCATCGTTCGGGTCCCTGGCCTCCCCGTCCGCCGTCGTGGACCTCATCCGGTTGATTTCCGCGGACGTCGGTTCCCCGGGATCGCCCGGAAGCACCCGGATCTCGGGCCCGGTGATCGAGATGAACACGGGGTCAGGCGGGATCGGACCGCGCCTCGACCAGTTTCACTTCGCCTCCACCCCGGATACCAACGACTTCGACGTGTCCTTCTGCGTGACGCGACTGGACCCCACGGACGTTCTGGCGCGGGCCGGGTTGATGGTGAGGGACTCCCTGGATTCCAACGCGCCGTTTGTGGGGGTCTTCACCTCACCCACCGCCGTCGGAACCCACCTGCTCCATCGGACCAGTCCGGGATCCATTCCCATCCAGACCGGCCTCTACCCGCCGAACCTCCCCCAGGCGTGGCTGCGCCTGCGGCGGCAGGGCGATTTGTATACGGCATTTGCAGGAACCGATGGGATTCACTGGACCCTTCTGGGATCCGTAACGCAAGTCATGGCCGCTCCACTGGTCGGCTTTGCGGGGTCATCCGGGACCAGCGACCGGAGTTCGATGACGGTGTTCCAACAAATCACCGAAACGTCCTCCAACGCCCAAACCGTTCCCTTCGCCCCGGAAATCGAACCCCCCGGCCCGAGCAGCCGCCGATCCGCGATCGTCGTCAGTGAGATCATGTACCACCCGCCACCACGACCCGATGGCCGGAATGGGGAATTCGTGGAGCTCTACAACTCGCAACCGTTTCCAGAGGACATCTCGGGATGGAAGGTCGGCGGAGACTACGATTTCACATTTCCGCCGGGCACGGTGATCGCCGGAGGAGGATTCCTGATTGTCGCTCCCAGTCCCGGGGATGTTTCCGCCATCCACGGAATCTCCAACGCCTACGGAGGATTTACGAACTCCCTTTCCCGGGGAAGCGGCACCATCCGGATCCTCAGCGACCGGGGAGCGGTGTTCTTTGAGACCTCCTACCGGGACAAACCACCCTGGCCGCTCGCTGCGGATGGTTCCGGACACTCCCTCGCGCTGGTCCGACCGAGTCTGGGGGAGGCGGATCCCAACGCGTGGGCGGCCAGCAGCCGCCCTGGAGGTTCGCCCGGAGCCTGGGAGGGAGTCGATGGAGCGCCGCATCGACGGATCCGCATCAACGAGATCCTGGCGCGGTCGGTACCCGGAGGCCCGTCCCCATTTCTGGAGCTCTACAATCCATCCCCTTCCACCATCGAACTGTCCGGGTTCCGCCTCGGCTACTCCGCGCCGGCTCCCGGATACGTATTCCCGCCCGACAGCCGCATCGAGGGTGGTGGATTTCTGTCGATCCCGGCCGAAGCCCTCGGATTCCTGATTCGACTGGATGCCGAAACCCTGCTCCTCCGGGAACCGGAGGACTTCCCCGACGGCGGTGCGGTCGTGGACGCGGTCCGCTTTGAACCCGCTTCCCCGGGAGTGTCCCGGGGCCGGGTTCCCGACGGATCCGCGGAACTCCATGCCCTCAGCCTTCCCACACCGGACAAGTCCAATGGACCGGCCCGCGCGGCAGAGGTCGTGATCAACGAAATCTTTTACCGTCCCTTGTCCGGGGACGAGGACCTCCAGTTCATCGAACTGCACAACCCCGGATCGTTCGGCGTTTCCCTCGGGAACTGGAGACTCAACGACGGGATCCGATACACGTTTCCCTCGGGAACCTTTATCGCCCCCGGCGGATTCCTGGTCGTCGCCCGCGACGCCACCCGATTGCGCGCCGCCCATCCCGGCCTTACGACCGCCAATTGTATCGGGAACTTCGATGGACGCCTTTCCGGACGGGGGGAGCGCATTGTCCTGGAACGGCCCGAGACAGTCCCTGCCTCCGGCGGTCTCCCGGAGCGGACCTTGTTCGCGCCGGTGGATGAAGTCAGCTATCGGACCGGGGGCCAGTGGGGATCCTGGTCCGACGGAGGAGGGAGCAGCCTCGAGCTTACGGATCCCCATGCTGATCGCAGATGGGGGGCCAACTGGGCGGACAGCGACGAGTCCGCCCGAGGACGCTGGGTCACCCTGGAGTCCACCGGGATTCTGGATCTGGGCGGCGATGCTGCGGACTCCCTCCACGTGGGATTGATGGGGGAGGGAGAATGTCTTCTGGACAACCTGGAGGTGATCGGACCGGGCGGGACCAACCTGATTGCCAACTGGGACTTCGAGGAGTCCGTCACGAACTACGTCGCCCTCGGAAACCACATTCGGTCCGGATTCGAAGCCAACGAGGGTGACGCGAGTTCGCGATCCCTGCACCTCCGCGCGAGCGGCAACATGGATACGGGCGCCAACCGCATCCGCTTTCGACTGGCGCGTGCCATTCCTCCCGGAGAGACCGCCACGCTTCGTGCGCGCCTTCGGTGGCTGAAGGGCTGGCCCGAGCCGCTGCTTCGACTCCACGGCAACTGGCTGGAAGCCATCGGTCGCCTGGATTTCCCCGAGGTCGGCGGAACGCCGGGGGCTCCGAACTCCCGGCGTGTCGCCAACGCAGGACCGGCCCTGGCCGATCTCCGACAGGCACCCGTACTCCCGGCGGAGAATGAACCCGTCCGCGTCAGCATCCGTGCGACCGACCCCGATGGAATCGATTCCGTGACCCTCCAATGGAGGGTGGACCCCGGCGGGGATCTCCAGTCGCTGCCCATGAAGGACGACGGGGCGGGTGGGGACGAATTCCCCGGCGACGGCGTCTTCAGCGCCATGATTCCCGGTCAGGCCGGCAACACACTGGTGGCCTTCTCCGTCAGCGCGCAGGACCAAAATTCGACGTTCGCGCAGGCCTCCTTCCCTCCGGCGGGTGGAGAGTGCCTCGTCCGCTTCGGGGAAGCCCCGGTCGCCAACGCATTCGGCACCTATCGACTCTGGCTGACCCGCACCAACGTGACCCGCTGGTCGGGACGACCCAATCTCAGCAATGAACCCATTCCCGGAACCCTGGTGTATGGAAACTTCCGGGCGATCCACGGCGCGGGCTATCGCTTTGCCGGAAGTCCGTACCATCAGCAGTTTTCATCCCCGACCAGCGACTGCCACTACGTGTGGCGCCTTCCCGGCGATGACCGGTTGCTGGGATCCGACAACTTCAACAAGGTTCATGCACCGGGGAACGGTCCGTTTGACGACGACACCATCCAGCGCGAACAAACGATCTACTGGATGGGGCGTCAGATCGGTCTCCCCTGGCTGTATCGCCGGTACGTCAACGTGGTGGTGAACGGATCCAAACGCCGGCGTCTCATGGAGGATACCCAGGTCCCCGGCGGGGATCTCATGGAGTCCTATTTCCCCGCGGACAGCGACGGGGATCTCTTCAAGATCAATCCCTGGTTTGAGTTCGCCGCAGGAACAGGAACGTCCCTCGGATTCTCAAACCAGAGCTGGGCGGACCTGAACGACTACCGCACCACCGGAAACATCCGGAAGGTGACCCGGTACCGCTGGAACTGGCAGCCCCGCGCCGCCCATGGAACCGTCAACAACTACACCAATCTTTTTGCGCTGATCGACGCCGCCAACTCCCCGGGCGATGAAGACTTCGTCCGAGGAATGGAGGCGCAGGCGGACATGGATGAATGGCTGAAAACCTTCGCCCTCAATCATGCGGCCGGAAACTGGGACAGCTTTGGGAATCGGAACGCCCAGAACATGTACGCCTACCGTCCGAAGTCGGGTCGTTGGCAACTGTTCATGTGGGACGCGAACATCGTTTTCGGCAATTCCGGCTCCGACGGCCCCCGGGGTGACGACCTGTTCCAATACAACTTCTCCGACGGTCCGATGGGCCGGATCTACAACACCCCGAAATTCCGCCGGGCATACCTGCGCCACCTCAAGGCGATCGCCGAAGGCCCCATGCAACCCGGGCCCGTGGGAGCGCTCATCGATTCCAAGTTCGCCGCATTCCAGTCCGCCGGACTGAGTGCCTCCCCCGGGACCACCATCAAGTCCTGGCTGCGGAACCGCGTGACCTACCTCCAGTCCGAGGTGGCGAAGGTCTCCGCGCCCTTCACGGCACGGGTGGACGGAGTGGACGGAGGTTCGACGTCCCAGAACCTGATCCAACTGGTTGGAACCGCTCCCCTCGGCGTGGAGGCGATCTCCGTGAACGGAGTCGTCCAACCCGTGGTGTGGACGAGCGACACGGAATGGCGAGTGACCGTCCTGCTGAGCCCGGGCAGCAACCGACTGACCGTCACGGGACGCGATGCCATGGGAAACCTGGTCGCGGGATCCGTGAAACTGGTCACCATTCGGTTCACCGGTTCCGGGGAATTGCCGTCCGAGAAGCTTGCCTTTGGCGAGATCCTCTACCAACCCAAGGTCCCGGGAGCCGAATTCGTCGAACTCGTGAACGGGTCCGTTCAAAACGCGTTCGATGTATCCGGATGGCGGGTGGACGGACTGGGCTATGTGTTCCCGAACGGAACCCTTCTCGCACCGGGCGCCCGGTGGGTGATCACCCGGGATCCCGAGGCGTTCCGGAAAGCGTTCGATTCGGTGCGGGCGACATTCCACGGCATCTTCCCGGGATCCCTCTCCCCGGACGGAGAGGCGCTTCGACTCGTCCGGCCCGGGATTCCGCCGGCACAGGACGACGTCATCACCGGAGTCCACTACTCGCCTCATTCCCCGTGGCCCACGATCGCCCCCTCCTCTGGATCCTCCCTTCAGCTGATGGATGGAACCCGTTCCGAGGACGAACGCGTCGGAAACTGGGCCGTCATCCCGCCTCTTGATCCGGATCGGAGGGAATGGAGACAGGCGTCGGTCACCGGCATCACCGGCACGGACGGGACTCTTCAGCTCTATCTCTCGAGCGTGCCGCCGGTGGTCGATCCCCTGGATCCTTCCGGATTGTTTTTTGGGGGTATTCGGTTTGGGGCGAGCCTTTTCCCCGGCGGGGTGCGGCTCGAGCGAATCGGGGGAGTTCTGACGATGGCGTTTGTCTTTGACGCGACGAATCCCGACGTTGCGAACCCGCTGACGGACGTGACCTGGGAGGCTCCCAATCTTCGCTTCGGCTTCGATGGCCAGAACCGCTTCGTCGGACAGCTTTCCGAAGACGGCAACCGCATCACGGGACGTTATCTCACGGCGGGAGGGGGCAGTTCCCCTTTTTCGTTCGATCGAATCAATCCGGGAGGTGATGTCCTGGTGGACGACGTGACGTTGGTTCAGGGTACGGTTGCCGAGGCCGGCCCCAATCTCCTGTCCAATGGAGGGTTCGAGGACTCCCTGCAGGAGAATTGGAAACCCACCGGATCGCATGGTGCCAGCGACCGCACCGAATCCGATGCGCACTCGGGCCGATTCGCCCTCCGTCTGAAGTCCGAGACAGGCGGCGATGGAACGTCCGGGAACTCGGTCATCCAACTCGTGACCGGATGGGGCCCCGGAACGGAAGCCACCCTGAGCCTGTGGTATCGGACCACCACCAACGGCCTCGCGATCGTGGCCCGAACAGGAGACGGCGCCATCCAGTTGACCGCCCGCCCGACACCCACCCGGGATCCCCATCTGGAATCAACGCCGGGCTTCCCCAACTCAAGCGAATCTCCGCAGGAGCCCTTTCCCGACCTGTGGCTGAATGAAGTCCTGCCCGATCCCGTGTCGGGAACCCCCTTCGCGGAGCTGTACAACCACGGTACGAACGCCATCAACCTGGGGGGGCTGTTCCTGGGAACCCAGCCCGAGGACGCCGCCGTGGACAGCTTTCCGCCGGACCAAATTCTTGCCCCCGGAGGCTTCCTGCGAATCGCCCTCGATGGAGCGGGTGCCCTCTCGGATACGCCCGAACCACGAACCTCGTTCCGACCCCGGGTTTCCGATGGGATGCTGCTTCTCAGTCGCATCTCCGGCCGGCAGACCAACATCCTCGACTTCCTGCACTGGGGTGCGCCCGGACGGGGAAATTCCTTCGGCCACTATCCCGATGGTTCACCCTTCGACGACCGAATCTTCGCAACCCCCACTCCAGGTTCATCGAACTCACTGATCGTTCCCGTCCGCCCGCTCGTGATCAACGAATGGATGGCCCTGAATTCAATCCTTGCAGACCCCGCGGGCGGTGCGGCCAACCAGGAATTCGACGACTGGTTCGAGTTGTACAATCCGGGCTCCGCATCCGTCAGCCTCGACGGCTTCATCCTGAGCAATTCGGTCTCCGACAACACCAAGTTTCGAATCCCCCCGGGCTATTCCGTTCCCGCGCGGGGTTTCCTCCTCGTCTGGGCGGACAATCAATCCCGACAGAATTCCCCCGCGTCCCCGGACCTCCATGTAAACTTCAAACTCTCCGGATCCGGGGAGGCGATCGCCCTGTTCGCACCGGATGGAACCCTGGTTGATTCCGTGGAATTCGGGCCGCAGGAAAGGAATGTCAGCGAGGGACGCGCCACCCACGGCGGACCGGAGGAGTTTGTCCGATTCCCCAATCCGACCCCGGGCCGATCCAACGTGCCGGTTCCTCCCCCGATCTTGTCCGAACCGGAGGTCACGGCGGATGGGAGGGTGACGCTGCGGTGGAGTGCAACCCCCGGGGCCACGTACCAGGTGCGCTCCACCGAGGCCCTGGAAGGACCCTGGGCTCTCCACGGGGACCCCGTCAAAGCCGTGACGGGGATCATTGAGTGGCAGGACCCGGTGCCATCCACCGAATCCCGCTACTACCTGATTGAGGCTGTGAACTAGGAGCCCCCACGTCAGTTCCGATCAAAGGAGAGTCCCTCCTGCTTCGAGGCACCCACCCGGATGGTGTCGCCCGGCTTGAATGCCCCCTCAAGAATCCGCGTAGCCAGGGGATCCACCAGGTGCTCCTGGATCGCACGCTTGAGCGGACGCGCCCCAAACTGGGGATCGTAACCCTCCCGTGCGAGATACGCCTTGGTCTTGTCGTCCACCACGAGCGTTAGGCCCTGCTGGGCCAACCGGCGCTCCACCCCCCGGAGCTGGATATCGACAATCTTGGCGAGCTCCTCCTCATCCAGACTGTGGAAGATGATCACATCATCCACCCGGTTGAGAAACTCCGGACGGAAATGCCTTCGAAGCTCGGCCTTGACCTTGTCCTCCATCGCGGAGCGCGCCCCCACCGTGGTTCGTCCGTCCATGAAATATTCCTGGATGATCGGCGAACCAATGTTGGAAGTCATGATCACGAGCGTGTTTTTGAAATCCACCGTCCGCCCCTGTCCATCCGTGAGACGTCCGTCGTCCAGGACCTGGAGGAGCACATTGAAGACATCCGGATGCGCCTTCTCGATCTCATCCAGCAACACCACGGAGTACGGACGGCGCCGCACCGCCTCGCTCAACTGACCGCCCTCGTCGTAGCCGACATAGCCGGGCGGCGCGCCAATCAAGCGCGAAACCGAGTGCTTCTCCATGTATTCCGACATGTCGATCCGGATCATCGCGTGATCATCATCGAAGAGAAACTCCGCAAGAGCCCGGCCCAATTCCGTCTTTCCCACGCCGGTGGGTCCCAGAAAGATGAACGATCCCACGGGCCGGTTCGGATCCTGCAGCCCCGACCGGGCACGTCGAACGGCATTCGACACGGCGCGAACCGCATCCGACTGCCCGATCACGCGATCCGCAAGGCGGGATTCCATCTTCACCAGCTTTTCACGCTCGCCTTCCAGCAGCTTCGTGACGGGAATCCCCGTCCAACTGGCCACCACGCGGGCAATGTCGTCCTCCGTGACCTCCTGGGACAACAACCGTTGCCCGCCGGGAATCGACTTTAGCGCCTGTTCCGCGGCGACGAGTTTCCGCTGCAACTCGGGCAGCCTCCCGTGCTTCAGCTCCGCGGCCGTCGAAAGCGTCCCCGTCCGCTCGGCCTTCTCCAGTCCGGCTTTCGCCTCCTCGATCTGGGCATTGACCACGCTCACTGCGTCCAGGGCCGCCTTTTCATTCTGCCACTGGGCATTGAGATGCTTTTGACGTTCACGCAGATTGGCCAGGTCGGCGTCCAGACGCTTCAGGCGCTCCAAAGCCGCTGCATCGCGCTCCTTGGCCAGTGCCGTCCGCTCGATCTCCAGTTGCATGATCTGGCGATCCAGTTGGTCGATCGCCGTCGGCTTGGAATCGAGTTCCATCCGAAGCCGGGACGCGGACTCGTCCACCAGGTCCACGGCCTTGTCCGGAAGAAACCGGTCCGCGATGTAACGGTGGGAAAGGGTCGCCGCAGCCACCAGCGCGCCGTCCTGAATCCGGACGCCATGGTGCGTTTCATAGCGCTCCTTGAGTCCGCGCAGGATGGCGATGGTGTTCTCGACGCTGGGCTCGCCGACATACACCGGCTGAAAACGCCTCTCCAGCGCGGGATCCTTCTCGATGTGCTTCCGGTACTCATCGAGCGTGGTGGCCCCGATGGCCCGCAATTCGCCCCGCGCCAGCTGGGGCTTGAGCATGTTGGCCGCGTCCCCGGCACCCTCCGCCTGCCCGGCTCCCACGATGGTGTGCAATTCGTCGATGAAGAGGATGATCTTCCCCTCGCTCGAAGTGACCTCCTTCAGGAAGGCCTTGAGCCGCTCCTCAAACTCCCCGCGAAACTTGGCTCCCGCGATCATGGAGCCGATGTCCATCGCGATGACCTTCTTGTCCTTCAGGGACTCCGGCACATCCCCGTTCACGATCCGTCGGGCCAACCCCTCCACCAGCGCCGTCTTGCCCACTCCGGGCTCGCCGATCAGCACCGGATTGTTCTTCGTCCTCCGGGTCAGCACCTGCATCACCCGCCGGATCTCGTCATCCCGTCCGATGACCGGATCAATTTTCCCCTGACGCGCCAGCGCCGTGAGATCGCGACCGTACTTCTCCAGTGATTGGAACTTTCCCTCGGGATTCGGGTCCGTCACCCGCTGGTTTCCCCGCACTTCAACCAGGGCCTTCAGGACCCGGTCCCGGGACAGTCCCTGCCTCCCCAAAAGCCCCTTGAGTCCGGTACCTCCGCCGTCGATGAGTCCCAGCAGCAGATGTTCCGTCGATACGTACTCATCCTTCAGCTTGCCCGCCTCCTTGACCGCGGCCGCAAAGACATTTTGCAGATCCTGGGTCGGATACACCTGTGCCGCCCCGGTCACCCGCGCCCGGCGACCCAGTTCACGATCCAGGTCGGAGACCAATTGCGGAAGCGACACGCCCAGCTTCTGAAGAAGCTGCGGAATCAGGCTGTCCTCCTGACGAACCAACGCGAGCAGCAGGTGCTCCCCATCCAACTGCTGATGGTTCTGCTCCTGGGCAATCTGCTGAGCGGCCGCGACCGCCTCCTGGGCTTTGATCGTAAACTTCTCAAAGTTCATGTGGGGAACTCCATCGCAGGGCAGGTGCCGATCCTCCAGACTTGAAAATGGGGGCATTTTCCAAACCCGCTTCGCCCTCGCTGCGACGCAGTGCGCCACCACCGTCTCCCCACGTCCGCAAGGACGGGACAGGTTGACATCGGCGGCCAACTCCCGGCCGGTTCGGTCCACGAAGTCCGACACCCAATGGTCCGACCTCCGTTCGCCGGACGGACTAGCCCGGATAATTCATGCGCTTTCGTCGCGAGGCGCAGCGAAAGCCCGTCTGGCAAGGCGGCCGAAGCGATTCCGAGCCGGGCTGTATGGGGACATACTGTCCGGGGAGGAACGCGAGGCCAACGCCGCCAGACGGGCTTGCAGACAGCCGGAGTAGAAAGAGTGTGAACTATCCGGGCCAGGGGGAGACCTGGCGAAAGCCCCACGCCGGGGAGGCGTGTATTTTCTGAACGACCGGTTGCCGGATCAGGCGCGCGCCTTGGACTGGTTCAATGCGCTCACCTGTGAATTCAAGGTCCAGAAATCATAGATGACCCCGATCCCGAGCAGTCCCGCCGTCAACAGGTACACGATTCCCGTGCCCCATTTCCCGAGGTAGAAACGGTGAATCCCCAGCGGGCCCAGGAATGTGAGGAAGATCCACGCCAGGGAGTAATCCAGGGAGCCGGCAACAAACCGACGGTCGGCGTTCCGCGCCATGCCCGGAATCAGGAAGACATCGATGATCCAGCCGATGAGAAACAAGCCTCCCGTGAACAGCCAGATTGTCCCGGAAATGGGTTTCCCAAAGTAGAAGCGGTGGGACCCGGTAAACCCGAAGATCCAGAGAATGTAGCCAATGAACTTGCTGTGGGTCTCGGGGGTATCGCTCATCCGCGGCGACGCTACGGGGGCACCTCGGGGACGGCAACCCCGGTCTCGACCCGGAAGTTTGCGGAACGGAATTCAACAACCCACGGACCGGACAGTTGAGCTTTCGCTGCGTCGCGGACAGGATCCCGTGTCCACCACCCCGCTGATGCGTTCCCGATCCGGAATCCGACCGATCTTCCTGGCGGCACTCGCCGCTGCGGCCACAGGGGTCGTGCGAGGGTCCGATCCTGCGCAGGGACACGAGGTCCCACCCCGGCGCAGTCCCCCGGCATCTCCCGCCGCCGCAGCCGGTGCCATGGCTCCGGCCGCTTCCCCGGACCCTCCGCGGAAATCCGACGGGTGGTCCTTTCAACCCCTTCACCCGTCGATTCCTCCAACCGTCCGCACTCGCCACTGGGCAAGGAATCCCATCGACGCCTACATCCTTTCCGGCCTGGAGTCAGCCGGGCTCGAGCCGTCGCCCGAGGCAAATCGCCGCACCCTGGTTCGGCGCGCCTCCCTGGATCTCCTCGGGCTCCCGCCGGATCCCGAGAGCGCCGAGGAGTTCGTCCAGAACCCTTCCCCGGACGCCTGGCCGCGTCTCGTCACGCGACTGCTCGACAACCCCCGGTTCGGGGAACGCTGGGCGCGACACTGGCTGGACATCGCCCGGTTCGCGGAGAGCTCCGGATTCGAGCACGACACCGATCGCCCTTCGGCCTATCACTATCGGGACTTTGTCATCCGGGCGTTCAACGAGGACCTGCCCTTTGACCAGTTCGTCCGCTGGCAGCTCGCCGGAGACGAATTCGAACCGGAGACACCGCTGGCCCTGATGGCCACCGGGTTCCTCGGGGCGGGAGTGTTCCCCACCCAGATCACCGCCAACGAAGTGGAGCGGACCCGCTACGATGCGCTGGACGACATGCTGTCCACGGCGGGTAGCGCGTTCCTCGGGTTGACGATCGGGTGCGCCCGATGTCACGACCACAAATACGATCCGATCCCCACCCGGGACTACTATCGGATGCTCTCCATCTTCACGAGCACGGTCCGCAGCGAGGTCGAGCTGGATCTGAATCCCGAGGAGACCCGACGGACCCAGGCCGAACACGAACGAGGACGCCGGGGTCTCCTGGATGCGCAGTTGGGCTACGAACAGCAGGTGCTTCCCGGCCGCTTTGAGCACTGGCTCGCCACGGGAGCCCAGGAACCGGCCCCCGCGTGGGCGTTGCCCGGGACCTTCGAAATCCAATCCAAGGCAGGCGCGAAGTTCCGCTCCCTTGAAGACGGCTCACACCTGGCGGAGGGACGCAATGCGGACAGCGACGTTTACACCCTTCACGCGGAGGTCCCTACCCCCGGCATCCGGGCCCTGCGACTGGAGGCGCTTTCGGACGTCTCCCTGCCCCGCGGAGGGCCGGGACGGGCCGACAACGGCAACTTTGGATTGAGCCGGATTCGGATCTTCTCGTCCCCAATCTCCGGGGGGCCGACTAATGAACTCCGAATTGCTTCCGCCCGGGCGACATTCGAGCAGAACACCGGCCCGCTCTCCATCGCATCGGCACTGGATGACGATCCAAAAACCGGCTGGGCTGTGGATCCCCGGTTCGGAACCAACCACGCCGCCGTTTTTGAATTCTCCGCCCCCCCCGAAGGACCCGGGGGCGTCCGCCTCACGATACACCTCGAATTCGAGGTCAATACCCGCCATCACATCGGCCGGCCGCGCATGGCCGTCAGTACGAGCCCCCACCCGCCCTTGGACGGGGAACCGGTGCCCCCGCAGATTCCCACCCTGCTGGCCATCGCACAGGCGCAATCCGAATCCCCGCAGTGGCCGGCCGGGGGAAAGGACCAACTCCGCGAGTGGTGGAAGCGGAGGGATCCGGGTTGGTCGGCACTTCAGTCCCGGTTGAACGAATACGACCGCAACGCACCCCAGCCGAAACGGACGCGTGTCCTGGTGTGCGCCGAGGGATATCCCGCCCTTCGCATGAACACCCAGGGTGCGGACTTCTTCCCGGAAACCTATTTTCTCCAACGGGGCAGCACGGACCTCAAGTCCGGTGTCGCCGCACCGGGATACCTCCACGCACTTCCCGGGGGTTCCGTCGATGAATCCCGATGGAACTGGCAGCCTCCCCGGGGCGCGCGTTTTTCGGGCAGACGCCGGGCCCTTGCAACCTGGATGACGGATGTGGACCGGGGAGCGGGGGCTTTGCTCGCGCGCGTGATCGTCAACCGCCTGTGGCAACATCATTTTGGCCGCGGGTTGGTGGCCACCCCAAACGATTTCGGAGCCCAGGGTGCCCGGCCCTCCCATCCGGAGCTTCTGGACTGGCTCGCGGGCGAACTCATCCGGTCCGGATGGCGGCTGAAGCACATCCATGCGCTGATTCTCACCAGCGCCACCTATCGGCAGTCCGTTCGACCGCCCCAGGAAGGGATTGATCCGGACCCCGGCAATGCCTATTGGGGTCGTTGGGTTCCGCGTCGACTCGAGGGGGAGGTCATCCGCGACTCCTTGCTTCACATCTCCGGCTGCCTCGACTCCTCGATGCAGGGTCCGGGAACCCGCGATCTCTCCAGTCGACGCAGAAGCATCTATTTCACGGTCAAGCGGAGTGAACTGATCCCCGTGCTTCAGGCGTTTGACGCACCCGAACCGCTCGTCAGCCAGGGAACCCGTCCGGTCACCACCGTCGCCCCCCAGGCTCTCTTCCTGATGAACAGTCCCCAGATCCGCGATTGGGCCGCGCATCTTGCCCGCCGGATCGACCCGGACCCGACCGCCCCCCTCGTCACTCCGATCACGCGCGCCTACGGCTTCGCCCTGAATCGAGCCCCGGTTGAATCCGAGCAGGACGACGCGATCGCCTACGTCGGCAGCCAGGAGGATCGCCATCGGGCGGCCGGACATTCCGATCCACGGGGCGCCGCCCTGACGGACTTCGCCCAGGTGGTCCTGTGTCTCAACGAATGCATCTATGTGGAATAATCCAAACCCGGTTTCACGCCGCGACCTTCTGCGCCGGGCCGGATGCGGAGCGGGCCTGCTGGGACTGGCCGGACTTCTTCGCGATGAGCACCTGCTCGGCGGGGAGACCTCCGCGGATCCGCTTCTGGCGCGTCCGGCACCCCACCGTGCCCGCGCCCGCTCCGTTATCTGGCTGTTCATGAACGGAGGTCCCAGCCAGGTGGACACCTGGGACTACAAGCCCGGATTGATCCGCAGCGACGGAAAGGAACTGGAGGGGTTTGACAAGAAAACCGGGTTCTTTGCGGAGTCGGTCGGTCCGATCATGAAGTCGCCCTTCTCCTGGGCGCAGTACGGCGACAGCGGCACCTGGGTCAGCGATCTGTTTCCCCACCTTTCTGCGCACGTGGACAAAATGGCGTTCCTTCATTCGTGCCATACCCAGTCCAACAATCACAGTCCGGCGCTCTTCATGATCAACACGGGATCCACCCGCATGGGCTTTCCCTGCGTGGGATCCTGGGTGACCTACGGCCTCGGGAGCGAAAGCCGAAACCTTCCGGCATTCGTCGTCATGAGCGATCCGCTGGACCGCGGCCTGCCCAAGGGCAACGCCAGCAACTGGGGGGCGGGATTTCTCCCCTCCGTGTATCAGGGCACCTGGCTGCGTCCCAAGGGCGAACCCATGGACAATCTCCTACCGCCCGGCGGAGCTGGGCCCCTGGATCAGCGGGCACAACTGGATCTGCTGGCCCGACTGAACCAACGCCAGTCGGCCGGATCCCCGATTGAAGGGGAACTGGGAGCCCGCATCGGGAGCTTTGAACTCGCCTACCGGATGCAGACGGCGGCTCCGGAGACCTTTGACATCACCCGTGAGCCTGCCCGGGTCCAACGGCTCTATGGCCTGGATCAGCCCCACTGCCGCCACGTGGCCGCACAATGCCTCATGGCGCGTCGCATGGTGGAACGCGGGGTCCGATTTGTTCAGATCTACTCGGGGGGAATGGAGAACCAGAGGAGCTGGGACGGGCATGAGGACATCGCCGGGAATCATCGTGGGTTCGCCCGCGAAACGGACCAGCCGATTGCCGGACTCCTGTCCGATCTGGACCAACGCGGCCTGCTTGACGAGACGCTCGTCATCTGGGGAGGCGAGTTTGGTCGGCTCCCGGTGTCCCAAAAGGGAGGCAAGCCCGGACGGGATCACAATCCCCATGCCTTCACCTACTGGATGGCCGGAGGCGGGGTTCGGGGAGGAATGCACCACGGCTCCACGGATGAACTGGGCCATCGGGCCGCCATTGATCGCGTCAGCATCAACGACCTCCACGCCACGATCCTCCACCTGATGGGCTTCGACCACGAACGCCTCACCTATTTCCACAATGGACGCCATTTCCGGCTCACCGACGTGTCCGGGGAAGTGGTCCGCTCCATTGTGTCATGAACAGGAACCATCGCAGCGACCTCCTGCCGCGCGCCACGGGCGTCAACGCACGGAATGGACTCGCAGTTCGGACGCCCCCTCCGCAACCCGCATCCAGTCGCTCAACCAGTAGCCGAACCCTTCCCACTGGTGGCATCCCATCGTATCCCACGCGTCCACCAACAACCATTGGACCCGCTGCGCCCGGGAAAAGAGTCGTGGAACTCGAAGCGGCAGGCGACCGCCGGGCTCCGACTCCGCGGCCGAGAGGGCAATCGCGAGTCCACGGGCAAAATCCAGCCGCAAGGAGAACAAACACCGGACGACAGGTTCCAACGGGGGAAGTTCACCCGTCGCCGCGAACTCACGGGCAATCGAATCCACCACCGATCGGCGCTCCGGCTCCACAAATGCAAGCTCCTCCAGCCACCCATCCTCGACACAGGCATGTTCCGCCAGGATTGGATCGATCCGGCACAGTTCAGGCCAGTCCCCGTCCACCAGCCATGCTTTTACTTGCGACCAGGGTGTCATGTTTGATCAGGCGTGGAATTCTTACCTATTTTTTACAGTGGAGGCAAGCCAAGACCCGGAATTGTGGGCGATTCGATCTCGCCACTGTGGACAACGCGGCGCGGGTTTGATTCCTTACATAAAACCGCTCCGTCTGAACGGCCGGCGAATCCCGCGGAAGAACAGCCCATGAAGACGGTTGCACTCCCGGCGCCGGGCCGTCCCCAGGGAAGGCCGGCTCTGCGGCGCGCATTCACCTTGATTGAACTGCTGGTGGTGACCGCCATCATCGCCATCCTGGCCGGCCTGCTCCTCCCGGCCCTCGCGCGGGCCCGGACCCGGGCACAGGAGCTCCGATGCAGCAGCAATCTCCGGCAGATCGGGCTCGCTCATTTCATGTATGTGAACGACCTCGGGGCAACCCTTCCCTACAACATCGGGGGCAATCTGTGGATGCAGGGACTCATCCAACAATACGCCCAGGTGGACCGAATCCGCATCTGTCCGACGGCCCCCTATCGAAGGCAGATCCCGAGGGGCACGGCGACAACCGCCTGGGTGTGGGGCGGTGAGATCCAGCCGGGAACCGGGGATCCGCGTTGGACGGGCAGCTACGGGCTGAATGGATGGATGTACCAGGGCGACTGGTCGGTCCAGGATAACCGCCCACCGGTCGCCAACGCATTCCGACGGGAATCCGACATTCAATTCCCCACCCAGACACCGGTCTTTTTTGACGCCATGTGGGTTGACGCATGGCCCAAGGAGACGGATCGCCCCGCTCGCAATCTCCTGGAGGGGGCCACAACACTGGGGAGTATTTCGTGCCTGACCATCGCACGACACGGCTCTGGATCCCGGGGTGTTCCAAAATCAATTCCCCTGGGAACCCGGCTTCCCGGCGCGATCAACCTCGCCTTTGCCGACGGACATGTCACGCCCATGCCCTTGGAGGGACTTTGGAATCCCGCCTGGCACAAGAACTGGCAACCACCCCACCCACGCCCCCCATGAAGAGGCTCCCAAACCCACCGATCACTTCCCGGGAGGAGCGTTCTCAAGGAGCTTCTGGTCCCCCCATTGCACCAACTGCCCATTTCGAAAATAAGCGAACACCTCGTCGGTTCCCTTCTCTCCAAAGCGAAGGATTTCAATCGCGCTGCCGTCTGCTTCCTTCCGTGCGCCCGCAACGGTGTAGTCGCTCCCCAGGAGTTTCACCACCTGCTCCCGATTCATTCCGAGTTGAAGCTTTCGCGTCCGCGAGTCCAGGGAGGAACAGGCCGTCAGCATCGTCAGAACCAAGGTCAGAAACAGCAACGTGGGCTTCATGGCGGCAACGCTATCCCGAACCCGGAAGGACACGCAAGCGACGTGCTCGAGCCACGTACGGGAGCCCTCCATCCCAACCCCCGGAATCCCCTGTCCACGGCCTCTTGACTCCCGAGCGGTCACGGACACCGCTTCCGAACCGGCACGATCCCCATCCATGAATCGGCAATTCCAATGTCCTTCCTGCGGCGCTCCCCTCGGAGCGCATTCCTCCCTGTCGACGGAGTCGCCTCCGGCGTGTCCGCACTGCGGCTGGCGCAGCGCCCCGGCCCCAACGCCGTCCCGGCTTCCCCGGGAACTCCTCAAGTCCGTGTTCGCCGGCCTGGCCGGAATCCTCCTGGGAGCCCTCATCGGCCATTCCCAACTGATGGCCCTGTTCCTTTTCCTCGCCCTCGGACCACTCGCCACGATCCAAATCGCCCGGAAGACCACGGGAATCTGGTGGCTCCAGGTCCTGGTCTACTCCGCCGCCCTCGCCATCGGCATGATCCTCTGGAATGACGGACAGACCGTCTCGGCCGGCGATTGGAGGGCGCCGGCCTCCGGGGCCATCCTTTCCGCGGTTTCAGGAATCCTGGCCGGACTTCTGGGGCGCCCGGCCTGAGCCGAGGCGGAACACTTGGATGAATTCCGGGTACCCCTTCCCATCCATTGAATTCCCGCGCCCGTCCCGCGTCCGAGGCCCGGCATCCTCACACTCCATCCCCACGTCATGAACACCCGATCCCGAATTCACCGCCGCCGCTTTCTCAAGACTTCGATCGCCTCCCTGGCCACGGTCTCCATTGTCCCCCGCCATGTCCTCGGCGGCGCGGGGTTCACCGCCCCCAACGACATTCCGACCCGAGCCGTCATTGGCACCGGGGGCATGGGCATGGGACACGTGAAATCGGTCAACACAGCCTGCAAACTGGTGGCCGTGTGTGATGTGGACACCAATCACCTCGCCGAAGCGGTGAAGGCGGGCGGTCCCGACTGCAAGGGCTACCGGGACTTCCGTGAGGTGCTCGCCCGGAAGGACGTGGACATCGTCCACATTCCCACCCCGCCGCACTGGCACGCGATCATCTCCATTGCCGCGGCAAGGGCGGGCAAGGACATCTGGTGCGAAAAGCCCATGACCCGAACCATCGGCGAGGGCGAGGCTGTGATGGCCGCGATCCGCGAGAACAACCGAATCTTCCGGCTCAACACCTGGTTCCGGTTTCAGGACGGATTCTACGGCATGGGGGTTCCGGTGAAACCGATCCGAAAGGCCGTCATGAACGGAATGCTGGGCTGGCCAATCAAGGCAACCCTCAGCGCCACGACCGGATTCGACTGGAAATTCGGCTGGGTGGGACGCACGGACCTCACCCCGCAGCCGGTGCCGCCGGAACTCGACTACGACTTTTGGCTCGGGCCCGCTCCGTTCAAACCCTATCACCCCCATCGGGTCCATGGCACATTCCGCGGCTACTGGGACTACGACGGCGGCGGCCTCGGCGACATGGGCCAGCACTATCTGGACCCGGTCCAATACATCCTCGGCAAGGACGACGAAAGCCCGGTCGAGATTGAGGCCGACGCCCCGAAACAGGACGCGGACGCGGTGGGAACCTTCCGCGTCATCCGGATGAAATACCGCGATGGCTGTGAGATCATCCTGGACGGGGAAAACCGGGACAAATCCGCCGCCTTCCTCCAGGGACCCAACGGCAAAATCTTCAAGGGCATGAAATCCGATATCGTCGACTTCGAATCCAAGCTGGCGGGAATGAAGGATCCGGAGCCCCAGATCACGGACTTCCTGGAATCCGTGCGCACCCGGAAAAAGTTCGCGCTCAACGAACTGAACGGCCACCGCTCCTGCACGCTCGTCAACCTCGCCAAGACCGCGATGCAGACCGGACGTGTCCTCCGTTTCGATTCCAAGACGCAGCGCTTCGTGGACGACGCCAACGCCAACCAATACATCCTCCAGCCCATGCGTGGCCCGTGGACCTTGTAGCCCATCCCGCCCCCGGTCTCATGCCACCGGGATTCTCCACCTTGTCTCGCCTTCAATTCCCACACTACCCTGATTCCACCATGAAGCCCATCTCCGCCCTCGGAGCCTCCCTTGTCGCCGCCCTTTCCCTTTGGGCCGCGGATTCCGCCGCCCCCAACCAACTGACCGCACAGGAGAAGGCGGACGGTTGGACCCTGCTGTTCGACGGGCAGTCCTTCAGCGGCTGGACAAACTTCAAGAGCCCCAAGGTCCGCCCGGGCTGGAAGATTCAGGAGGGCGCCCTGGTCTGTGTGGATCCCCATGATGCGGGTGATCTGGTCAGTCCCGGATCCTACGACTGGTTCGAACTGCAGCTCGACTACAACATTTCCGAAGGCGGCAACAGCGGCATTATGTACCACGTGTCCGACGCCGGGAACGCCGCCTGGGCGAGCGGCCCCGAGTTTCAACTGGAGGACAATGCGAAGGCGGCGGACTCGCAGCGGTGTGGGTGGCTCTACGCCCTGTATCAGCCCCCGGTGGATCCCAAGACCGGCAAGCCGCTGGATGCCACCAAGCCGGCGGGCCAGTGGAATCATGTCCGGCTCGTCATCGCGCCGGACGGATGCATCCACGAAATCAACGGCGTGAAATACTTCACCTACGTGCTCGGCAGTGACGATTTCAATGCGCGCGTGGCGAAGAGCAAGTTTGCCTCGATGCCCTTGTTTGCGAAGTCCTCCAAGGGCCACATCGCCCTCCAGGGGGATCACGGACAGGTTTCCTTCCGGAACATCAAACTCCGTCCGATCCCGGCCAAGCCTTGAGCCGCAGGAGCGGTCACCGATCGTCCTTGGAATCCCATGCCGCGCCACCTCGGGCCTCTTCTGGCGTTGGCGGGTCTCGTTGCCGCTGGGATTCCAATGGCGCGGGGCGCCGGGAACCTTGTTCTGGAGGAACCGCGGGAACTTCAGGTTGTCCAGCGATCCGAACCGGACCTCGGGAACATCCCCATCTCCGGAGTCTGCCCTTCGGCGGTCGATGGCGCCGAACTTGAGGCCCGCCTCGGGACAACATCCGGAAGCAATTCCTGGCGGGTCCTCACATCGTTCACCAACGGGCAGACCCGATTCCGGACCGGGCTGCAGGCTCCCGCAGGAGGATGGCAGTCGGTGCAGGTCCGGATCCGCAGAGGCGCGGAAGTGCTGTTCGAAACCGAGGTGGCACACGTCGGGGTCGGAGAAGTCTTCGTCGTCGCCGGCCAATCCAATTCCGCCAATCACGGTGAGGAACGTCAACGGACCGCGTCCGGGCTCGTGTCCGTACTGGCCGGAGATCGGTGGCAGGCCGCCCACGACCCGCAGCCCGGGGCCAGTGGCGACGGAGGCAGTTTCATTCCTCCGTTCGCGGACGCCATGGCCTCACGATTTGGAGTTCCCGTGGGCATCGTGGCCGTGGGTGCCGGAGGAACCAGCGTTCGGGAGTGGCTTCCCCGGGGTTCGAGATTTCCCAATCCCCCCACGGTCATGGGGAACGTCCAGCAGGCATCCGACGGCACCTGGGAAAGCAGGGGACTTCTTTTCGACACACTCAGCGCCCGCCTTCGGGCCCTGGGACCGCGCGGAGCACGGGCCGTGCTTTGGCACCAGGGCGAATCGGACGCCCATCAGCAGGACCCCACCCGGACCCTCTCCGGGACATTATATGCGAAATTCCTCGAACAGCTGATCGATGCCTCTCAACAGGCGGCCGGATGGAAGATCCCCTGGTTCGTCGCCCAGGTGAGTTATCATACTCCCGACGACCCCGGGTCTCCGGACATCCGCTCCGCCCAGGCGTCCCTCTGGAACTCAGGGATCGCTTTCGAGGGCCCCGACACCGACACCCTCACCGCAGCGTATCGGGACGGAAACGGCAAAGGCGTCCACTTCAATGGGCATGGTCTTCGAACCCATGCCCGGCTTTGGACGGAAAAGGTTTCCCCTTGGCTCGAATCATTGGGCAATTCCCTCCGCACCGCACCCGCGCTGGAACCCCGGCCCGCCGGAGGTTCCGGCGCCTTCGAGCCTCCCGGTTTGGAACCCTTCAGCATCGGCGGCCACCGGGCCTTCGTTTTCCTTCCACCGCCATCCCTGCGCCGGCATCCCCAGCCGTGGATCCTCTACGCGCCCACACTTCCCGGACTGCCGGACGGTGCGGAGCGTTGGATGCACGAACGATTCCTATCGGCGGGCATTGCCGTTGCCGGAGTGGATGTCGGAGAGGGGTACGGAAGTCCGAAATCCCATGCCGCGTTCGATCTACTCCATCGGGAACTCGTCGAGTTTAGAGGGTTCGCAGCCCGCCCCTGCCTGCTCGGACGCAGTCGCGGCGGACTCTGGGTCACCAGTTGGGCCATCGCCCATCCGGACCGGGTGGCGGGGATCGCCGGCATCTACCCGGTGTTCGATCTTCGCTCGTATCCCGGACTAGCCCGGGCCGCCTCGGCCTACGGACTGACGCCGGATGAACTCGGAGCGCGATCGGCAGAACTGAATCCCGTGGAACGAGTCTCCGTCCTCGCCGCCGCCCGGGTGCCGGTGATGCTGATCCACGGCGACGCGGACACGGTGGTCCCCCTGCCCGTCAATTCGGGCGAGGTGGTCCGTCGTTACCAGGGCGCCGGTGCCGAGTCCCTGATCCGGCTCATCACACTCCCCGGCGAAGGACACAACTTTTCCGAAGCCTTCTTCCGAAACGAGGAACTCGTCGAGTTCGCCATCGCCCGGGCCCGCGCTGGCGCCGGGCCCTGATTCCAATGGCGAACCACCGCCCCTCCTCCGTCGCGCAACACCCCCGCTTCACCGCTCCCGTGAGTCTGAAACCCCTGCTCTTTCGAGCCCTTTCGCGCGTTCCTGCCCGGGTCGCCCTCGTCCTCGCTCTCCTCCGGTGGATTTCTCCCGTTCCCGCAGAACCGATGCCGGAGTTCTTCGTGGCAACCTCGGGATCCGATTCAAATCCCGGCACCCGGGATCGTCCCGTGGCGACCTTGGAACGAGCGCGTGATCTCCTGCGTTCATCGGGGGCGACCCGTGGCTCACCACCGGGTCCCGCAGTCATTCATCTCGGTCCGGGCGACCACGCGAGAACGTCACCCTTGGAACTCACCGCAGACGATTCGGGACTTCCTGGATCCCCCGTGGTGTGGCGGGCGGAACCCGGCACCCAGGCGCGACTCCTCGGTGGACGCCGACTGGGCGGATTCAAGCCGGTGACGGACCCGGAAGTCCTGCGCCGCCTCCCCGTGGCGGCACGGGCGCACGTCCAGGAGTGCGACCTCCGCGCCCTGGACATCCGCGAATTCGGGGAAATGAAGTCCCGCGGATTCGGCCGGCCGACGGCGGTGGCCCACTGCGAACTCTTCCATGGCGGCCAACCCATGACCCTCGCCCGCTGGCCCAACGCCGGCGCATTCACCTCCATCGCCGGATTCCCCGACACGTCGGGCCACAACGATGACCATGGCGGCAACATCGGACGACTGGAGGATGGATTCCTGTTTGAGGGGGATCGGCCCCGGAACTGGAAACCATCGACGAACCTTTGGGTGCACGGCTACTGGGCCTGGGACTGGGCCAATTCCTACGAACGGGTCGTATCGCTTGATCCGGAAACGCGCCGGATCCGGACCGCCCCGCCCTACGGGCTCTACGGGTTTCGCAAGGGTCAGCGCTTCTTCTTCCTGAACATCCTCGAGGAACTCGACGAACCCGGGGAGTGGTTCCTGGACCCCGGCCTGGCCAAACTCTTCTTCTGGCCACCGGAGGTCTTGGGAACGGAACCCGAGTCCCTCCTGTCCCTGCTGGACGGCCCGCTGATCCGCATGACCGGCGCCTCGAATGTGATTATCGCCGGCGTGATTTTGGAGGCGACCCGCGGGAATGGCGTCGAGATTCGCCAGGGTTCGTCAAACCTCATCGCCGGATGCGTCCTTCGGAACATCGGCAACACTGGGGTCCTCATCGAATCGGGTATCGGACATGGTGTCTCCGGATGCGACCTGCAGGACGAGGGGGATTCCGGCGTGTCCCTCTCGGGCGGTGATCGACAGACGCTGACACCGGGCGGGCACTTCGTGGAAAACTGCCACTTCAGGCGCCAGGGCCGATGGTCCCGCTGCTATTCCCCGGCCATTCATCTCGTGGGTGTCGGTCTGCGCGCCTCCCACAACCTCATTGAGGATCATCCACACTGCGCGATTTTGTTCTGGGGCAATGATCACCGGATCGACTTCAACGAAATCCACCATGTCGCACTCGAGACGGGCGATGTGGGGGCCATCTACACCGGACGCAACTTCACCTTCCGGGGCAACCGCATCCGCAACAATTTCATCCACGACACCGGCGGCGTGGGCATGGGTTCGATGGGGGTCTACATGGACGACTGCGTCAGCGGCACGGAGATCTCAGGAAACGTGTTCCACCGGGTCCAGCGCGCCGTCTTCCTCGGCGGCGGACGGGATCATCGGGTCTACGAAAACGTCTTTGTGGACTGCAATCCGGCCGTCCAACTGGACGGACGCGGTCTCGACCGCTCCCCGGTTTGGCGCGACATGGTGGACAAAACCATGCGGGCCGGTCTCGCCGAAGTCCCGGCGGAGTTGTATCGCCGCCGGTATCCGGAATTGAAATCCCTGGATGCCGACTACGGCCCACCGGGTGGTCCCGCCCTCACCGGCGAATCCTTTCGGGGCGTACCGCCCACCGGAAACCGGGTGAAGGGCAACCTGGCCGTTGGCAAATGGTTGGAGATCGGTTGGAACGCCACACCAAGCGATCTCGTCGCCCAGGACAACATCCTCATCGAAAACCCGGGATTCGTGCGCGCCCCCGGGACGCCAGCGCGGGCCACGGATTTCGCCCTTCGCGACGACGCCCCCGCACTCCAGGCGGGATTCCCACGACTCCCTCTGGGCCAAATCGGGCTTCAGGAGGATGCCTGGCGGCGGCAGCTTCCCGGCCGCTCCAACGCCCCCTGACCCCGGGAGTGCTGATTCAGGACGGACGCCCCGGGTTCGAGGGCTTTCCGGGAATCAGCGACACAACCCCCGCCAGAACCGCGAACGTCGCCAACAACGCCAGTGTTTCCACGGCGGCGCGGACCAACTGAGGTCCCGCGATGACCGCCCCGCGGGTTCCGCTCATCCCCATCTCCGCGAGACGCCAGGACAGATACGCCGATCCGGAGGCGACCCCCAGGCTGGTGCCCGAGACCCGGAGCAGGTTCAACAGGGCACCGGCCTGCCCGGAATGATCCGCAGGTGCCGCCTCCATCGTGCCGTGGTTGTTGGGGGCGATGAAGAGTCCCAAGCCCGCCCCAAACAGGGCCAGCGCGGAAAGATCCACGATCCGTCCCCACGCCGGGTTGGACAGGCAGACCGCGAGCCCACCGATGGAAACTCCGCACAGGGTCATGCCCAGGACACAAAGTCTTCGGATCCCGAATCGCTTGCTCCACCCGCCGGTCAGGGAGGCGACGATCCCCAGCGCCGCGGGCAGCACCGCCAGGCGCATTCCCGCGACTTCGGGTCGATCACCCAATCCGCGCACCAGGGCGAAGGACATCACAAAGAACATTCCGTAAAGCAGGGCATAGCCGAGAATCGTGCCGAGGCCACCGAAGGAAAACGCAGGGCTGCGAAACAACCGGAGATCCACCAGGGGATAGGGACACGCATTCTCATGACGCACAAACAGTCCGATCATCACCACCGCCACAGCGGCACAACCCAGAATCCGCGGGGACAGGATTCCCCAGGCACTGGATTGATTGAGCACCAGCATGAACGCGGTCAATCCAGGCATCAGCAGGACTGCGCCCCAACCATCAAATCGCCGGTCTCCCTTCGTGCCCGACGTTTGCGGCAGCACCAGCCACCCCAACACCGCCGCCGCCAGCCCGAAGGGAACCGTCACCCAGAAGATCCAGCGCCATCCCAGCGTCCCCAGCAGGAGACCGCCCACCACGGGCCCCACGCTGACACCGATCGCCTGCGCCGCGGCAAAAATCCCCATGGCCCGCGCCCTGCGACCGGGGTCCACCGCGCGCACCAGCATGGAAATACTGTTCGCTCCCAGCATCGCACCTCCGATGCCCTGCAACGCCCGGTACGCCACCAGTTCGCCCAGGCCGCCCGCGGATCCGCACAAGGCCGAGGCGGCGGAGAAAGCCACGAATCCGACAAGATACAGGAGCTTTCGCCCAAAGAGTTCACACAGCCGTCCGAAGATCGGCAGCGTGGAGGCGAACGCGAGCAGATAGGCGAGCGAGACCCAGCTGACTCCATCGAATCCCGTGTGGAAAACCTCGCGAAGATGCGGCAGCGCCAACTGCACGATGCTGGCGTCCAACTGTCCGATAAACGCCCCGATGCAGGTCACCGCCACCACAAACCAGGGGTATCCGGGCCGCTCCGTGAAAACCCGGGCGGGCGGCGGCTCCACACCGCGTAGGAAGACATCGCGAACCCGAACGCGTCCTGTCCCGCCGTTCGACAAACCCGGTCCCGTCACACCCATTTCCCGACCATGGGATGCCGTCCACATTTCCGCCACGGGATTCCGCCAGGGAAGAATCCCTGGGAGGAGTCCTTCCCCGGGGAACCCGCGAAAGACACTCCCTCCCTTCGGCTGCGGAAGGAGCGTGAGACGTCCCGGTCAAGGGGACGTTCCTCGAACAACGGCCTCGGGTGCACGCGGAACCGCCGTCCGCTCCGATTCCCAAGCCTCAAAATTCCCGTCGTCCTGGCTGTGAATCTCGGCGTGACCATCCAGAAACCCATAGGTTCGTGAGAACCCCGGGCGCCCAAAGTTTTGAAATGGTTCCTTCTCCCGAAGGACGATCACCCGCGATGGGTTGGAAACCTCCGCCAGGGATCCATGGTACACGAGTTCGTATCGATCACCATTGTCCCCGGAGGCAACGGACGCGGCGTCCAGGAACTCCGAAGCCTCGCCCAGCGAATCCGGATACCGGTCTCCATGGGCATCGGCGTACTGCATACAGGCGAGGACCCAGTTCTTCGACTCGTTCAGCTTTCGGATTCCATCGGCCTTGAAGGCCTCGTAGTCGGCGGGACCCGTTCCCAAGATCGGCTCGCCGCCCCCCGCGGAAACCGGGTTCGGCCTGAATGCGAGCGCCTTGAGCGCGTCCCGTTCCCGGATGAGCCGGGCCACCTCTCCGCGCAATCGAAGCAGTTCGGCGTGTTCCCCGGCGTTCGCGGGCGACACCGGAGTCGGGATCGCGGACGCCACCTCCACGGATGCCGGTACTCGGGCGAGTTCGGCGCGGAGAATTCGCTGCTCCCGGGCCTGCCACGCCACCGTAACCGCAAGCCCCGCCGCCACCCATCCACTGCCCACCGCCACCACCTTGGGGGAGAGCCAGCCGAGCACGCCGCCCGCACCCGCCACCGAAATCCCGGACGTGAGCGCCTGAATCGTGGACGCGAGTCCGGCAGGTGCCGACTGCACGGCCTGGGCCGCCAGGGAACCGCTCAATGCGGCGGCGGAAACCGCAACCCCGCGGGCCTCAAGTCCGCCGCGAAGCCGTTCCATCGCCCGGGTCACCCGCTTCTGCGCGGCCTCCTCACCAATGCCGAGACAATTCCCGATCTCCCGCGACGTCCGACGCTCGAAGAATCGGAGCAACAGGGCATCCCGGTCCGGATCGGGAAGGTCCGCAATGGCGGCATCCAAATGGGGGGCAAGTGCGTCCCAGGATGCTCCCTCACCTCCACTCGCCTCAGGGGAATCAGGGTTCATGACAAACTGGTGTTCGCGCGCACGCCGCCGCTCCTCGGCTCGAACCGTCTTGGCGGCGACGTTCCGGGTCGTGCGATGCAGCCACGCCGAAAGCGGCATTCCCCCACGCATCCGACGCACCACCGCTCCCGACTCACGGGCGAGGGCCACAAATACGGATTGCGCGACATCCTCCGCCAAATGGGGATCCACCACGATTCGTCGCGCGGCGGAATAGACCCAGTCGAGCTGGCTGCGGACGAGGACGGCAAACGCGGATTCCTCCCCGTCCCGCGAATATCGGGTCAGCAATTCCAATTCAGATCCAGCCTTCATCACCCCTAGTTACCCGCCGCCACTCATTCCGGACAAGCCCTGCCCGAGGAATCGACAACCTCCCCGCCGGATCTGCTTTTCCATTGAGCCCACGGAAGCGACCGGCACAGGTTCGGGCGATGCATCCCCCAGTCCCCCTCCGGCTCGCAGCCCTCGTCACGCTTCTGATCGGAGCCCACCCGAACCCGGTGTCCGCGGAAACTGAAAAGCACCCCTTTGTCCAGGACCGGCTCGCCATCGGAATGTGGGTGCCACCCCAGACCGACGTGGATCTGGAGTCGCGCTACCGCGAGATTGCCGACGCGAATTTCACCGTCGTCATCGGCACGGCCGGCACCAACGCCGCCGGGCAACTGGCCCTGTGCGAACGCCACGGACTCCGCGCCATCGTCTCCTCGTCGGGTCCGGTGGAGTCATTCCCCGACGGTCCCGCCTGCTGGGGTTACCTGCTGACCGACGAACCGAACCTCTCCGCCTTCCCGGAGTTGGCGAAAACGATCTCCACCCTCCGGGAAAAGCGTCCCGGGCGTCTCGGTTACGTGAACCTGTTTCCCAATTACGCCAGCCCGGAACAACTGGGTTCTCCATCCTATCCGGCGTACGTCGCCCGCTTCGTGGACACGGTCAAACCGGAGGTGCTGTCGATGGACCATTATCCGCTGATGCGTCCCGACGCCGACCGGCGCGACGCGTACTGCGAGAACCTTGAGGTGTTTCGCCTCGAGTCCCTCAAGGCCGGCATTCCGTTCTGGAACTATTTTCAATCGATGCCGTTTGCAGACCATCTGGATCCGACCGAAGCCCAAGTGCGATGGCAGATCTTCACGTCCCTCGCTTACGGGGCGAAGGGGGTCCTGTATTTCTGCTACTGGACCCCGGGCAGGGGCAACGGCGGCACGGGCGAATTCCCCAAAGGGGGCGCGCTCCTGACTGCGGAAGGAAGGAGAACGCGCCACTACGACGAGGCCCGGCGAATCAATGGCGAACTGATCCGGCTGGGGCCGACCCTGATGTCCCTCACCAACACCGGCGTGCGCCGGCTGAAGACCTCCACGAATGCCGCAAACCCAATTCCGGGGTTTCCCGTGCGCTCCGTGACCCGGGTCGGCAGCGATCCGGACAGCACGCTCATCGCCGGCGCCTTCAACCAGCGCGACGGACGCAGGGCCGTGCTCCTCGTCAACCACGACATCGCCCATACCGCCTGGCCCACGGTGACCTTCGATGTCCCGTCCACGACCGTGTTCGAAGTGGACAAGGCGGCCGGACGCCTCGAACCCGTGGTCGATGACAGCCCCGAACTTCCCGGACTCCAACTCTCCTTCGGTCCCGGTGACGGCAGGCTGTTCCTGATGCCGCCAAAGCCCTGATCGCGGGCGGCTCGGGTTTTCCAACCCAAGGCCCAATTCCTTGCCGGAGAATCCACCGCTTCAGCGAAGGTCCATGATCACCGGCATATGATCACTATGCCCCAACCACTCCTCGGGAGAACCAATTTCAATCCCATCGAGTTTTCGCAACCACGCGGAAGAGAGAAAACCAAAATCGATGTGGTAGGGCTTCGTTTGACGGCGGTGGAGGAAGAAGGTTGGGATAGTTTCGTTTCCTTGCAGCTCTCCGGTCATCTGGTGATACGCACTACGGAAGCCCTCCTGAGCGAGTCGTTCCACCAACCTGGAGTGACTCCGGAGGCCATGTTTGGAATCCCAACGAGAATTGCTATTGAAGTCCCCAATCACGGCCGACTCCTGGGGCAATGACGCCAGCATTCCTTGATCGAGACCACAATGAACCTGTCGAACATAGCGGCTACCTCGATCCGGAGCGCAGGCCCAAATACAAACGACACCAATCCGACGCCTACCTTGAGAAACGCCCCGGATCGCCCACTCCACATCCTCAACCGCCTTTGCGACAATCCTGAACCTTGGGCGTGAAAGCAAAGCCAACCCCTTGTGGCGATTTCGTCCGATCCAGCAATTCAAGGTCAGTCCAATGGAATTCAAATCCTCGGCATCGGCCCTCGAACACTCCTGCAAAACGAGGATATCCGCCTCCAGACTTGCGACTTTCTCCACCTTCCGGCGAAGCGACATGGAGCAGTTCCAGGATGCAACCCTCATAGCCAAGCATTCGATTCCGCGTCCCACTCGTGAGGCTGCATGCTCCCCGTCAACGCGCCGACAGGTCGTAACAGGCAATCTCCCGGTCATTCCGCAGGTAGATGCGGCGGTTCGCGAACGCGGGATGGCTCCACACTACAGGACGGCCCGGATCCCGGTTGATGGGATCAATCACGTGCGCCCGACTGATCTCCGTGTAACCCGCTGGCGACAGGCGGGCGATGATCAGATCGCCGGTCTCGCTCATCAGGAACCACCGCTCCCCGTTTTTCACCACGAAGCAATTGCCCCATCGCTCCGACTTGCCCGCGGTCGGCGCAAAGGTTTCCCAAAGACGCTCACCGTTCCCCAGCTTCATGCACCGGAATTGTCCGTAGCTGCACGGCCCGTACACGTAGTCCCCTTCGACCCACGGCGTGGCCATCGTGCAATTCAGATTCACCGTGTCCCGCTCACTCTGCTTCGCCGTCTTCCAGGCCACCACGGGCGTTTCCCGACCCGGCTCAAATCGCAGCCGCATGGAACCATTGTAAAAGCAGGTGAGGAACAGCCCGTCCGGAAGCACCCGGGGTGTCGCGATCGCCATGCCGTAGTTCAACTTCCAGGGTTCGGTCCAGAGCACCCGCCCCGTCTCCGGATCGAGTCCGTTCACGGCTTCCGCATGCCAGAGGATGAGCTGTCGGCGCCCGCCAACCTCCGCGATGACCGGGGGACAGTATCCCGGCTCCTTGGCCGACAACGACCGCCAGAGTTCCTTCCCGGTGTCCTTGTCGAAGGCGACCGCGACACTTCCCTCCCCGCCGACGACACAGATCAGACGGTTGCCATCAAGGAGCGGGTGCGCGGACACGCCCCAGGTCGGCACCTTCAGGCCGAAGTCGGCGACAAAATCACGGGACCATATCAACCGCCCGTTCGAGGCCTCCTGGCACGCGAGGTGACCCATGGTTCCCAGGGTGTACACCCGGCCACCGGACACCAGCGGGGTCGTCCTCGGCCCCGCCGCATAACTGACCGTATATGGACTCACGTAATCCCGCGTCCAAACCGTGCCGCCATTGGACGCATCCAAACAGAGAACCCGTTCCTTTCCCGGAATCGTGGACGCGTCGAACGGGCTCTTCGGTTTCGGCGACCCCTCGTCCACCGAACGATCCATCACATACAGCCGATTCCCGACGACCGCCGGACCGGAGTAGCCGGCTCCGATCGGAACCTGCCAGACGCGTGGGGGTCCACCCGCGGGGAAGGTTTCCACAATCCCGGTTTCCCGCCAGTGGCCGTCCCGCTTCGGTCCAAGCCACTGGGGCCAATCCTCGGATCGGGCAACCTCAAGGGATCCCCACACCATCACCATCAGGGCGATGAAACCCGCGCGCCGTTCGCGTCCACTGCACCAGCCAAAACTCATGAACTCCACAACAACCGATGCAGGGACAAATTCAAGCCCCGCGGAGCCGGAATCGTCCCCGATCCCGTTTCCCCGGACAGCCCTCGCCTCCCCGCATCTTGGGAGTGAACCCCGCCCTTCCGGAAGCCCTTGTCCCGTTCCCACTCCAACCGACGGTCGATCCCGGTGAGTTTCTCATTGACCGCGCCAATCCCCGGAGAAGGGTGGGCGGCAAACTTCCTCGATCCCTCACCCCCTGATCGATGCATATCCGTGCGCTTCGAGACATGCCCCGCAACTCCCGGCGGGGCTTCACCCTGATCGAACTGCTCGTGGTGATTGCCATCATCGCCATCCTGGCCGGCATGCTCCTTCCGGCGCTGGCCAAGGCCAAGGCGAAGGCCAACCAGGCCTACTGCCTCAACAGCACACGCCAGATCGGCATCGCCGTGTCGCTTTATGGGGGTGACTACCGGCAGCGGATCCCATTGTGCCGAAATTGGGGAAAAAACTGGGGGGCGGACCATGCGCTTCGTAATGACCCGGTCTGGATGCCGGAGATCCTCGCCCCCTACATCGGTACCAACACCTCAAAACCGACCACCAACGAGACCACCGCCGCAAAGTACAAGCCGCGCCAGGGAATCTACTCCTGCCCGGTCGCCCTCCGCGTAAAACTCAAGGCGGGCACCCCGGGGTCCGGGTTCACCGATGACAAGTTCTTCGGCAATGACGGGGTCACCTACGTGTGGAACCACATCTATCTGCTGCGGAACCGGTCCGGATACGACGTCGCCCATCCCGTCAGCGGACGGAGCGACAGCGCCATCGTCAACCCCTCCAAGGCCACCCTCACCTGGGAAATTCCCTACTGGGACGCGAAGACGATGCCCCACAACATCGGCATGAACCTCGTCCTGGCCGACGGCCATTCCGAGCGGGTCCGTGGCAATCCGAAGGAGGAGGACTGGTGGGCCTACCACAGTCGCGACGGCTGGGAGGCGGATTGAAGTCCGCGCCCGGGCCCCAACGATCCGTCATTCCCGCCACCGTTTCCGGCAATCGAAAGCCCACCCCCCGCGCAGATCCCCCTACCTCTCAGAAACCACGCGCAGAAAGGGGTGGACCGGCTCCCATTGCCCGGGCGTCGGAATCTCAACAAACCCGTTCGCAGGGATGACGAGGTCCACCGGGCTCCACGTCACGAAATCCGAGGACCCCTCCAGTCGATGCTTTCCCAAAGGATCGGCCGACAGACCGAACAGGACAAAGTTGGCCTCCCGCCGACGACGTGGAACGAGTGAAAGGACGGGGGCTTCGGAATTCGGATCATCCACATGCAATTCGCAAGGGTGACTGATCGCCAAACCGTGGCGGTTCCCAACGTGGAGCTCATACGCTCCGGCGTCCGCATCAGAAAACCTGGATACCACCAACGTTGCGTTGGTCTCTCCGGCAACCGGGTTCCCCAAGCGATACCATTGGAAGGCGAGCGGCGGTTCGCCCGCCGTGACCGCACCCACCACCACCCGCTGCCCCAATGGGACCGCCCCGGCGGACGAGACTCCCAGAACCCGGGGTTCGAATGCCCCACGGCCCCCTTCCAGTCGTGCGAGTCCCCATCGCTCCTCTCCGTCAAAACGCCTGAAGTCCCCATAGACGATCATGCTGTCGTCCGGTTGCACGAACAGGGCGCGAACCGGTCTGTCGGCTCCCACGCCCCGCACAAAGGACTCGTCCACTGTGCCGTCCGGGTTGAGGCGGATCACCGATGCGGAGGAGACACCGCCGATGCTGCGGAAGGCCCCACCCAGGAGGATCCGCCCCTGGTGATCCACCGAGACGGCATTCACAGCCCCATCCACTCTTCCCGGGGAACGAAAACTTGGGTCGGGCGTCCCGTCTTCGGACAGTCGCAGAATGTCGGCATAATGGGACGGCGTGCCGTCGGCCAGGGAATCCACGGCCAATACCACGCGACCATCCCGCTGAGCGTAGGCAGCCTGAACCCGGGTTCCCGGCGGCAGGGAACTTCGAAAATTTCGATCCGGATTCAATGTGGGAAGCAACCGGGCCACACCCGGGCTGATCCAGCCGGCAACCCCTGTGAAGGTTCCCCACAGGAGGATTCGGTCGTCTGCCAGCACCTGCCCGACCGCGCCACCTTGGGGGGTATCCGTTTGAACCGTCCTGGGATGACTGGGATCTTGGGGAGAGACCCGGAACACCTCGTCCTTCACGACAATTTGCGACAGGTCACTTTGCAATTGATACCCTCGGAGGCTTCGAACCCGCGGACTCGCGATCGCGACGGGTCTCCTGCTTCCGTCGCTTTCAATCCAGGCCAACCAGCCGGACATGGAATCATGCGCCAGAACGCGACCATCCGGAGTCGCGGAATAGGTCACCGTGTCGTCCTCACGAAGCCAGAGCGTCAGAGGTCGGTCCAACTCTCCTCCCAAACCCAGAACCGCGGTGCCGGTAACGAACTGGCCATCCACCGACTCAAATTCCGAAGACGCTTTCGGGAATAGAAGTTTCCCGTCCGGAAATGGAGTCGGACGCGGTGGAGTCACCGACCTCGTCACTTCCGGCGAACGGAACTGCAGAACCTCGTTGGCCGGGGAGAAAAGCCATGTCGTGTAGCGAAAGCGCCCCTGAGGATCGGAATTCTCGCCGAATCCAGTGGGAGCAACGGAGGTGGCCAGAACCATTAGGTTTTCCCCGGGCGTCCGGATGACCTCAGGAAAGGGAAAATCCTGAACCAACTCAGGCAATGGGCGGCGGGAGACCGCGATACCCGTTCCATCCAGTTCGACAAGCGCCGCGCGGTGGGGAGGGCTGGGAGATTCCTGGACGAGGACACGCCAATGCCCCTCGGCAGTAGCCTCGACGCTCGAATAGATCTCCAGACTCGGTTGAAAATTCGGATTTGCCCGACCACTGGGAAGCAACTGCACCGCCCGGGAGATTCCAACATCCTCTTCCGGGGTAATGTCGAACCCAACCATGAACACGGTACCGTCCGGTCCGACCGCCACCCTTCCTGGGAACGTCACGTTCAACTCTGCCGGCGGCTGATAGCCCTGATCCAAGCCGCCCCCGGGCTGGAGTCGCTCCCAACGGGTGCCAATGTGCCCCTGCAGTACGCGCTCCTTCGGGATGTATTGCACGGCAATGCGCCCATCCTCCAGAACCCACGCGCCTTCGAACCTGCGGCCGTCGTTGACGGCACAGGAAAACGTCGGATCCTCAGTGCCAGTCGGCAGCAACCGCACCAGTTGGTGTTGGCGGCCGTAGAAGGGCTCCGGCAAATCTCGAACCACCAGCAATCTGCCATCGGGCTGAACCGCCAATAAATGCCAGGCTTCTGCCTCCGATGCCATGGGAAGCCTGAACGCCTCGTCGCGCCGTCCGTCCTCGGTCAAGTGAAGGATTCCCTTTCGATCTGAGGATCCGGTCCCGTCGTAGGGTGGCGAAAGATACACGTACACTCCGCCATCGGGTTGGGGAAAGACTGCGTTCAGGACGGCGTTCGTCAGGAATGGCGACGCCACAAAACCGGTATCAATCGTCCCGTCCGAAAAGACCCGCGCCAGACGGCGAACTTCAGTTCCGGAAATGTCGATCACGTCGGGCGCAACCTCCAACAGCAGCCGGCCATCGGGATACGGGTGAATTCCGTACGGCTGATTTCGTTGCTCGAATCGGGGATGATACGCCGGATCCAACTTTCCCCCGCCGGCCAGCAATGGCGAACGGGAGAGAATCATCCATCCGGTGAGGGCACCCACCGCCGCAAGCGTGATTCGAAGCCGGAGCATGGCTGTCTCGTTGGATCGTCTGTATTCCCAACGGTGACCGATCGGGAACCGGGCCGTGGCCCTCGCCCAAGAACGCAACTGCAATGCCAACAGCCCAACGGAAGATGGGCCCACTTCAGGAATATCCCTCACCCACAACTTCCCGGGCCATCCCGCTTGGAATTCCCGACGGGAGTTCGTACAAGCGCCGCGACGATGAACACCGGGGATCTTCGGATATTTACCGACACCTGGTCCCTGTACGACCGGGTCCTGCTCGGGAACTACATGTTCCACGAGGAGATTTTTCGGGTCGTTGGCGACCTCCTGTCCACCCGGTGCCGCCCGGGCGAGTTCCGGATTCTCGACCTCGGATGCGGAAATGCACGCCACCTCGCGTCCATCCTCATCGGACGCCCTCCCGCACTCTATGCCGGCTACGATCTGTCCGCCTCGGCACTGTGCCAGGCCCGATCCCAACTCGACGCCCTCCCCTGCCCCTCGGATCTCCGCCAGGCCGACTTTCGGGATGCGTTTCACACCCTTGCCAATCCATTTGGGGTAATCTTCTCCAGTTTCGCGGTGCATCACCTCTCCTTCGATCAGAAGCAGCAATTCTTCCTCGACGCGCGGAACCTTCTCGCGCCGGGTGGATTTCTTCTGCTGGTGGACACCAGCCGGGAAGCCGATGAGGACCGGGAGGCCTATCTGCGGAACTATTGCCAATGGGTGCACGCCGATTGGTCCGCGCTTTCGGCCGGGGACCTCGCCGCCATTGAGGACCACATCCGGAAACGGGATTTCCCCGAAACCAGCGCCGCCATTCAAACCATGGCGGCGTCCGCGGGTTTCCGCCGCTCGGCGGTGGTGGCCCGGTACCGATGGCATCGCACCTGGCTGTTGGAGTGATCGAATGAAACCAACGACGGGTCCGACGGGTCGTGGAGAGTGACGATCCGGTCGGACGCTGTCGGGCTCCCTGAGGTACCCAAATCGACCGGCGCGAAGCCTTGACGGATGAAACACATCCCCGGATAGTCCGCCGCTCGTTTCTGGACTCCGGGACAGTGCCACCGGTGGCCTTTGCTATGCCTAAATCGAAAGAGAAGAAGTCGCCGGCCAAATCATCCGTGCCCCGCCGTCCCGCCGCACACCCAGCCCCCCACGCGGCCCCAAGCTCCGCCCGTTCGGCTGAAAAACCTTCCCGCAGCAAATCCCCCGCCCGTCCGGTGGAAAAGCCGTCCGGAAAGCCCGGACACAAGCCTTCGCCATCCTCGGAAAAGGCGGGCGTCAAGGCGCCGGGGGCCGGCTCCGCCTCCGCCTCGACCGAGATGGTGACCATCAAGGAGGCCATTGTCGTCGGGTCGGTCCGCGGGGTCGCCCAGGCGCTGGTCGCCCGTGCCGCGTCCGGCGCCGGCAACATCGACCTGGAAGGACTTCCCAACACGCTGGGCACCATCAAGAGCTCTGCCGGCGTGGACCTGACCGAGAAGATCAAGGAACTGGTCCGACTGGCCCAGGAACAGGGCTACCTGACCTACGGCGACATCACCGACGCCCTTCCCGAAAACCTGGCCGCCGAGGATCTCGACGAAATCTACATCAAACTCCGCAACCTGGAGATCGACATCGTCGACCAGGCCGAAGTGGACCGCCCCAAGGCCCAGGAGCAGGAGGAGGAGCAGCCGGACGACAAGGCCCGCCTCGACATCCTCGACGATCCCGTCCGGATGTACCTCAAGCAGATGGGCCAGGTGCCCCTGCTGACCCGCGAACAGGAGGTCGAGATCTCCAAGCGCATTGAGGACAACGAAAACGAGGTCAAGCGCATCATCTACAGCTTCGGATTCGCCGGGAAGGAACACATTGCCCTCGCCGAGAAGCTCATCTCCGAGCCTCCCAAGGAACGCTTCGACCGGGTGATCGTGGACAAGAAGATCGAGACCCGCGACGAGCACCTCAAGGCCCTCCGCAAACTGGTCAAGGACGTCCGGGGCATCGACCAGCAGGTGGACGAGCACTGGCGGGAACTTCAGGAGTCCAATTCCAAGGGCAAGCAGGAGCGCCTGCAGGCCGAGTATCGCAAGCTCGACGAGAAGCTGCAGCGCTCCTTCCCCAAGTTCTACTACAAGCAGAAGGTCATTGAGGAAATGTGCCTGGTCGCGGACAACATCCACGACAAGTTCCACACCAGCCAGCGGGCGATCCACGAACTCCAGGGCCAGAAGAAGAACGCCCACGCCCAGGTCATCATCCATGCCGAGGAGCGCAAGACCAAGGCACTGGAGGAATTCGTCCGGATGACCCACACCGGCTACCTCGAGGCCTTCAACCTGCTCAAGCAGTTTGAAAAGAAGGCGCTGCAGGCCAAGACCGAGATGGTCGAGGCCAACCTCCGCCTCGTCATCTCCATCGCCAAGAAGTACACGAACCGCGGCCTGTCGTTCCTGGACCTGATCCAGGAGGGCAACATGGGCCTGATGAAGGCGGTCGAGAAGTTCGAGTACCGCCGCGGCTACAAGTTCTCCACGTACGCGACCTGGTGGATCCGCCAGGCCATCACCCGCTCCATCGCCGATCAGGCCCGCACCATCCGCATCCCGGTGCACATGATCGAGACGATCAACAAGCTGATGCGGGTGCAGAAGCAGCTGATCCAGGATTTCGGACGCGAGCCGACCCCGGAGGAGATCGCGGACGAGATGCAAATGCCGGTCGAGCGCGTCCGGGCCGTCCTCAAGATGGCCCAGCAGCCGATCTCACTGCAGAGCCCCGTCGGCGATTCCGACGACACCAGTTTCGGCGACTTCATCGAGGACAAGTCGGCGGAGAATCCGTCCGACATGACGTCCTACAGCCTGCTCAAGGAGCGGCTGACCGAGGTGCTCGACACCCTCACCGAGCGCGAGCGCAAGGTGCTGGAGCTGCGCTTCGGCCTTGTGGACGGCTACAGCCGCACGCTGGAGGAGGTCGGCAAGCAGTTCAAGGTGACCCGCGAACGCATCCGGCAGATCGAGGCCAAGGCCCTGCGCAAGATGCGCCACCCGACCCGCCTCCGCCAACTCCACGGCTTCCTCGAAGGCGAGGAAGCCCTGGCCTGAAGGCAGAAGGCTGAGCGGGACGGGACCGCTTTCGTTTTCCACACCGCCGGACGCTTCCCGTCCGGCGGTTTCCGATTTGGACCTCAGCCCCTTCAGCTCACCGGCATGAGGGAGACGCGCTGATTCTGGTCGTTGCGGGTGATGCCCTGGGCCCGGGGATCCAGCGTCAGGGCGCCATCCACCAGGAACGCATACCGGTGGTGCCCCGGCTTGAAGTCCACGGTGATGGTCCACGCCTTGTCGGGACCCTGGCGCATCGGATGCGCCTGCGGATTCCATCCGTTGAAATCCCCCACCAGGCTCACCGCCTGGGCCTGGGGCGCCATGCACAAAAAGTTGATCGGCTTGATCGTCGTCCGTGGGGTCATGAAAAGTCGTATCCTGGAATCTTGAGTCGGCGGGGTCGCGTTCGGTTTCGTTCAGGTTAGAAGATTCTGCAGCAGCGTCTGCGCGGTGCGCCGGACGATCTCCGACTGGCGCTCCAGATCCCGGTAGCGCGCGATCCAGCCCGGATCCGACTCGTGCCGGGCCCGCCAGAGGGTCTTGAGCACCCGCTCAGTGCGCTCCACCTGCTGGAGGGCGGAAGCGAGGGTCTCGCCCCCGTCGTGGAGGTCCGTGATCTGCCCGACACAGAACCGGCTGATGCGCTTCTGCTGAAAGACCGCATGCAGCAAGGTGACCATGGTTTGCTCATACGCAAACCACCGCTGGCGCAAAATGTGACCCAGGAACTCATGCCGGATGGCAAAGAACTCCGACCGGGGACGCTCCGTGTACTCACGAATTTCCTGCGCCTCCCGGGGAAACCACGTGTACAGGAGCGCGAAGGTTCCGTAGGTGTCGATGAGCTGCTTCGGGTTGTTGTGGTCCGTGGTGATCTCCCCCACGCAAAAGTCCTGGTCGAGATCGAGCAGGATCTCCGGAAGATCATGCAGACGGCTCAGCACCTCCTGACCCACCTGGGAGCCGTAGTTGAAGTCCCCGGGAATCAGCCAGTAGACATCGTCGGAATCCCCGCGGTCATAGGCCTGTCCCAGGCCCGAATACCACATCTGGCAGGTGTCCACACACCACGCATCCAGGATCTCCGAATGCACCCCCACGGTTTCCGCGCGAAATCCGGCGTACGCCGCATTGCCCGCCATGGAATGGTGGGTCTTGCGATCCACCACGGTGACGGGACGCGCATACGTCGCCGGCTCCGCCGCCAGTTCCGCGATCCACCGGTACAGGCGATCCAGGTGGGAAAGATCGGCGGGATGACGGAAGGGGTAGATGACCACCGGATGAATTCGCCCTCGCGGCCGGGATGCGGACCGGGCCTGGGACGCGGCGGCACGAGCCGGGACGCGACGGACGGAGGACTTCTTCATGGCGGACAGGGAGGCTTGCAATCGTACACGGTGGCCGATTCGCGGCCGGAACGGGGAGATTCTGGTCCCACGTTCGGCACCTCACAATCCCGAAAGTGGATTTTGGTCCACCGTGGATCGCGGATGCGGGAACGTGCGCCGGTTCCGATCGGGTAGCCGCCGAGGGAACGACGCGCTGATTTCCCAATCCGTCGGAACACCCCAAGCCGCCGTCCCGCAACAGCGCACCGAAGCCCCAGAATGCGCCTCCTCCCGTCGGCGGCTACGAGCCCACGTAGCCGCGTTCGTCTCAACATCCCGCCCGCTACGGATGGGACCGGGACGCCATCTCCGCGCGCACCTCGTCCATCCACGAGCTGTGGTCGAGATACCACTGCAAGGTTTCGCGAATCCCCCGCTCAAAGGTGTAGGCGGGCTTCCAGCCAAGCTCCCGTTCAATCTTCCCGGCATCGATGGCATACCGCCGGTCGTGCCCGGGACGGTCCGCTACGAACGTGATCAGCCGGCGGGAATTCCGTCCCAGGTCCGGACGCAATTCATCGATGCGGTCACACAGTTCCTCCACCAACCGGAGGTTCGCCCGCTCGTTGTGTCCGCCGATGTTGTACACCTCGCCGTCCCGTCCGCGGGTCAGCACCTGCCAGAGCGCCTCGCAATGATCCCGCACGAACAGCCAGTCCCGCACGTGGAGTCCGTCCCCGTACACCGGAATGGGCTGGCGGGAGAGCAGGCTCTGGATCACGACCGGAATCAGCTTCTCCGGCAACTGCCGCGGACCGTAATTGTTGGAGCAATTGGTCGTGACCACCGGAAACCCGTAGGTGTGGAAATAGGCCCGGGCGATGAGGTTCGCGGACGCCTTGGTGGCGGAATACGGGGAGTTCGGCGCATACGGGGTCTCCTCGCTGAAGTATCCGGTCGGGCCCAGGGATCCATAGACCTCATCGGTGCTCACCAGGTGAAACCGGCGGGGACCGGACGCCCCCGTCCAGGCGGCGCGGCAGGACTCCAGCAGGTTGAAGGTGCCGACAATATTGGTGGTGACGAAATTCCCGGGGCCGCGAATGGAGCGGTCCACATGCGACTCCGACGCCAGATGCAGCACGTGGGTGATTCCGTGTTGAGCCAGCACGCGATCCACCGCAGCACGATCCCGAAGATCGACGGCTTCGAACACATAGCGCGGGTGTCCCGCGATCGCCCGCAGATTCGCCACATGCCCCGCGTAGGTCAGGCAGTCGAGGTTCACCAATCGCCCGATGCCCGGGCGGTCAATGATGTGCTCGATGAGGTTCGAACCGATGAATCCGGCGCCGCCGGTGACAAGAAGGTTCATCATGCAATGGCCGGGGGCATTCTTCACCGCAATTGGGCGGCGGTCCATCGCCATGTCCGGCCTGCCGGAGGCCCCGAATCCCCTCAACCAAGGCTCTTCTCCAGGTGCGTCCGGTATTCACACCGGGGCATGCCGGCCGCGACCGCTGCCATCGTCTCGCGGGTGATCCAGCCGGATCGGAATGCCGCGAGCTCCGGACACCCAATCCGAATTCCCCGGGCTTCCTCGGCCTTTTGAACCGCCACCGACGCCTCGTGCAGACTGGAGCTCGTCCCGGCATCGAGGCAAAGCGTACCCGGCGGCAGGCGCCGCACCGTCAATTGCCCGCGCCGGAGATACTCCCGGTTCACGTCGGTGATCTCCAACTCACCGCGCGGACCCGGACGCATCCCGCGCGCGATCTCCACAACCGAGGCGTCGTACAGGTAAATTCCCGGGACCGCCCATTCGCTCCGCGGGTTCAAGGGCTTCTCCTCGAGAGCCACCGGGTTCCCGGCGGAATCCAATTCCACCACCCCGTAACGCTCGGGGTCCGGCACGGACAGTCCAAAGACCGTCGCCCCTCCGGCGAAACGACGAACCGACTCCCGCAGCGGCTCGGAATCCAACAGCAGGTTGTCCCCAAGGATCAGCACCACCGGATCGTCTCCGACGAAATCCGCAGCAATCCGGAACGCCTGCGCGATGCCGTCCGGACGCGCCTGCTCGCGATACTCCAGTCGCACTCCGAAGCGGGAGCCGTCCCCGAGCAGCTCCCGGAATCGGGGAAGGTCGGCGGGGGTTGAAATGAGACAAATCTCCCGGATGCCCGACTCGATCAGGTTGGTGAGCGGGTAGTAAACCATCGGCTTGTCGTACACCGGCTGAAGCTGTTTGGAGGCCACGAGGGTCAGCGGATACAGTCGCGACCCCGCGCCCCCGGCCAGGAGAATGCCTCTCATCGTCGAGCCCATCCTACGAATGGCGGCACAAATGGAAAGGATCGTGCGTCCCCCTCCCGTCCAAAGAGGTTGCCCCCAGGCTGGTCCCGGAGAATGGTGGGCGGGATGTTTCTCGCCGGCCTCGGTTGTTCCGTGCCTTCAACGCGGTACCTGCAGACGGACTGTTGGGAAACCCTGCAGTCCGCGGCGGCCTACCACGAGCTCAACTCCAGGTCCCAGGCGCTCCTGCGAAAGGTCCTGCTCGGGAAGAACGGAATTGAAGCGCGTCACCTGTCGCTCGACCGACTGGAGGATGCCTTTGTCCAGGAGCACGACGTGCTGCACCAGCGCTTCATCCGGAATGCACCCGTCCTGGCGACGACCGCGGCGGAACAGGCTCTGGAGGCTGCCGGCATTGGCGTCGGGGAAATCGACGCCGTGCTGGTCGCCACGTGCACCGGATATCTGTGTCCAGGCCTCACCAGCCATGTGGGCGAACGACTCGGACTGAAACCCGGGGTCTTCGCGCTGGACCTGGTGGGACTCGGCTGCGGCGCCGCGGTGCCCACGCTCCGAACCGCCCAAAGCATCCTCGCCGCGGGTAACGCCCGGACGGTCCTCTGCATCTGCGTCGAAGTGTCCAGTGCGGCCTTCTACCTCGATGACGATCCCGGAGTGCTGATCAGCGCCTGTCTGTTCGGCGATGGCGCCGCCGCCGCCGTCTGCACCGCCTCATCCCCCAAACGAAGCCGGGCCGTCCGCTGGATCTCCGCCGCCTCCGACCTGTCCCCTTCCGACCGCGATGCGCTGCGCTTTGAGACGCGCGGGGGACGACTGCGCAACATCCTCACTCCCCAGGTGCCCGCGCTCGCCGGTGCACGCGTAGCAGCCCTCTGCCAGTCCATGCTGGCGGACGCAGGACTTCACCGGGATGCAATCCGGGAGTGGATCCTGCATCCGGGCGGACGCGACGTCCTGACCGCCCTCCAATCCGGACTCGGCCTTTCCGGGAACGACCTTCGCCACAGCGCCTCGGTCCTGAGGAACCACGGCAACATGAGCAGCCCCTGCGTGCTGTTCGCCCTTCGTTCCGCGCTCGAGGAAAACGCCCCGGGCGGTAGGTGGTGGCTCTCCAGCTTTGGCGCCGGATTCAGCTGTCATGGAGCCCTGCTCGCGGTGGATTAGTCCCCGGTCCGAAACATGACCCGCCGCGTCCAACCGGAACTGCTCGACCAACTCCCCCCGGACGATGCCGCGGCCCGGGGATCCCGGCGCGATCTTCGTCGGATCAATCGTCTGATGGGAAATGCCGGGGCGTTGATCTCGGGAATTCGCCGACTGCCACCCCCCGTTCCCCATCGACCGTGGACCGTCGTGGAAGCGGGAGCGGGCGACGGAACCCTTGCCGCCCGGGTTTGGGACCGGCTGCCGCCACCGCCGGGCGGGAGTCGAATCCTGCTGCTCGACCAGGTCAACGTCACGGAGCCCCAAGCCCTGAACCGACTGCGCGCGCGGAACTGGGATCCGGAAGTGCGGGTGATGCGCTTTGAGGACTGGTTGACTCCTCCTGTGTCCTCCCGGGTGGACCTGGTTTACGCCAACTTGTTTCTCCACCATTTCGACTCCGGGGCCCTGGTGAGCCTTCTGTCCCAACTCGCCCAACGAACGGCGTCCGTCGTGTTGGTGGAACCCCGCCGTTCGGCCGTGGCCCTGCTGGGCGCCCGGATGCTGCGGTGGGTCGGATGCAATGCGGTGACCCGTCATGACGCCGTCCGGAGCGTTCATGCCGGATTTCGAGGCTCGGAGCTCTCCGAGGCATGGCCCCGTGACGGAACGTGGATACTTCAGGAGCGCGCCGCGGGACCCTTCGCACACACCTTCGTCGCCCGCAGAAGGGAGCCGCGATGACGGAAGGCGGACCCATTCAAATCGCCGGGGGCGGCCTCGCGGGTCTTTCACTGGCATTGTCCCTGCGTTCCGCCGGAATTCCCGTCCAGGTCACGGAGGCGGGACAATACCCGCGGCATCGGGTCTGCGGTGAATTCCTGAGCGGACGCGGACTGGAGATCCTCGGGAATCTGGGAATCCTCGCGCAGTGCCAGGCCGCCGGCGCGCGGATGGCGTCGACCGTCTGCTTCGCGACACCGCGTCAACTGGGCGTGGTTCGCCCCCTGCCCGAGCCCGCCCTCTGTCTGTCACGACACCGCCTCGACGCCCTGCTTGCGTCGGAAGTGGCGTCCCGCGGCGGTGTGCTCAGGACCGGGATCCGGGTCGCAACCGGGACCCTGGGCGCGGGTTGGGTCCGCGCGACCGGTCGGAGAATTGCGACGCCGGGCGCGGCCTGTCGCTGGTTCGGAATCAAGGCCCATGCCACGGGAGTACCCCTGTCCGCCGATCTTGAAATGCATTTCTCCCCCGGCGCCTATGTCGGTCTCTGCCGTCTGGACGCCGACCGGGTGAATGTCTGTGGACTCTTCCGGAGGCGCCCCGGGGAACCCGAGTCCATGGCGGGCTCCATCCTCGACCGGTTGCGGGGTCCCGCGCACACACTTCTTCGGACACGCCTTCAGGACGCTCACTTTGATCCCGCGTCCGTCTGCTCGGTGGGCGGTTTGGATCTGCGCCTTCCCGGAGTTCATTCCCAGGGGGAACTCGTCCTCGGGGACGCCATCGCCATGATCCCGCCGCTGACCGGAAACGGAATGTCGCTGGCGCTGGAATCTTCGGATCTCGCGACCGGGCCGCTTGCGGACTTCGCACGGGGCCGCCGGCACTGGATCGACGCATGCCGCGAGGTTCAGCGCCGTCATCATGAGGCATTCTCCCGGCGTCTCCGGATCGCCGGACTGCTGCAGCGCCTTTTGTTTCTTCCGGTGGTGCCGTCCCTCCTGTTCCGCGCGATCCCCAACGACGGGTTCCTGTGGCGCGCCCTGTTTGCCGCGACCCGCGCCTGAGCGGGAATCCCGGATCGGTCTACTCCAACTTCCGCTTTCCTTCCCGACCCGGGATGGAAATCATCCCCCCAGATCCATGAAGTTCCCGAATCCCTCCCTGACCGCCCTCGCCACCGGTATCGTCCTGTTGAGCCTGCAGCCCCCGGCCGCAGCCCACCCGTCGACCAACGACTCCGCCGCCGGACCGGCCCCGCTGGCGCTTCCCGTCCTGCTGGAGACCCGGGGGCCGGTCCCCGCTCCCGCGCCCACGGCGCCGGGTTCGGGGCTCAAGACGAGTGGCCAGGGTTTCTGGACCTTCGCGGCGGTGCCTGACGTGCTTCCGTTGCCGATCGAGACCCAGCCCTTCATCAAGGGTGCCCACGGAACCGTGCTCGTCGACTATCCCACCGACACCCTGTACTGGGGACTCGAGAACATCGGCTTCGTCGGCTTCAGCAACCGTCTTTCCAGTTCGTGGGTGGTTCACGCCGGGCCGGAGCTCCGCCGCGGCAACCTGCACGGTGCCGACATCCTTGCCCGCTCCGGCAAACCGCCCCTCATTGCCGCAGCCGACAACGTCGAAGGAGAGGTCTATCTCACCGACACGACGTTCCAGAAGGTCGAGAAGCTCGGCATCCCCTCCCTGCCGCCCTATTCGGACAAGAAGGGATTCGCCCCCACGGACGTCGCCTTCACGGGAAGGAATGAGCTCTACGTCACCGACGGATACGGCAAGGCCTACTTCATGCCGACGACGCTGGAACCGTTTTCCTACACCGGGAAATATTTTGGAGGAAAGGCCATGTCCCAGACGCCGCACGGCATCACCTGGTCCCCCGCGGATCGGACCCTGCTGATCTCGGCCCGCCCGGAGGCACAGATCAAGCAGTGGAGTCCGGTGAAGGAACAATTCCTCCAGGTCCTGGGGCTGCCGGCCGGAAGCATCGTGTGCGATGTGGATCTCTGGGGCGACTACGCCCTCGCCGCCTGCCTCGACAGCGCCGCCGGAAAGCCGGGCGCTCTTTACATCGTCAACATGCGCAAGCGGGCCATCGTCAGCGTCGTGAAGCCCAAGGAGGAGCTGGGCTACGATTTTGCCCAGCACATGCATGACGCCTGCTGGTACGTTCCCAGAAAGGGGCGCACCCAGGACGTGTACATTGTGTTCACCGCCTGGAATCCCGGTGGCATCGGCGCCCTGAAGCTGGTCCACGCGAATCCCTGAAGGTCAGTCCGGAAAGGCCCTGAGGCGCGGACGCCTCCCGGAAACGGGGCGTGTCGGATCCACGGAGTCCTTTCCCCGGCATCCCGTCCGGCGCGGCGGGATTCCCGCAACCCCGCTAACTGGGTAAGGTGCGAAACAATTTCGTTTCCCCGGGAGCCCGTGCGGACGCGAAATCCGGGCAAACCCTTACTTACTTCAACCAACTGATTTTCGTAATCGGGCTTGTTTTCCCAACAAAACCTAGTTTTATGGGATCATGAATGTTGAGCGCTTTGGACGCGCCCCCCATTTCTTTCACCTCCTGCTCCTGTGTTTTCTTCCGAGTGCGGCTGACGCACAATGGTTGACCGGAGGGCCCTCACCCCTCCCCGTCCGCGCTCCGCAGGCGGCGTACACCGTGGTGGACGCATTCCCGGGAATGCCGTTTCCGCTGGCGACCGACGCGCCCGTCACGCTCGCAACGCCCCCCGGAGGAACAAACGAACTCTTCGTCGGCGGCCTGTTTGGGCAGGTGTATGTGATCACCAATCTCACGGCGCCCACCAAGACGCTGTTCCTCGACATTTCCGCGAAGACGTTCGCTCCCGGGGCCACCCTTTCGGAATCGGGCCTGGTCGGCCTGGCCTTCCATCCCCGGTACGCGCAGAACCGCTACTTCTATGTCTTCTACACGCGGACGAACCTCGTGGAGGGAAAAACGTATGATACGCTCTCGCGATTCGAGACGGATCCGGAGAATCCGTGGCGGGCGCTTCCGGATTCCGAGCACATCCTGATCTCCCAATGGGACCGACATGATGTTCATCAGGCGGGCGATCTCCACTTCGGAGCCGATGGCTACCTGTACGTGTCCCTGGGTGACGAGGGGACGCCGAATGACTTCTTCAAGAACAGCCAGCGGATCGATCAGAACTTCTTTTCTGGAATCCTCCGGATCGATGTCGACAGTCTTCCCGGAAACCTGCCGCCGAACCCCCATCCGTCCGTCGTCGGCGAATACAGGGTTCCCGCCGACAACCCGTTCGTCGGGGCCACGAGCTTCAACGGGATTCCGGTCCCCCCCGAATCGGTCCGCACCGAGTTCTACGCGGTGGGACTGAGAAACCCCCACCGCTTCTCGATCGATTCCGCCACGGGGGAAATCTACAGCGGGGACGTGGGGGCCTCCCGACTGGAGGAGGTCAACCGGATCGTCAAGGGCGGCAACTATGGCTGGGCGTATCTGGAGGGAAACCTCCGTTTCCCGGATGCGGCGATCGGCGCTCCGCCGCCAGGATTCACATCCATCCCGCCCATCTACAGCTACGCCCACACCGGTGACGATCCGAACTTCACAGGGCATGCGATCATCGGCGGCTTTGTCTATCGGGGGAAGGCCCATCCCGAACTGATCGGAAAGTACATCTTCGGGGACGTCTTCTCCTGCCACGTCTGGGCCATGACGCTGAATCCGTCCGGCCCGCCCACGGTCACCCGCATCGCCACCGGCAACCGCGGAATGAGTTCCTTCGCCATCCACCCGGGCACCGGGGAGATTCTCCTGTGCGAACTCTTCGGAGGCAGGATTTCCAAACTTCAAAGAACCTCCGTCGAGGGGGACTCCACGCTTCCGCCGACCCTGGGAGAATCCCGGGTGTTCTCCGATCTCGAAACGCTCACCCCGGCGGCGGGTGCGGTCCCCTACGATGTGATGTCCACCTTCTGGTCCGACAACGCCATCAAGCGCCGCTGGTTCTTCATGCAGAACGCCACCGACCGCATCCACCGGGAATCCGACGGCCAATGGAGCTACCCGACGGGCACCGTGTTCGTGAAGCACTTCGACTTTGAATTTGAAGTGGGGAATCCCGCCTCCCGCCGCCGACTGGAAACGCGGATCCTGATGAAGACCGAGGACGCCACCTATGGCATCACCTACAAGTGGCGGCCGGATGGACTCGAGGCGGACCTGGTTCCGGACTCCGGACTCGACGAATCCCTTCAGATCAACGACGGCGGCATTGTCCGAACCCAGGTCTGGCACTATCCGGGACGATCCGAGTGTCTGACCTGCCACAACAGCGGCGCGCGCCACGTCCTCGGATTCAATGCGCTCCAACTCAACCGGGACGTCCCTTCCGGGGATGGGACGCCGGTCAACCAACTGGCCCTGCTTTCCCGCCTCGGTGTTTTCGACAATCCCGTCACCTCCCCGGAAAGTCTGCCGCACCTCTCCGCCATCACCGACACCGCGGCGTCGGTGGAGTCGAGGTTCAAGACCTACCTCGAAGTGAACTGCGCCTATTGCCATCTGCCCGGAGGCCTGGGACGTGGCGTCTGGGATGCCCGGTTCACGACCCCCTTGGATGAGTCCGGCATCATCAATGGAAGCGTCATTGACGACCTCGGCGTCCCCGGAGCCCGCGTCATCCGCCCCGGAGATCCCACCGCCTCCGTGATGTGGAAGCGTGTCGCCGAAATGGGCGCGGACCACATGCCGCCCCTCGGCACCTCGGTCCTGAACACGACGGGCATCGCGTTGTTGGAGCAGTTCATCCAGGGCTATGTCACGGCCAGCGCGGACCGAACCGTCTGGCAGGTCGGCCAGGACTCCCCGCCGGGAACCCGGGCGACGCTGACCTTTGCGGAGTTCTCCCTGCCCAACAACCGGAACGACGCCCCGCCCGGCGCGGTCACCCGGGAATTGGGGGACGCGGACTATGATCCCGATTCAAACCCCAAGGCGGATGACGACTATTACTTCAAGGGAACCTACCCGGCCGGCTTCAACGGCCTCACGGGGGAACGTGTCGTCTCCGCAGACGAACCGAGCTGGGCCTGGGAGCGCGCCCACACCCTCGGTGATCCCGTCAACCGGATCCATTTTGTTCTCACCCCGGACCAGGTCGCCGAAGGGGCACGATTCCGACTCCGGTTTGAAATGTCCGCCGGCGGATACGCCGTGGACAACGTCCCGCGGTCGGGATTCAGCGCCCATGATTTCGTGGTTCGCTTCCGCAATGGAGACGGTGTGGAGACCACCCTCTACTCGCAAACCCTGACCCGGCCCACGGACACCACCGTGGATTTTCTCGGCACCACGGTCCATGCGACCGCCGGAGCCAACACCATCGAGTTCACGCGGACCGGCCCCGCGGCTCCGTCAACCTCCTACTGGATCGAATACGATGTGGTTCGACTGGAACAACTGGTCCACGCGAACTCCGCGCCGGAATTTTCCGAGGCCGATCCGCAGACAATTCCGGAACTGCTTCCCTGGACCTGGAACGTGACCGCCACCGACGTGGATGCCGAGGACGAGCTCACCTACTCGCTGGTGAGCGGACCCGCAGGCATGACCCTGACGCCCGCCGGGGAGCTGTCCTGGACACCCACCGAAGCACAGGGACCATCCACCAACCTCGTGACGGTGCGGGTCATGGACAATGGATTCCCACGGCTCAGCGCCGTGCAACAGGTGGTCGTAATCGTGCTGGAGGTACCCGATCCCGTATCCGGGCCGCGCACGACCTGGCAGATTGGGGACGATGCTCCCCCCGGATCGAAGCCCCCCACCACCGTCGCGGAATTCTCAATGCAGAACGCCCGGAGGGACGCGCCTCCAGGGGAGGTCACCCGACTCCCGGACGATCCCGAGTTCCTCGGCGAGGCCAACCCGGGACCGGATGACGACTTCTATTTCGCGGGCTTCTACCCGGCAGGCTTCAATGGCCTGGAGGTGGATCGAATCGTTCCGGTGGACGAACCCGCATCGGCATGGGAGAGAGCCCACACGCTGGGGGATCCGGTCAACCGATTCCACTTCGTCCTCAGCCCGGTGCAGGTGGCGGAAGGTTCGCGATTCCGCCTTCGCTTCGAGCTTCCCACCGGGGGAAGTTCGGAACCCGGATCCGGGTTTGGAGCCCACGACTTCGAGGTCCGGTTCCTGAATGGCGCGGGGGCGGCCACGACCCTGTTCTCCCAGCACCTGACGCAGCCCACGGATGCGACCGTCGAGTTTCTTGCGACGGACGTCGCCGCAACGCCCGGACCGAACACCATTGAACTGGTCCGGACCGGACCGTCCGCCGACGAGACCTCCTATTGGCTCGAGTACGATGTCGTTCGACTCGAAGCCCTCGGCGGCGCCGCGAACACCGCCCCCTCCTTCGTCGCACCCGGAACACAAACCATTCCGGAACTGACCCCCTGGTCGATGCCGGTGCCGGCCCACGATGCCGATGTTCCCGCCAACATTCTCACTTATAAACTCCTGGGCGGTCCCGAGGGAATGGGCATCGGAAAGTACGATGGGCTCCTTTCCTGGACACCCGGCGAAACCCAGGGACCGTCCACCAACCTGATCACTGTCCAGGTCACCGACAATGGAACCCCACCCCTCAGCGAGACCGTCCAGTTCACCGTGGTGGTCGAGGAGCTGGAGGATGTTGCCGGGGCTCCGCGCAACGTTTGGAAGATTGGGGAGGACGCCCCGGTGGGCGCCACCCTCCGTTCCAATTATTCGGAGTTCTCGCCCCCGAACTACAGGAACGATCCCCGTCCCGGTCACGTGACCCGTCTGCCGGATGATCCGCTTTACGTGGCCGAGTCCAATCCGAAGGCCGACGATGATTTCTACTTCAAGGGGGACTATCCCGCCGGATTCAATGGTTTGTCCGAAGCCCTTCCGGTCCCGAACGACGAGCCAGCGTCCGCATGGGAGTATGATCACACGCGAGGGGATGCCACGAACCGATTCCACTTCATCCTCTCCCCGGAACAGGTGGCGCCCGGCGCGCGGTTCCGCATCAGCATGGAGTTCCCGACCGGCGGCCGGAGAATTGGCAACAAGATCGCCCCCGGCTTCGGGACTCACGACATGGTCGTGCGATTCCGCAATGAGGCGGGACGGGAGACCGTTCTCCAATCCGTACGCCTGACCCAGGGTTCCCGGTTGTGGACGGATTTCACGGCCGCGGACGTCGGTGCGAATGTCGGGCCGAACACGATTGATATCGTCCGGGTCGGCCCCCGGGTGGAGGGCGAGCAGCCCTGGATCACCTACGATTTCGTCCGGTTGGAGTCGCTCGTGACGCCAAGCCCGGGTGAGGTCGCGAGCGTCGAACCGACGACGGAAGCTCCGCGGGTCGCCGCCTTCTCCCCTGCCCCGCGGGCCGTCCGGGCACCCGCACTGAAGCCGGGCTCGATCACCGCGGCAGGCGGCGAGTATCTCACCCTCACCTACGCGCGTCCCTCCGGGGTGAAGCACCAGGTGGAGGTCAGCGAGGATCTCCTGACCTGGACTCCGGCAACGGTGGTCAAAATCGCGGAGACCCAGGTGGACGGAAAATGGATGGTCACGGTCCGCGACACGGTTCCCGTCGGGGAGGGACGTCATCGGTTCCTCCGCCTCCGGGTGTCGGCAACGGGCTCGCAGGTCGCGGAGTGATCCCGCACAATCCGGCAACAATCCCGAGTTGCCAGCGAGCCTTCCGCTGAAGCGGGGCTCTCGGAACTCGACGCCGCTCGGCACCCACCGCGCTCGTCAAGGCGCCCCCCCCACGCGGGTGGTCGCGGCTGAGCCGACGCGGACCGCCGGCGACAGCGCCGCCGCCTGCCGGGAATTCGCGGGAAGCCCCGAATTGCTGGCGGTGAGTCATACCCAGGGCCGACCGTCTTCCCGATCACCATCGGGAAATGGTCGGCCCTCGGGATGACGAGCGCGGGGACTCCGATTCGAGAAATGCCGGGACGGAATCCCGCTTCCGCGTCACGTCCCCGGGAGTCCGAGGACGAACTTCCGAACCCCGCCTTACGCACCCAAGAAGCTCTTCTTGTTGCAATGCGACTTGTATTTGGGGGCATTCGTTGCTCTCTATGGTTCATGAGTTTAGTGCGTAACGGGTGCACGCCGCGGTGGATTTGGACACTTCTCCTGGCCTTGTTGCCGGGATACTCCTACGCACAGTGGTTGACCGGTGGCCCCTCCCCTCTTCCCCTCACGGCGCCGCAGGCCGCCTACACCGTGGTCGATGCCTTCCCCGGACTCTCGCTCCCGCTCGCCACGGACGCCCCCGTGGCCCTGGCCACCCCCCCGGGTCGGACGAATGAATTGTTCATCGGGGGACTGTTCGGAAAGGTCTACGTCATCACCAACCTGCTGGCACCGACCAAGACGGTGTTCCTCGATCTTTCGGCGAACACATATGCCCCTGGAGCTACCCTCTCAGAGTCGGGATTGGTCGGATTGGTGTTTCATCCCCAGTACGCGCAGAACCGCTACTTCTACGTCTTCTACACCCGAACCAACCGACTGGAGGGAAAAACCTACGACACCCTTTCCCGGTTCCAAACCGATCCCGCCAATCCTTGGAGGGCGCTCCCGGACTCCGAGCGGATCCTGTTCTCGCAATGGGACGAGCATGACATCCATCAGGCCGGCGACCTCCATTTTGGTCCGGACGGCTACCTCTACGCCTCACTCGGGGACGAAGGGGCGCAGAACGACCTCTTCAGGAACAGCCAGCGGATCGACAAGGACTTCTACTCCGGAATCATCCGCATTGATGTGGACGAAAAGGCGGGAAGCCTGGCGCCGAATCCGCACTCCGCAATCGGCGGCGGATACCGGATTCCCCCCGACAATCCGTACATCGGCGCGACCAGCTTCAATGGACTCCCCGTCTCCCCCACCTCGGTCCGAACGGAATTGTGGGCGGTGGGTCTCCGAAACCCGCATCGCTTCTGCATCGATTCCCTCACCGGGGAATTGTACGGCGGCGATGTCGGCGGTTCGCGAGAGGAGGAGGTGAATCGCCTCGTGAAGGGCGGCAACTATGGCTGGGGATACTACGAGGGCACCCTGTTCAATCCCGATGCCCTCATCGGAGCGCCGCCGGCGGGCTTCACCTCGACTCCCCCCATCTACACCTACCCCCACACCGGGGGCGACCCAAACTTCACCGGTCATGCGGTCATCGGAGGCCTGGTGTACCGGGACACCACCTATCCTGATCTCTACGGCAAATACATCTTCGGTGACGTCTTTTCCTGCCATGTCTGGGCCATGACGCTGAATCCATCCGGAACGCCGACCGTCGCCCGGATCGCGACCGCCCCTCGCGGAATGAGTTCCTTTGCGATTCATCCTGGCACGGGGGAGATCCTGTTGTGCGAACTGTTTGGGGGCCGGATTTCCAAGCTTCAGCGCTCTTCCGTCTCGGGTGATCCCGCGCTCCCCGCGACGCTGAGCGCCTCCCGCGTCTTCGCGAACACGGCCTCCCTGACACCCGCGGCCGGAGCCGTCCCCTACGACGTCATGTCGACCTTCTGGTCGGACAACGCGATCAAGCGTCGCTGGTTCTTCATGCAGAATGCGACGGACCGGATTCGGCGCAATACCGGGGACCAGTGGACCTATCCCACGGGAACCGTGTTCGTGAAACATTTCGATTTTGAATTCGAGGTCGGGAATCCCGCCTCGCGCCGCCGCCTGGAAACCCGCGTGCTGATGAAGACTGCGGATGCCATCTACGGACTCACGTACAAGTGGCGTCCCGACGGACTGGACGCGGACCTGGTCCCGGACGCCGGACTCAACGAATCCCTCGTGATCAACGACGGCGGCATCATCCGAACCCAGGTGTGGCGCTATCCGGGACGTTCCGAATGCCTCACCTGCCACAACGGCAATGCGCGGCACGTTCTCGGCTTCAACGCGCTTCAACTCAACCGGAGTGTCACCAATGGGGCGGGCGCGACCGTCAACCAACTCGCCCTGTTCTCCGGACTGGGGGTGTTCGACACCCCGATCCCAAACCCCGAGTCACTGCCCCGCCTGTCGGCGATCAATGACACCACCGCTTCGTTGGAATCGCGGTTCAAGACGTACCTTGAGGTCAACTGCGCCTACTGCCATCAACCCGGAGGACTGGGTCGCGGGGTTTGGGATGGCCGGTTCTCCACGCCCCTGGACCAGGCGGGCATCATCAATGGAACCGTGGCCGACGATCTCGGGGTTCCCGGCGCCCGGGTCATTCTTCCCGGCGTGCCCGCCTCGTCCGTCCTTTGGAAACGGGTCGCCGAAATGGATTCGAATCACATGCCCCCCCTCGGGACCTCGGTGCCGAACACCGCGGGCATTTCCCTCCTCGAACAATTCATCATCAGCTACGTGCCGCCCACGGTGGAGCGGACCGTCTGGCAGATCGGACAGGATTCCCCGCCGGGCACCCTGCCCCCGACCACGTTTGCGGAGTTTTCCCTTCCGAACAACCGGGCGGATCCATCCCCGGGAGTGGTGACCCGCCAACTGGGAGATCCCGAGTTTGTGGCCGACGCCAATCCCGGCGCCGACGATGACTTCTACTTCGCCGGCACCTATCCCGCCGGATTCAACGGATTGACCACCCCCCGATCCGTACCGTCGGATGAACCCGCGTGGGCGTGGGAGCGGGCCCATACCCTGGGGGACACTGCCAACCGATTCCATTTCGTCCTGAGCCCGGCACAGGTCGCCGCGGGCGTGAAGTTCAAGCTTCGGTTCGAACTGTCCAGCGGCGGATGGGCCGTGGGCGGAGTTCCCCGAACGGGCTTCGGCACCCACGATTTCAGCGTCCGGTTCCGGAACGGATCCGGCGTGACGACCACCCTCTACTCGCAACGGCTCACCCAGGCCACCGATGCCTCGATGGAATTCCTCGCAACGGCCGTCGCGGCAACGGCGGGCCCGAACACGATCGAACTCATTCGGACCGGTCCCGCGGCGGCGAACACCTCGTACTGGGCGGAGTATGACGTGGTACGCCTGGAGCAGGTTCTTCCGCCCAATACGGCGCCGGTCTTTACGGCCGTGGGCACCCCATCCATCCCCGAACTGACCCCGTGGACCATGAACCTTGTGGCGACGGATGCGGACATCCCCGCCAATACCCTGACCTATTCCCTGGTCAGCGGACCGGACGGTCTGTCCGTGACCGGAGCCGGGGTCATGACGTGGACGCCGACCGAGGCACAGGGCCCCTCCACCAATGTGGTCACGGTGAAGGTAGCCGACAATGGAACCCCCTCCCTGAGTGCGACCCAGCAGTTCACGGTGATCGTGCTCGAGGTCCCCGACGCCCCGCAGGCCACCCGGACCCTGTGGCAGATCGGGGTCGATTCCCCTCCCGGAACCACCGCTCCCGCAACCTTTGCGGAATTCTCACTCCAGAACGGCAGG
>JAEUHD010000242.1 GCA_016793645.1 Verrucomicrobiales bacterium
AGTAACCCGGCGACTTCGCGGAGAAATTCCATACCTCCGAGTGGGGAGGTTGGTCCGGTACTACTGGCCCGACGTCGTAGCGGCGCTCCGTCGCAATTCACCCAAACATGGGGGCCTCCGGTAATGCGCCCCTTGAAGTCACGCCCCCGGCGCGTCCGTGGGGTCTCGGGCTCCGGGTTGCGTCGGGCCATGCAGTACGAGCGGACGTGGAGCCCACGCGAACCACGGCCGGGGCCGACGCGTGAAACGGAAGGGGTTGAGCGGTGAGCCGCCGCCCCACAGTCATCACGGGCGGCATCGAGGCCAAGGAGCGGGCCGTCCTGAATTCCGCGCTGTGCGCCGCCGGTGACCCGCTGACTCCCTTCGTCGCGGACATCATCGCCTCCCCTGAGTATTGGCTTTCTGATCCACGGTGCATCTGGCTGGCCGGACGCATTGGATCCCTCCTGCGGTCCGGATTCCCTGTCTCCCCCGAGGTTATTCTGCCCGAGGACAAGACCGGCATCGTCGCGGAACTGTTGAGGGAGCCGCCGCTCCCGCTGGCCGTCGCCGAGATCGAGGCGCAGACCGTCCGGGAGGCTGCTACCGCTCGCCTTGTCGCCCGGGAACTCGACGGGGTGTCCGAGCGGATCCTGGAGAAGCCATCCTCCGCGCCTGCCGTGGCCTATGCAGCCGCCGACGCACTCCGGGCAGCATTCGACCGGGCCGCCGGCAAGAAAGGTCTCTCCGTCCGGTCTCCTGACGAGATTCTGGCGATGCCGACTGACCCCTCGGCAAACCTCCTTGGGGCTCGCCTGCTGACCAAGGGTGGCCGACTCGTCATCGCTGGCGCTGGCGGGGTCGGGAAATCGCGCATCGGCCTTCAGCTTGTAGCCGCAATCATCGCCGGCCGGGATTTCCTTGGACTCCCCACCTACGGCCGCGGGACCCGCTGGCTGGTCCTTCAGGCGGAGAACGACAACGACCGGCTGAAGTCCGACCTTGGTGCCCTTCGGGAATGGCTGGGATCCGATTGGCCCTTCGTCCAAGCGCGTCTCCGGATTCACACCTTGGAGCATGAACTCGACACCATGCTCGCCCTGGACGACGAGACCACCGCCACCGCCGTCCGCAGGCTCATCGAGACGGACTCCTTCGACGGGTTACTTTGGGACAGCCTCTACAACTACGCATCCGGCGACCTGAACAAGGATCAGGACATGCGGGCGGTTCTCACCCGCCTTCAACAGATCGGATGCCACCGGAACCCGAAACGGGCCAACGTCGTCCTTCACCATGCGACCACCGGCAAGACCGGATTGGCGAAGGCATCGGGAATTGACCGCGCCAGTTTCGGACGGAATTCCAAGGTCCTTCACTCTTGGGCGCGTGGGCAGATCAACGTTGCCCCCCTGAACTCCGACGACAACGAGTTGCTCGCCGTCGTCTGCGGCAAGGCGTCCAACGGCCGGGAGTTCCCGCCCTTCGCCGCACGCCTGGACCCAGCCAGCATGGTTTACAGCGTCGCCCAGGACGTTGACGTGCGGGACGCCATGGAGGCCGCCCAGAGCGGAAAGGCCGGGAGCCGCCCTCAGTTGACCAACGATGAGGTTGCGGAACTGGCCGCGGGAAAGACCAAGGCCGAATTGGCCAGAGTCATCGAAGGCCGGACCGAATGCTCCCAGGCGACGGCATACCGATTGATTGACCGTGCCGAGGAAGCGGGAGTGATCCGACTTCACCGTTCATCCAAGACCTACCAAGACACCCGAGTTGACCCCTGATTTCTCACCCAACTTCTCGTGAGAATTCTCATGAGAAAACCCACCCCGTTTCTCATTTCTCACACATCCCCGTAGGGGTGTGAGAATGAGAAAAAGGGGAGCGAGAAGAAAACCGAACCGGAAAACACCGTGAACGCCACCACCATCCCACTACCCGAAGTCCGCACCCTCGCCGACCTGGCGTCCCGAGCATCCGCCGCACTGATCCCGCTGGCCAGCGATGGCGAAGGCAGGGACAGCCACGGCGGAGCCATCAGGAACCCGCAGGAGACGCTGGACGGTGCCTTGGGCCACTTGATCGAAGCCGGCACGCTGGCGGCGCAATTGCGGCAGGAAGCGGCGCGTCTGTTGAGGCCGTGACGTGTGACCTACCCCCCCACCCCCCGTCAGGGAGTCTCCTGAATCCAGAAAAAACCCACGGGGTCCGCGCAGCTGCGGTCTTCCTCTATGAGACCCAAAATCAAAAAAACGCACAACGGGGCGACACCGCTCCCGGTTTTCGACTCCATCGGCGCGTGCGCGGGTGCCACGGGCATCCCTGTCGGCACCATTCGGCGAGCAAAACGGGCCGGCTGCCGCGCCTTCAATTCCAGCCGCGTTGACCTCGCGGAGTTGCTGCGGTTCATGTTCACGGGCGACGACCCGACGGCCGGCGTGAACTGGCGCGAGCGACTCACCGCCGCCGAAGCTCAACTGGCGGAGCTGGACTTGCAGGAACGCACGGAAGCCCTGGTCCCCATGGCGACCGCACGGAAGGTCCTCGCCGATGTCCTCGGGCCCCTGAAGTCGGAGCTGCTATCCGCGCCCGCGACGCTCGCCGCCCGATGCAATCCCGGGGACCCGCTCCTTGCACGCGGCGTCCTGGAACCGTGGGCCCGCGGGATTCTGACCTCTGCGGCCGACGCCGTGAAACGGATCCCCGGTGAGGAAGAAGGGAAGCCCGACGCATGAGCTACGACGACGCCCACGACCCCGACCCCGAGGAAGGAGTCGAGGAAGCCTATCCCGATCCCGAGGCCCTCGAGCCGGATCCTGCGCCCGCGGCGGATTCTGGCGCGAATGTCCTGACGCTGATTCTGGCGGGGTCCGCCACCGGGACGGAGATCGGATCCAAGGCCCTCCTGCTGGCGAGGGAAGTCCGTCACCCCTTCGCACCGCAGACGCTCCGAGCACTCGCGACCCGGATGGGGTGCAGCATCACGGAGGCGCATCGCCGATCCGCAGCATTCCGGGACGAGCTATCCCGAATCCGGAAAGCGTTTCGGAAAGGGTAAACCCCTGCAGGACCGCTGGATTCACCGAATTGCGGAAAAACCATCGGAGGGTGTGGACATCTTGAACACATTGGCCGGCGCCCTGGACCGCTCCGTAAAACCGCAGAACCATGCCGGCACTGCCGCACCGAGCACCGTTACCGCGGGATTCGGTGTGCCCGGTGTCGCCCCCGAGAATTCCCCCGAGCGATTCCGCGAAATCTTCGCCGCGGCCGTTGCCGGGGATCCCACCTTCGCCGACGACGGATGTCCGTACCTCTCCGACCGCCCCGTCCCGACCTTTTCGGAGATCAACGAATGGGCGCGTCGGCATCAAGTTCGCATCCCGAGCGATGACGAGATCTTCGCCGCCCGAAAGGCGCATGAGGCCCGCCTCATTGGGGAACGCTCCTGGCGTCGGTTCGATCCCCGGAACAACCTCCGGAGCAAGGCCGCCGATGCGCGGAAGGTTCTCGCCGACCTGGAGGCCGCGGAGCGAGCCGCAGAGGACCACGGGCGAAAGGTTCAGGCCGCCCGGGAGAATGTTCAGGCCCGCATGGACGGGCTCGCCCTGGCGGTTCAAAAGCTGGAGAGCACCACCGCCGCGATTGAAGGCTTGAAGCAGCAGACTGCCGACTTCGCCGACGCATCCTTCCCGGCGCATATCGGGCAGATGACCGGACCCCTGACCCAGTTGATCGCGGCCGAACGATGGGCCGCGGATCTGGAGGCGCTCCACATCCCCCGCCTTGAGCGCGACCTCGCCAATGCCGAGGCCGAACTCGCGAAGCTCACCGAATGATTCTGGAGGATTCAGACAATGATCCTGAAGAGCTTCCCCAGCCTCCATCTGAGGGGTCATTGGCGAAGATGCTGGCGGTTCTCATGGTGGGAGTCCGGACCCCGGAAGAAATCGGGCTCCGGGCAATCCTCCTGGCGTGGGCGGTTCAGCATCCGAACGCTCCGAGGACCTTTCGCGAGATGGCAGACCGGATGAAATGCAGTCCCAGCGAAGCCCACCGTCGCGGGACAAGATTCGTCGCTGAACTGGCCAGAATTCGCGGATTTCTGCGGAACTCCGGGACAGAAGCCCCAAGGGTGTGAGCAACCTCATCAACAAGATCGCGAGCGCCCTGGACCGCGCCCTCAGTGACGGGCAGCACCAGAGCATCCTGGAATCCGACGCCGACGCCGCGGCACGTCGTGAAAAGGATCGCGCCAGCACTCCCAAGCCGGGAGCCATGGCGAAGGCCGAGCGCGAAGTCGAGGCCGCCATGCAGAAGCTCGCCGCCGCCGCGGAGCAGCGGGAACGGCTCCTGGACCTCGGGCGGCAGTATCGGCGCATGACCGCCAACCTGGAGCGCCTGGAGGCCCGGCTCCGGGCAGGCCTGGAGAGCATCGCCACCATCGAGGCACAGGCCGCGCAGGCGTGGGAATATGCCGGTGAATCCTTCGGTGACCCCAGGAGCCCGGAAACCTCCGGAGGAAACGCGTCCAATGCCGTCGCCTTCGAGGCCTGCGCGGAGGGGATGCGTCAGCACCTTGTTCCCCGACTGGAGGCCGAGGTTGCCGCCGCCCGCAAAGCCGTCACCGACTTCGCGAAGAAACACGACATGGCGGAGATCGAGACCGCCGAAGCCGAAGCCGTCGCGTGAACCCCCTTTTTCCATCTTACCCGGCGCTTCGTTTTCATCCGGTCCGCGTGTGCGGTTCGGGTGGCCGGGATCAAGCCGCAAGCCACGAGAGCGGAATGGGCAGGGTCTCCAACTGGACCCCGTTACGGCGCACGCCACCGGCGCCTGCCCGGAATCCGTGGAGGGAGCACGAGGCGCGGAGGAGCCTCCAACGGACGCAACTGCCCTGTGGTCGGGCGGGTGCTCACACGATGCACGCCAGCGCATCGGCCCGGACTTCCGTGGCTGGCACCCCTTTCGCATGAACTCCACCACTGAACCACCGACCCGAGGACTCGGGCCGCCCCCTCGGGGCTGGCTGACCGCCCGCCTCCGCGGAGCAACCAACCAGATTTTCCGATCCTACGCTGACATGACCGGATCGAACACCGTCATCACTCGCACCGAAATTGTCGCCTTGCTCACTGAGTACGGCGTCACGGTTGAAGATAGGCTGACCGATGAACAAGTGGTTGCACTGCTTGACTCCACCTTGGCCGATTGGAAGGCCAAGGCCGCCGCGAACACCACCGCATGACCATGGGCGACACCATTCCATCCTGCGGACTCGGGAAGCCAACACGCGGTTGGATCGCCGCGTGTATCCATGGGGCGACTGCATCGGTCCGCGAGACCTGCCGCACGCTGATCCCCTCCCGGTCACGGCAGGAGGCCGCCACAGCGCCCAAGGGCACCACCCGCGACGATGTTCGCCGGGAAATCTCCGCCTTGTGCCATCGCCTCAAGATCGAAAATCCGGGGGAGTGGGGCGCACTCGCCGCATTCAGTCCGCAGGCGGAGGCCGCCGTCCGAAGGCACCTTGCTCAGGTTGCCCGGGAGAAACGGACCGATGTCACCTCCTGAACTGCGGGAGCACGTCGAGGAGGTTGATCTCCACCCGAAACCGGCGCCCGGGCGGGTTCACTTCCTCCACGATCCACGCGCCAACCGCGAATTCCAGTGTCCGAACGAGGACCCCGGGAGGAAGGCCGTCCGGTAGCCGGAACACGGGCGGATCCATTTCCCGAGTGAGGCAGAGTTGACCGGGGTGCCCGGACGGATGGGGGGTGGGGAATTTCTTCACGCCCGGGACGGTCGCAGGATGGGACGGACAACCGCGGTCCGGGGACCCTCCCAAAATCTAGCGATGGTCCGGCCGGGAGGCTTTGCGATGCTGCCGGCATGCACTCCCGACCCCTGGAATCCCTCGCCCTGATCGCCGCCGCCCCCGCCGTTGACCTGGTAGCCTATTCCCGAGACGGGGACCCGCTGGCCGTCGTCGAGATCCCCAGGCACGAGCCTGTTTGCTGGATCGTTGGGTTAAATCGATTCGACTATTGCGCCCCTGCGATGAGTTCAAAGCCAACTTCGTTGTTGCGCATATAGAATTTCCAGAGCTTTCCGGTTTTACTATCGCACAAGAAAGGAAACATGACGTCGGAGGACCCAATCGATAGGGAGTTCACGGTGTATCGCCCCTTCTCGGAGTATTGCCAAAGGCCCAAACTCAGGAAGATTGCCGATGCAAGGATCGCCGTCGGTAGTTGGAGTTTCGGAAGCTGCACGGTCAGGGTAGTATCAAATACGGGACGTCTTTCCCATAATTTCCCACGCGCAAGACCGATTTTCCTTGCATCGCATTGCACGGAGAATCTTTGAAATCCTCAGGAAAAGCCC
>JAEUHD010000341.1 GCA_016793645.1 Verrucomicrobiales bacterium
GCGGTTCGGCGAATTCAGCGTCGGATTGATCTCGGCTACGTCACTCATGGAAAGATCGGCTCTGCGTGCGGTCCAGGGATGAAAAACGCCCCGGGTCACCCGCGGGGCGGAAAATATTGAATCGGAAAACTACCAGCGGAAATGGGCGAATGCCTTGTTGGCCTGGGCCATCTTGTGCACATCGTCGCGCTTCCGGATGGCATTTCCCTGCCCCTGGAAAGCCTCCATCAACTCCGAGGCCAGCGCCTCGCGCATCGGGATGCCCTTGCGCGAATCCGCGAAGGTCACAATCCAGCGCATGGCCAGCGCCGTCTGGCGGTCCACGGGAATTTCGAGCGGAACCTGATAGGTCGCTCCACCCACCCGGCGCGCCTTGGTCTCGATGCGCGGCTTGGCGTTGTCAATGGATCGCTGGAGGATGTCGAGCGTGTTCACGCCGGGATTCTTCTCGGCGAGCGAATCCAGCGCGCCGTAGACGATGCGGCGGGCGGTGCTCTTCTTGCCACTCCGCATCACCACATTGATGAGGCGGCTGACGAGGACGCTATTGAACTTCGGATCGACGAGGGTCGGGCGTTTTTCAGCTTGGCGACGGCGGGCCATACAAAGAACGGGAAAACGGTTAAACTATCAGAATGGAAACCGGAGGCTGGACGGTGGGGCTCCTACTTGGCAGCAGCCTTGGCCGCCTTCGGGCGCTTGACACCATACTTGGACCGGCTGACGCGGCGTTTCTCAACCCCGGCGCAGTCCAGGGTGCCCCGGACAATGTGATACCGGACGCCCGGCAAATCCTTCACGCGGCCACCGCGCACGAGGACAATCGAGTGCTCCTGGAGGTTGTGCCCCTCGTCAGGAATGTACGCGATGACCTCGATGCCATTCGTAAGGCGGACCTTGGCCACCTTTCGCATCGCCGAGTTCGGCTTCTTGGGCGTACGCGTCATGACCTGAAGGCAGACCCCACGGCGGAAGGGAGCCCCCTGCAAGGCCGGAGCCTTGCTCTTGAAATTCAACTTCACACGGCCCTGACGGACCAACTGGTTAATGGTGGGCATTGGGAGCCAAAACGATTCGCGGACAACCGCCAAGGGGCGGCAACGGGAGCGCAGACAGTATCAATCGCGTTTTTCGGTGCAATATCATTTTTGGAAAATTCCTGCTTCCCGGGTTCCGACGCCCCGATTTGCGTGATCCGCTGCCGGGCCGAAGCACAGATTCCGCAACAGACTGTGCGCTTTACCCGCAGGCCCGGCACCCCCTACGCTCCGCCGGACCCGGAGGCACCGCCCCGCGACCACCCCCTCTCCCTGACGCATGAAAAAGTACCTTGTTGAGTTTATTGGAACCTTCTTCCTGGTTTTTACGATCGGCAGCGTGGTGATTGACCCGGGTGCAGGCCCCCTCGCCCCCGTGGCCATCGGGTCCGCCCTCATGGTCATGGTCTATGCGGGGGGACATATCTCCGGAGGACACTATAATCCGGCGGTCACGCTGGGAGTCTGGCTCCGGGGGAAATGCCCTTCCGCCGATGTTCCCGGCTACATGGCCGCCCAGGTGGTGGGTGCCGTTGTCGCTGCTGTCGTGGCGTTGTCCCTGAAGGGGAACCCCAATCTCACGGCGAAGTTGGTTCCCACCATTCCCTCCCTGATCGCCGAATTTCTGGGAACCTTCGCACTGGTGTGGGTGGTCCTCAATGTCGCCACCGCCAAGGGCACCTCGGGGAACTCCAATTACGGACTCGCGATCGGCTTCACCGTCCTGACCATGGCCTTTGCGGTCGGGGGCATTTCGGGGGGCGCATTCAATCCCGCAGTAGCCATCGGAGCCACCATGATGCATCTGATCAATGGCTCGCAGGTCTGGATTCACCTGGTCGCCGATTTCGCCGGCGGCGCAGCGGCGGCCCTGGCCTACAAGGCCCTGTCGCCGGCGGATGATGTCGCGGCGTAGGCCCCGCCGGGTGCCGCGGGTTTCAGTTCAACTTGACTCCGCGGCGCGCAAACGTGGGCTCATCCAGGTTTTCGCCATCCCTCAGGGTTCCGTCGACTCCGTCGAAACGTCCCCGCCAGCGCGGGGCGAAATCAAACTGCTGTTGCATCCCCCGGCCGGCACCGCGTCCTTTCCCGGCACTCCGCCGATCCCCCCCGCCCCGGGCCCGGTCCTCAGAACGGGGTGGCGGGTCCTCAAACAAGAGGGCACCCGCCCGGGATGCCACACCCGGTGATGACTCCGCCGCGGTCCCCGGATCCCGTTCGGCGGGCACCTGGGTCGGGGTCGCCGTTTCGGGAGCAACCACCAGCAACGCGGACAGGCTTCCGGTCAGCGACGGATGAGTTACCGCCCCCAGGAGAACCTGGGCCCGCGGGGAAGCCTCCTGCGCCCTCCGTTCCAACCACTCCAGCTCCTCGATCGCCAGGTCCGGTCCCCCGGCCACCTGAAGAACCACGGCTCCCGCGTCGGACAATGGCGTCGTCGACGCCAGAAAGGGGTGCCGCACCAGGCGCTCCCAGACGTCGCGGGTCCGATGTTCACCGGATGCCTCCGCGGCGGCGGAACCCCCCTCCACCTGGCGGCCGCGGAGCACTCGGGCGAGGTCCGCCACTCCCAGCGGGATCAGGTCAGGCCCGGCCAGCATTCGAAAAAGGCCGCGGGCGACTCCCAGGATGAACTCGTTGGCGCAGCGAAGAAGATCGCTGGCGCGCGCCGATTCCGCGACCTCCCGAAGGATCCCCTGATGCGGAACCGGGATCACCAGGTCCGAGACGGTTCGCAGGGCTCCCAACCCCTGGAGGGCGTTGGATCGACGGAGGCGTCCTTCGAATTCAAAGGGCATCGCCGCAAGGACCACGACCAGGGCACCGCGCTCGCGGGCGAGCCGGGCCACCACGGGTGCCATTCCGGAACCCGCCCCTCCGCCCAATCCCACGACCAACAGGAGCATTTCCGAGGCACCCGCCAACTCCCGGAGACGACCGGCATCCGCCTCGGCGAGATTCGCCCCCTGAATGGCATCCCCCCCGCACCCCATTCCCCTCTGAATCGACTCACCGACAAGGACGGTCCGAACCCCCGCGCACCGGGAGAGCACGGAAGCGTCGGCATCAACGACACTGGCGAGAGCCGAAGGCTCCAACTCCACCAAGCTCTGCACCAGCTTCCCTCCGGCGCCGCCCACACCCACCACGCGGATCACGGGTGCTGGCGACATCGGGGTCGAAGACAAGGGAGGATTGTTTTCCGGGTTCATGGGACTCAGTTTTTTCGCCGAAGGCGCGGAGACAGCACTCCCAGCAGCGGAAAGCTCCACCGGCGCGGCCGACGTTCGGAACGCATGGCTCCGTAGCGGACGAGCCCAATGGCCGTGGCAAATTCCGGGTTTTCCAGCACCTCGGTCGGCCCCGATACGTTCTGGACCTGCCCCCGGGCGACTGGCAGCTGAAAAACCCGCCGAACCAGGGCGTCAAGCCCCTGCGTCCGGGCACTGCCTCCGCAGAGAAACACCCCCGCCCGCGCCTGTCGAAGCCATTGGGTTTCGGCCAACTCCCGTGCCACGAATTCCAGGGTCTCCTCCCAGCGCAGGGACATGATCCGGCGGAGATGGGACAGACTGATGCGCCGCTCCGGAAGCCCCTGGGTTCCGGGGATGGTGTGGAAGGTGGCCCGTTCGCCCGGTTCCGAGACGGCGCTTCCGAGCGAGATCTTGAGTTCCTCGGCGAGACTGAGCGGAATGTCGAGGCCAAGTGAAAGATCATTGGAGACATGGTCCCCCCCCACGGCAAGCACCCCCGAATGTCGCAGAAGCCCCTTCTGAAAAAGTGCGAATTCCGTGGTTCCCCCACCCACGTCGAGTACCAATGCTCCCAGATCCTTCTGCTCGGAGGTCAACACCGCGAGTGCCGACGCCAGGCCGCTGAAAACCGCCTTTTCCACCCGGACCGGAGTGGGCCCCTCCACGGCGCGACGGGACATTTCAATCCGGCGCGAACTCCCCTGGATGACATGGACGCTGGCCTCAATGCGGGATCCGACAATCCCAACGGGATTGTCATACACGGAGTGATAGTCCACACAGAAATCCTGCCGGACACTGTCCACGATCTCGTATCCTGCCGGGCAATTGTTGCCCTTCGCATTCCGAAGCGCCTCCTGGACATCGTCCACCGTGATTTCGCGATCCACGGTCGGAATGGAATGGACGCCCCGGTTGTTCAGGGCCCGGATGTGATTTCCCGAGACGGCGAGATAGACCGCCTCAATTTCGACGTCGGCCATATCCTCCGCCTGGGCGAGCGCCTCCCGAACGTCCTCGGCCGCCTTGTCGAGATCAATCACCTCCCCCTTGAGCACCCCCCGGGAACGGGCCTGGCCAAATCCGGTGATCGTCAACTCGCCTGACTCGGCCACCTCCCCCACGGCAACACAGATCTTCGAGGTGCCGATTTCAAGTCCAACAAGGATCTGTCCGGGATCAAGCATGGCGGCGATGGGGTTTGCGTTTGGGACGCGAATCCCGCGTGGGATTCAACGCAGGAGTCGAATTGGTTGCCGGGGGGACCTCCACCCAGCGCAGGGGCGGATTGTTGGTGATGCTCAGGTCAAGCGACGCAATGAGGAACCCGTTGTCCAACCCATGCCGGTGAACCGAATACCACTTCCAAAGCTGGCTCCCAAAGTCGCGGTCGGTGGCCAGGGTGATCTGGGATCCTCCGCGGGTCAGCAAGGTCAGCACGGGGGGCGAACCGACATCCACGTTGATGATGTCCGCCAGCGAGACCAGCGGGCTTTCATCAAAGGTGGACAGAAGCCGGAGTGCCGCCAGCACCTGAGGATCGGACAAGGTGCGCCCCACGGCGGCACCGACGGCGTTGACTCCAAGAAGGGTGGGAAGCGCCGACTCGGATTCGATCACGTCCGCAGGAACCGCCCCTCGGTTGAAGGGCAGGAATACCGACCCAAGATCATCCACCAGCAGATAGGTCTCCGCAGACCCAAGCCGCGGCAACATCAACCGGGCCACCGGAACGCGCTCACGAATCGAGATGCGGAGCGTGTCCGGAAAATCGATCCGGATCTGCGCGTCCTCGATGCGGGGATGCCGGCGAAGACGCTCCCGCACTCGATAGGGATCCACCGTCAGGGCGTTCCGCCCAACCTCCACTCCCGCCAGTAAACGGATTTCGTCCTCGGACAACAACCCGTCCCGGACCACCTCGATGTGGCGGAGCGCCAGCCGATCAATGCGATGCAACCAGCGTTCGCGCACCAAACGAACCGCCCAGCCTCCACCAAGGTAAAGGACCCCCGACAGAATCAGGAACAGCACGGGACCGGTCCACCAGCGCCGCGAAACGCGGCGGGCACCGGTATTGGCGGAGAGCAGGAAATCCAAATCGTCCCGCCGATTGCGACGACGATTGGGGGGGCGGGTTCCAAACGGAGATTTCATGCCCGAGCCCCCCTCCTTCCCAGCGCCAATTCCACCATCCGCTGGCAAAGCGCCGGGAAGTCCATCCCCGATGCGGCAGCCGCTTTCGGAAGCAGACTCGTCTCCGTCATTCCGGGAAGCGTATTGACCTCCAGAACCACCGGGGATCCGTCCTTCCGGACCATAATATCCACCCTCGCATAGTCCCGCCCGCCGACGGCCCGGAAGGCCCTGATCGCGGTTTCCTGGATCCGCTGGGTCGTCTCCGCAGGGAAATCCGCCGGACAAAAATACTCCGTGCGTCCCGCCGTGTACTTGCTGGAGTAATCGTAGGCTCCGCTCTGCGGCCTTACTTCGACCACCGGCAGCGGAGCGTCGGCGAGAATTCCCACCGTCGTTTCGCGTCCCAGGATCCGCTCCTCCATCAACACCCCGGAATCATGCCGGAACGACTCCCGAAGGGCGGACGGGAACGAAGCCACATCATCCACGAATTGAAGTCCGACACTGCTGCCTTGGTGAATGGGCTTCAGCACCACGGGCGGACTCCAGTCCCGCCCCGGCCATGGGGAATCCGGAGATCGAAACACCGCGGAACGCGCCGTGGGAATCCTCGCATCCACAAGGCGGACCTTGGTCAACACCTTGTCAAAGGCCGTCCGCGAGGCTTCAACGCCGCATCCGGTGTAGGGGATGCCCAGGGATTCCAGTTCCGACTGCACCGTCCCGTCCTCCCCGTACGTGCCATGAAGCGCGAGGAAGGCGACGTCCGTGCCCGGGGGAATCCTCAGGTTTCCGGGAACGGGATCCACGCAGGTGACGTGGTGTCCCAGGGCTTTCAGGGCCCCCGACACCGCGCCCCCGGAGCGCAGGGACACCTCCCGCTCGGCGGAGGGCCCGCCCAGCAACACGGCGATGTGAAGGGGCGTCGTCATGGGGAGTCCTCCCCGAGGATCTCAACCTCCGTCTCCAACTGGATGCCCCGGGCATCCCGAACCCGGTCCCGGACCAACTGGATGAGGGTCAGTACGTCCCGCGCGGTCGCGCGGCCCAGGTTGACCAGAAAATTGGCGTGCACGTCGCTCACCATGGCGTCCCCCACCCGGGTGCCCTTCAGCCCCAGTTCATCGATCAGCCGTCCCGCGGGCAGGTTCGGGGACGGATTCTTGAAGGTGCAGCCCGCACTCGGCTGGTTGGGCTGCGACTCCCAGCGCTTCCGGCTGTAGGTATCCATCCGCTCCCGGACCTCGTCGGGCGGTGCCGGATCCCCTTTCAGCAGCGCAGAGACGGCGACTTCCTGCCGCAGGAGCGGACAGTTCCGGTATTCGACATCAATGGCGGATCTCGCCACGTCGCGAATGGCCCCGTAATGGTCCATCACCCGAATCTGTTCGACGGCATCAAAGGTCCACCGCCCCATGGCGCCGGCGTTCATCCGGAGCGCGCCGCCCATGGACCCCGGGATGCCCTCGAGAAACTCCAACCCCGCCAGGCCCAGTCGGCGTGCCTCGACGGCCACCTGCTTGAGGCGGGCTCCCGCGCCCACCCGAAGAAATACTCCCTCGCCTTCAATCCGTGAGAAACCGGCAGCCGCCAGTGACACCACGACTCCCCGGAACCCGCCATCTCGAACCAGCAGGTTGGATCCGCGCCCGAGCAGGAAAACGGGCATGCTGCGAAGGGAACAAAGCTCCATCACCGACGCCAGTGCGTCCTCCGTCCCCGGCTCGACATACAAATCGGCGGGTCCGCCCACCCTCAGGGTCGTCCGCCGGGCAAGGGATTCATCCCGGAGAATCATCGTGCCCTTCGGCAGCGCGATATGGAAATCGCGGAAGAGGTAGCTGATGGTCTCCGCGTGGCGCGCCTCCCGTTCGACCAAGTCTCCCACAGGTTCGGAGCTGAGCCGCAGCGGGGCACTCATGAGACCTCCTCCAGATGCCGCCGAGCCACCGTGCGTCCGGCGCGCCCATCCGCGGCCGGCGGACGCGGCTTCCGTTCCGGGCCTTCCCCCGCGGAGTGGCCCCGGCGCTCGATCCCATCCGCAATCCGCTCCGCCGCATCGGGTGCATCCAGTTCGGACAGCGCATCGCGCATGGAGTCCCGCAGGTGCGGATCCGCCAGCAGGTCGGTGAGCGCGGAGACAAGGTCCCCGGGCCCCGCCGTCACCTGGTCCAGGATCCTGGCGGCCCCGGCCGAGGCAAACACCTCCGCATTGAGACGCTGATGATCGTCCGTCGCGTCCGGATACGGAATCAAAACGGCCGGCAGGCGCACCGCAGCCAACTCCGCCAGGGACGACGCCCCACTCCGGCTGACCGCCACCGTCGCGGCCGTCATCAACTGGTCCATCCGATCGGAGAAGGGCTGGACCAACGCGGGCACTCCGGCCGAAGCGTAGGCCGTCCGGACCGCTTCCTGATCCGAAACCCCGGTCAGATGACAGAACTGGAGCGTGGGAAACCGATCCGCAAGCCCGGGCACCGCCGCCACCACCAACTGGTTGACTCCCCGGGCTCCCTGGCTTCCCCCCATCACCAACAGCACGGGACGCACCGGATCAAGGCCCAGGGCGGCGCACGCCGCCTCTCGGTTCGCCGTCCGGAACTCCGTTCGGACGGGGGTACCCGTCACCCAAATGCGTCGGACCGGAAACCTTCCCGCGGTTGAGGAAAAGCCGACGAAACCGGCATCCGCCAGCCGGGCCAACCATCGGTTGGCCCGCCCGGGAACGGCGTTCGACTCATGAAAACAGCAAAAGGCACCGCGGCGCCACCCCGCCAGGATCGGACCCGCACTGGTGAATCCGCCCATTCCGAGGACGGCGTCCGGAAGCCATTCCGAGAAGATGCCGAGGGAGACCCGGTACCCCCGCCACAGCGCCCTGAGAAAAAGAGGCAGATTCCCCCGGGTCAATCCAACCATCGGAAGGCACTCCACACGAAATCCAGCCGCCCGCCCGTGAAGGGACCTCCGATCAATGTCCTTTGGGGAAACAAACAGCACCACCTCGATCCCCCGGGCGGCCAGAGCATGGGCGACCGCGAGTCCGGGAAAGACATGCCCCCCGGTTCCCCCGCAGGCGATGGCAACACGGCGAACGCCGGAGTCCGGTTTCATTGTGGGAAGTCGGTATCCGCGTCGCCAAAGGGATTGTCCAGCCGGCGCCCCTCGGAACCGGGATCGAATCCGGACCGTCGCGCGACGGAAATCAACAAGCCCACCAGGGTCAGCATCACCACGGTGCCGGTGCCCCCGCGGCTCAGGAACGGGAGGGCCATGCCCTTGTTGGGCAGCAGGTCCGTGACCACGCCCAAGTTGACGAGCGCCTGGGCCGCAATGACGAAGGTGACCCCGGACGCGAGCACCATCCCAAATGCGTCGGGAGCCCGATGCGCAACCACGGCGCCGCTCACCAACAGGATGAGGAAGGCCGCCACGACCGACAGGGTGCCCGGGAGTCCGAGCTCCTCACCCACGGCGGGGAACACAAAATCGGTCGACACCTCGGGGATGTTCCACTTCTGAGTTCCGGCTCCGAATCCCGTGCCGCGGATCCCTCCGGCCCCCATGGCGTCCAGGGACCGGTCCACCTGGTAAGTCAACGCCGGGTTGCTTTCAGGATTCCAATAGGCCCGGACGCGATCCCGGGCGTAGCCGCTGCCCGCAATCAGGAACCCGAAGGCGACACCTCCGAGAACCACCGGAATCAGCACATGGAACCAGCGGACACCGGACACGAGCATCAGCGAGACCGTGACAAATGCCAGGAGCAAGGTCGTCCCCTTGTCCGGCTCCACCACAATCAGGGCGAGGAGCGGCAGCGCGATGGCCCCGGTACCCAGAACGCCCGTCGTGAAGGTCTGCATTCGGTACGAAAACCTCGCGGAATACCAGGCGAGGGACAGGATCAGGGCCACTTTGGCAAACTCGGAGGGCTGAACCCCAAGAATCCAGCGTTGGGCTCCCTTGACCGAGGTGCCAAAGGGTGTGAGGACCAGAAGGAGGGAGATCAGGGTGATTCCGTAAACGGGCCACACCCACCGCTCCAGACTTCGATAGTCGCGGGTCGCCATCACACACAGGGCCACGAAGCCCACCACGCAGGCCGCGCCCTGCTTCATCATCCAAGGATGCCAGACCCCCGCCCCGGCGGCGAAGCGCTGACTGTTCAAATTGGCCAGCGTCAGACTGGCCAGCATGGCGAGCCCCAATCCAACCAGGGCAGCCACCGTGGCGAGGAGAACGGTGATGGTCCTGTTCATGGCGGGAGCGTTGAAAGACTCCCCGGGGCACCGTGTTTGAGGAGGTCACGGCACCCCGGGAATGGGAATTCGGGAATCAGGGTTTGGTGGGCTGAACCGGATTCACCGTGGGCAAGGGATCCTGGGCCTGGGATGCCTCCGGTGCCGGCGCGGAACCGGAGGCACCCTTCGCCCCGTCGGCATGCGACGGGATCTTCAGTTTCTGACCCACCTTGATGTCATTGGATTTCAAACCGTTGGCGGCACGGATTTCCTTGACGGTGACGCCATACTTTTTGGAGATCCGCGAGAGGTTGTCCCCACCCTTCACCGTGTGTGTGGCCTGGGTTCCTCCGGAAGCGACTGCGCCCCCCCCCGACCCGCCGCCCACGTCGGTTGGCGATCCCGTCGAGGCGGTGGCCGCCGCAGGAATCTGAAGCTTCTGATTGATCTTCAGTTTTGCCAGATCGATGCCGGGGTTGGCGTCCTGCATCTGCTTGAGCGTGACGCCATGGCTCCGGGCAATCTTGGCGGCGATTTCCCCTTTCTGGACCACGTGCTCGGAGGTCGCGCCGCCGGACGCCACGGTTTCCACAGGGGCGGACGGAACCACCGGGGGCGTGAGGGGCGTGGTCACCACCGGAGCGATCGGGTTCGAGAGGGGCTCAGGCGTCGCCACCACCGCATTGGTGGGGATGGCAAACGGATCCGCGGGCGGGATGTTTGTCTCCGCCGATACCGCAGGCGGGGTGATCAGCGAGTCGGTGGGCAGGTTTGCAGGCCCCTTCTCCTCCTTCTTGCACCCAAGGAACAAAAGCCCTCCCAGGATGACGACATGCAGCGCCACGATGAAGGCGGCCACCTGGAACGTAGACTTGCTCTTGGCCTGCTGCTCCAGCAGGGAGCCTTGGGGAACCAACGGATTGGGAGTGCTCATGGATTCAGGGCGCCGGTCAGGGCGCGGTCAGTGGATGATGTTTGGGTGCGACGGGCGCCGGGGTGGACCCTCGATCCACCCCGGAGTCCGGGAAATGCCCGCATGGGACGGAGGCACGATGTTGTCTCCGCCACTCGGGGAGGACACAGCCGGAGAAATCCCACCCGGGGCAAAAACCCAGGGTACGATTCCAGGACTGGAATTTGAAATGGTTCACACCGGCGGGCGCCACCATGCACGCCACCTGGCCATCGACCCTTTTCGGGTCGCCGGCTCAGGCGATTAAAGTGATGCGGGCCACAGCTGCAAGGTGCGAATGGTCCGAAGCCCTCGAAACCGGTGTTCAAGGGCGTTTTTCGCGCCATCCATTGAAAGCAAACACCGCTCCGGGGGGCGGGATCCGTGGGGGAAGGAGGAGGGTTCATTTCAGCGGACCTTCAGGCTGCTCAAGGCCACGACGGCGCAAAGCATCGCGACAATGTAGAACCGGGTGACGATCTTCGACTCGGGCCACCCTTTTTTCCGGAAGTGGTGGTGCAACGGTGACATGAGGAAGATGCGGCGCCCCACCCCGTAGCGCCTGCGGGTGAATTTGAACCAGCCGACCTGAATCAGGACGCTCAGGGCCTCGGCCACAAAAACACCGCCGGCGATCACGAGGACGAGCGGTTGGTGGATCAACACCGCCATGATCCCCAGGGCCCCCCCCAAGGCCAGGGATCCCGTGTCCCCCATGAACACTTCAGCAGGGTGACAGTTGAACCACAGGAACCCCAGACTGGCTCCCACGAGGGCGGAGCAGACCACCGTGAGTTCGCCGGCACCCGGAACATGGGGAACGAGCAGATACTTGGCGAACACCGCATTCCCCGCGATGTAGGTCATGATCACCATGACGGACGCCGTAATCAGCGTGCAGCCAATCGCCAATCCATCCATGCCGTCCGTCAGATTCACGGCATTGGAGCTGCCCACGATGGTCAGCATGACCATCACGATCCCGACCGCCGGGACCCCCACAAGGACGGGGTTCTTGAGAAAGGGAATCTGAATGTCGGCGACCAGCGACTCCGTGGAGGGAAGACGCCAGAGATAGAGCCCTATCGCCAATGCCAGCGCGAACTGCACCGCGAGCTTGATTCGCGAACTGCTTCCCGCGCTGTCCTGCTTCGTCACCTTCAGCCAGTCGTCGTAAAACCCAAGCCCGGCCAGGACGACCAGGGAAAGTGCCGTCAGCAGGACATGGGCATTCCATTGCGCCCAAAGGAGCACGGAAAGATCCAGGACCAGCACGATCAGGATCCCCCCCATGGTGGGAGTTCCGCGCTTGGCGATGTCCGCGGCGGCGGCGGTGGCATCCGCGCCCGCCATGACATCCTTGGGCCGGTAGTTCTGTCGAAACTTCAAATCCCGGAGCCAGCCGATGACCCTCGGACCCAGAAACAGGCTCAGGAGCAGGGCCGTCACCGCGGCTCCGGCGCACCGGAACGTCACGTACCGGAACACCGTCCACGGCGCGTAGGGAATCAGATTGGACAGGTGGTACAGCATGGTTCAGAGGGACCCCGGCATGCGAGCCGCCTCGCGAAGCTCCAATTGGCGCACCAATGCGTTCACGATCCGCTCAAGTCCCGAAGACCGCGACGCCTTGACCAGGACCGCGTCCCCCGCCCGGACGTAATGAATGACCGCAGCCGCGGCGGAGCCGACCTCCGGAAATGCCCGTCCCCGGCCCACTCCGGCCGCGCTCGCAGTGACCAGGGCACGCCTCCCCACGGCAAACACCGCGTCCACTTCCAACTGGGCCGCCATGCGGCCCACCTCTTCATGAGAGGCCTCCGCATGTGTCCCCAGTTCGGCCATGTCCCCCAACACCGCCACCCGCCGCCCGGAGCAGGGGAGATCCGACAGCGTCTGCAGGGCCGCCAGCATCGAGTCGGCATTGGCGTTGTAGGTGTCATCCAGAATATCCACGCCGGCCGCGGCCAGGAGGTTCATGCGACGGGCCGCAGGCTGGAATGCCGCGAGGCCCTCGCGGGCGAGGGAGCCCTCCAACCCCAACTCCCGCGCCACCACCAGGGCAAACAGGGCGTTGACCACCGAATGGCGCCCCGGGAGAATCATGGTGTACTCCCCGTTCCACGCCGGATCCGGTGACCGCACGGAAAACGTGGTGCCGCTCCAATCCATCGCGCGAATCCCCGCCTGCCAGTCGTTCCCGGATCCCAACCCGGCGCGAACCACCCGGGCGCGGGTTCGGCGAACCAGTTCCGGGGCCTGCGGCGAAGAACCCGGGAGCACCAGGACTCCCCCCTGTTCGGCGGAGGGGAGGAGTTCGGGCAGCCACCCCTCCTCCTCCACCACCCCGTCGATCGTGCCAAAAAACTCAAGATGCTCACGCCCGATGCTCGTCAGGACGCCGATCCGGGGGGCAATCATCCGCACCAGGGGGGCCAATTCACCGGGATGGTTGGTGCCCGCCTCGAACACCGCGGCGCGGTGACTGGATTCCAGACGCAGAAGGCTCAGGGGCACCCCGACATTGTTGTTGAAACTCGAGGAACTCCTCAGCGTCGGGATCCCCGCCCCCAGGACCGCGGCAATGAGCTCCTTGGTCGTCGTCTTGCCATTCGATCCGGCCACGCAGACCACGGGTATGTCAAAGTCCCGACGATAGACCGACGCAATCCTCCCGAAGGCATCCCGACAATTGTCGACCACGATGACCGGCAGGGTGGGAGGGATCCCCGAAGCCCTCGTGCGGGAGACGAGCGCGGCGGCAGCCCCCTGTGCGGCGACGCCGGCCAGGAAGTCATGTCCGTCAAAGCGCTCCCCCGAAAGCGCGACGAACAGGTCGCCCGGCGCGGCATCCCGCGAATCGGTGGTAATCCGTCGCACCACAACGGCACCGGAACCGCCGCGCAGTTCACCGCCGCACGCCGCCGCCAATTCCTGGAGGTTTCTCGGATCCATCAATTCATCCGGTGGCCAGGGGTCAAAGCATCGAAATCAAGCACAGCACAAGGAGGGTCGCCTTCAGGCAGGCTTCGGGATCGGAAACGCGGGCGAGGAACATGGAGGACTCCGGGTTCAGGGTTGACGGGCAAAGTGGGCGGCGGCTCCACCGGCATCGAGTCCGGCCGCGGAGTTCGTGCGGGATATCGTCGGCGTGAGCTGAAGGACGTTGGCCACCTCCGAGGCGATCTGACGGAAGACCGGCGCACACGCCTTCCCCCCGTAGTAGGACTTGCCCGCCGTCGTCGGGCGATCCGCAGTCACAATGATGGCCACTTCCGGCTGATAGGCGGGAAAGAAGCCCACGAAGGAAGCGTAATAGTTGGCCGAATTGTAGACTCCGTTGATGAAAAGCTTTGCCGTCCCAGTCTTTCCAGCGACCTCAAAGTCGTCCAGGGCCGCCGACTTTCCGGAACCCACTTCGACGACGGATCGCATGGCCCGCACCATCAGCGCGGCCGTGTTTGAACTGACCACCCTTCGAACCGGTTGCGGAGGATACTCCCAGACCACCCGGCCGTCCGGCGACTGAATCTGCCGAACCAGCCGCGGCTTCATCAGGACGCCTCCGTTGGCAACCGCTGCAACGGCCATCACGGTCTGAAGGGAGGTCACACGAAGCCCGTATCCAAAGGGAAGAGAACTGGGGGTCAGGCTGTCCCAACTCGGAAGCCGTCCCGGGGATTCGCCGTAGCTCAGGACCATCCGTCCCTTCGACGCGGAGTACTGGGTGGAAAGTTCGGCACACTCGATGTCCGTGCGGGCGAGAAAGCCGAAGTCCCGAATCGCCCTCAGGAACTGGTTTGTCTGCAGCCGCAGTCCCAGTTGGACCGCCCCCACGTTGCTGGAGTTGGCAAATGCCTCCTCAACCGTGACCCACCCCATGTGGTGGCCTTCAACATCCTGGATGGCTCGGGAAGTCCCCGGAACCACCCACCGGCCCCCATGACAATCGATCTTCTCGTCCAGCGATGCCTTTCCCGCCTCGAGCACCGAGGCCCAGGTCACCACCTTGAACGTGGACCCCGGCTCGAATGATTCGGTCAGGGCCCGATTCTTGAATGCTTCAAGGCTCTCCCCCCGCCGCTGATTCGGGTTGAAGGTGGGCCGGTTCGCCAGGGCGAGAATATCCCCGGTCGCAGGCCGAACGACGATGGCGGACATCGACATGGGATTCAGACGGGTCAGGGCCTCATCCAACGCCCGTTCCACGGCTTCCTGGATTCGGATATCGAGCGACAGGAGCACATTCATGCCGTCCACCGGCTCCACATCCCGAGCCCGCCCGGGCACATACTCCCGCCCCAGGACCATCCGGGTGGTCACGATACCCGGGCTGCCCTGGAGCACCGAATCACAACGCTGCTCAAGCCCCTGTGCCCCGCGAATCGGAGGCGGAAGACCCGGCTCGGTGAGATCCGCGGAGTGATCGTTGGTGGTGAACCCCAGCACATGCGCCGCCAGCTCGTCCTGGGAATACCGGCGCAACTGGACAAACTCCGGGAACAACCCCTTGCGGCGGCAGGGAAAAATATCCTTCTCCACCTCCCGGATCCTCCGCCGAAGCACCCGGTCCTCGGCCAGAAAACGGCGGTGAAGCGCCACCCGATGGGGTGCATCCCACCACGGCAGCGCTTCGCGGTCCGCCCGGACCCGCTCCCGCAATCTCATCTGCTCGGCCTGAAGGTCCGATCTTGCCGGGAACGCATTGGTTTGAAGCGCGGCATACAAGTGGTCCCAGATGGCGGGGGAGACGTTGGTCGCGACGACATTCGATCTCCTGGGCCTGAAGGCGAGCCCCCGGTTGGTGGTCACCGTGGCCCCATTGGTGACCACCGTCAGATTGGTATACGGCACCAGGACCGGCTGAAGCCGTGCAAGCACCTCCGACTCCGGCAACTCCAACAACGGGGCCGCAAGCCGGGCAACATCCACTGCGAACGGACCAATCCGAACCGGATCCGCCCGCACCACCACGGCGAGCCGGGATTGCACAAGCGGAACCCCCGATGCGTCCCGAATCTCACCCCTCAATGCCGGGCGCATCGTCGCCACTTCCTGATCCGGAAAACCCGGAGACCCGACGTCATGCGGATTGATGAACTGCACATACACCAGGCGGACCGCCACCGCGGCAAACCCGAGGGAAAGCCCCCAGGTGAGCAGCCACAGGCGACGGAATTGAAGTGATCGGTCCATGCTTAGGGATTGGCGCGGACCGGGAATGCCGCGGAACCAGTGAGGGCCCGCAGCGGCATCAGGTTTGTACGACCGGCGGGCGGATAAGCTCCGTTCTCCCCGGAGTCGGAACCGGCGGCATTGAGGGGGGGCAGCAGATAAATCACCCGCCGTTGAACGGGCGCAATGGGAGCGAGGTCGAGACGCATCTCCGCGGCGGTCCGAAGAATCGAACTGGGCCGCTTCAGGCGGGCGAGCGTTTCGGAGGCGCTTCGCACGTTTCCCTTCGCCCATTCCGCCTGCTTCTCCATCTTCTTGATCTGCATTCCCAGCACGTCATGGGCACGGCGCTGAAGCGAGTACCCGACCGTCAGAAAGGCGATTCCCACCACCAGAAACATCGCAAACCCCAGCCGTCTCCAGCGGAGTTCCACGCTTCCACCCTGTTCCGTGCGGGCCATGTCAACGTTTCTCCAGGACCCGCAGCTGGGCGCTGCGGGCGCGCGGATTCGACTCCACTTCCCCGGTCGAGGGACGGACGGGCTTCCGGTGGACCAGCACCGCCCGAGCCGCCCGCGGAATGCGCAAATGCGGCAGATCCTCCTCCGCGCCGGCGGGCAAATCATAGTCGCGGCACTCGTTCCTCATGAAGTCCTTCACCACGCGGTCCTCCAGGGAATGGAACGAAATCACCGCCAGACGACCTCCGGGACGCAGGAGATTCATGGCCCCCGCCAGGCCGCGCTGCAGCGCCCCCAACTCGTCATTGACGGCGATCCGCAACGCCTGAAAGACCCGGGTCGCCGGATGGACCCGCCGGCCGTGACGCGGTGAGATCCGCGCCACCAGGCTGGCCAACTGGCGCGTGCTCTCGATCCGGTACCGGGTGCGCTCCTCACAGATGGCCCTCGCAATCCGCCGCGACTCATGCTCGTCGCCGTACTCCCAGAAAATCCGAGCCAGTTCGGCGGGCGGACGTTCATTCACCAGGTCCGCCGCGGTCCGGGTCCTGCGCCGGTCCATCCTCATGTCCAGCGGACCATCCGCCTGGAAGCTGAATCCGCGCTCGGCCGTGTCGATCTGGTGGGAACTCACCCCAAGGTCCAGCAACATGCCATCGCAGCTTCCCCGCGGCACCCAGTTGACCGCCTCGGAGAAATTCAGCCGGCGAAGTTCAAATCGTCCGGCATATTGCGCCAGATCCTCCGTCGCCGCCGCCACCGCATCGCCATCCTGGTCGCACGCGTAGAGAAAACCCGTCGGCGCACTGGCCTCCAGGATCGCCACGCTGTGACCAGCGCCACCGCAGCATCCGTCGAAGTACCGGCCCCCGTTCTTCGGGCGGATTGCCGAGAGTACTTCGTCCAAAAGGACGGGTTGATGGGAGAAGTCGGTCACCGTGCATGTCCTATTCCCCGGAAACCACCAGCGAGGTCGTTCTCCGGTTTCGAAGACGGTTCCAGGCATGATCCTGATCGTCGCGCCGTTCCGGGGCGGGTGGAGTCTCATAAAGCACCTTCGCACGGGCTCGGACGCCGTGATCGTCATTCTCCCGAAAGTCGTTTCGGACCGGACGGACCTGGGTCAGGAGCAGTTCCCCCTGAACCATCCGCGCACCGGCGTCACGACGGCGATTCCGACCCCAAAGCCAGCCGAACCAGCTTCGTCGGATCCGACGGGCACTCCTGGGGCTCGCCGTGGCCTTCAGTCCATCCGCGCCGGGGGAAAAACGGATGTCCGCCGGGCGACGAGGTTCCCCAAACAGGACGGGTTCCGCGGACTCTCGACTGGGGAGGGGTTCAACGCTGGACGTCCCGCGTCCCCCGAAGAAACCGGACAGAAGTTTGGCGAGGTACATGATTACTTGAGGAGTTTGAAGGCCTCGGCGGCAGTCACCGCGTCCGCCTGTTCACAGCGCTGGAAGGTGGTCGGATCCCAGATTTCAAAATCGGCGCCACCACCGGCAAAGAGTACTTCCTTTTGCAATCCAATCGCGTCCGCCATGTCCGTCGGCAGACACAGCCGTCCCGCAGGATCCAGACGCATGGAGGTGCAATTCGGAAAGATCGCCCGACGCAAAGTCCCGGTGCGATCATCTCCCAACCCCCCCGCGGCCAGCTTGTCCTGCAATTGACGGAACCGCTCCGGCACCATTCCCAAGATAAAACCGTGCTTGCGTCCCGAATGCTGATGCGGCCACAAGATCAGCGTGTACTCGATCAAGGGATCCTTCGGACGCCAGATTGCCGGAAACGCGACACGCTTCTGGCCATCCAGTTTGTGGGTATGGCGCCATTTGAAGGACGCCCAATCTCCGCCGGCCGCCCCAGAAGGGGCGGAAGCGCTCCCGACGGGATCGCTCATTTGGGCGGCAGGATCGGACATGGTGAGAGGGCCAGACTCCTAAATTTGACTTCTTGGCCCTAGATAACCCTATTTCTCCCTAAACCGTCAAACGGTTTTCGTGGTTCTGCGGCTTTGCGCCTGCCTTGGCACCATGGTTCCCGGCCTTGAAGAGGGAAGTCGGCCCGCAAGGAGTCACCCATTATCGTTTGCGTTGATTTTGGGGACCTGAGTGGGAACTTCAGGGGAGACTAGGGACTACGCCTCCGAAGTCAGGATGCTCCAATTTCGATTCTGTCGTCCCGTCATCCCTTGATCGCCAAAGACTTTCATTTCGACCTGCCCCCGGACCGGATTGCCCAGCATCCGGCATCCCGACGGGACGAGTCCCGGCTCCTCGTGTTTCATCGGGACAGCGGGGATCTCGAACACCGGGTGTTTCGCGACCTGGAGACGCTCCTTCGTCCGGAAGACCTCCTCATCTTGAACGATTCACGGGTAATCCCCGCCCGGATGCATGGATTCAAGGTGGCCACCCGGGGCGCCGTGGAAATCCTCCTGCTGGAGGAGGTGGCACCCATGCGATGGTGGGTGATGCTCCGACCCGGAAAGCGGGTCCGGGCCGGCACGGAAATCCAACTGTGGAACCGCCGGATGCAGCCTTCGGAACTCCGGGCCACCGTTCTCGAAAAGAATTCCGAAGGAAATTGCCTCCTGCAATTCGAAGGGGTCTCCAATCTGACGGCCACGTTGAGTTCCCTTGGAGAGCTTCCCCTTCCTCCGTACGTCTCGCGCTCCCGTTCAGAGTGCGACACCGAAGATCGGATCCGTTACCAGACGGTCTATGCGCGCCATGAAGGCTCCGTGGCGGCCCCCACCGCCGGTCTTCACTTCACCCCCGAACTTCTGGAAAAACTTCGGCAGCGAGGAGTGGAGATCCGCTTTCTGACCCTGCATGTCGGCCACGGCACCTTTGCCCCCGTGAAAACGGAGCGGATTGAGGATCATCGGATGCACGAGGAACGCTTCACCGTGCCCGAGGAAACCGCCGAGGCATGGCGGCGCGCCCGGGCCGCCTCAAGGCGGATCGTCGCCGTGGGCACCACGTGCGTCCGGGTCCTCGAACACGTTGTTCGCGGGAGCGGCGGCACCCTGGTTTCCGGATCCGGCCGGACCCGCATTTTTCTGCATCCACCCCAGGTGATTCGTGCTGCGGATGCACTCCTGACCAACTTCCATCTGCCAGAGAGCACACTCCTGATGCTGGTCAGCGCCTTCGCGGCCCCCGGAGAACTGGACACGGGCCGGTTGCGGATCCTCCACGCCTATCGTGAGGCCGTCCGATTGAAGTATCGGTTTTACAGTTACGGGGATGCCATGTTGATCACCTGAATCCGGAATCATGTCAGAGACGAATCCGAAAGTCCCGAAGCGTCCCTGGGTCGTGGTGAACATGGCCATGAGCGCAGATGGAAAAGTCGCCTCGGCCAATCGCCGGGTAACGCGCATTGGGAGCGATCAGGACCTGGAGGCACTCTACGCACTCCGGTCCACTGCGGATGCCATCCTCTGTGGGGCACGTACCGTGGAGGAGACCAACGCGACGCTGGGCAACGGAGGAGAACGCCATCGAAGGAATCGACGTCGAAGGGGGTTGCAGGAGTTCCCGCTGAGAATCGTCGCCTCGGCCGCGGGAAGCCTGTCCTCGAAGGCCGAATTGTGGCGACACTCCTTTTCTCCCATCATTGTCCTGGTCACCCCCAGGGCAAGCGCGTCCCGAATCCGCCGACTTCGCCGGCTCGCGAATGACGTGGTCACCTATGCGGGTGATCCGAAATCGCTCGGAACCGCTCTCGCCCGTCTCGCGGCACGACGGGGAATTCGGCGGCTCGTGGTTGAAGGGGGCGGCATTCTCAACGCCGCCCTTTTCGCCGCGGATTGCGTCGACGAAATACACCTCACCCTGTGCCCTCTCTTGATGGGAGGCAGGACCGCCCCCTCCATTGCGGACGGACCGGGATTCGCCGAACTCGCGAACGCGAAACACTTCAAACTGGTGTCGGCAAAACCGCACGGACGGGAATTGTTCACCGTCTATCTGAGGGTGGGCTCCGAATCGCGCAAACCGGGAGGGCCTACTCGCGGACGGTCGCCTTCAGGGCCGTCTTGAAGGCCGAAATCAGCGCCTCCTGCGCCGCGTTGACCTCCTCGTCCTTCAGGGTCCGGTCCACAGCCCGATAGGTGAAGGCATAGGCGAGGCTCTTGAATCCCTCCGGAACATGGCGGCCCCGGAACACATCAAATAATTCAACCGCCTCCAGATGGGCCGGCTGAACCTTGCGGACAGCCGCCAGCACCGACTCGTGGGTGACATCCTCGGGGACAATGATCGCCACGTCCCGCTGACTCGCCGGGTATTGGGGCAAGGGCTTGAACTGGCGCGCCGACTGGCGCCGGGCGAGCAGAACGTCAAGATCCAGCTCCGCCATCAGCACTGCATGGCGCAACCCGTATTGTTTGGCGAGGGCGGGCCGAATCTGTCCCAGCTTTCCCAAAGGCAGCCTGCCCCCCAGGGAAACGGTCGCGGATTCCCACCACCAGTCCGAGGACGCCTCCACCCGGCTCCAGTGGATGCCCCTCAGGCCCAGATTCTCGAGCAACTCCTCGACGATTCCCTTCAAATCATAGAAATCGCACAGGGCTCCCCGGTCCGCGCCGGACCAAAAGCCGGGATCCCGCGCTCCGGTGAGGACAACCGCCAGACGCCACCCTTCATGAAGCAGGTCCCGCTCGCACCGGAAGACGCGTCCGATCTCGAAGAGCCGGACGTCGGTGTTCCTGCGGGTTGCATTATGCCCGAGAATATCCAGAAGCCCGGGCAGCAGGGACGGACGCAGCACGCTCATTTCGGCGCTCAACGGATGGGTCAGGGCCACCACTCCGTCGGAAATCTTCCCCGCCACTGCATCCTTCACGAGCGTTTGTCCCTTCGCCTCCCCCAGGCCCAATGCGCAAAGCAGCTCCCGCACCTCCGACATCTGATCATGAACGGCGTCAAAAGGGTGGGCACCCTTCGCACCCCGGGGAGGCGTCGCCGGAATCCGGTCCACCCCATAGAGCCGAGCAATCTCCTCGATCAAGTCCACCTCGCGCTTCAGGTCCGGACGCCAGCTCGGGATGCGAAATCCGACCACGGCGCCGGCGGTCTCCACGGGAGAATCGACAGGCTCCAATCCGAGCCGGTTCAGGAATCCCATTTGTTCCTCCCGGGAAACCTCAACTCCGAGGACTTCTCCGGCCCGGTGGATCCGGAGGGGAATCACCTTCGGCGTCCAGGGAGTCGGCTGAACGTCAATCACCCCCGGCGCCACCGCGCCTCCCGCCGTCCGAACGATCAATTCCGCGCATCGTCGGCTCGCCCACTCACAAATTCCGGGGTCCGCCCCCCGCTCAAACCGATAACTGGCGTCCGTCCGCAATCCGAGCCGCTTGCTGGTCCTGCGAACCTGGGTTGGTGAAAAAGTGGCGGACTCGATCAGGACTTCCGTCGTCCCGTCGGCAATCCCCGAATTCTCCCCGCCCATCACGCCGGCCAGCGCGATCGCCTTGCTGCCGTCCGCAATCAAAAGATCATCCGATGCCAGGGATCGCCCGACCCCGTCCAACGTCACAAAGGCTTCCTGCGCCGCGGGCCGCCGGACGATGATCGACACCCGGCCATCCTGCCCGGCGGCGAGTCGCCGGACATCGAAGGCATGCAGGGGCTGGCCGGTCTCCAACATCACATAGTTGGTGACGTCCACCACATTGTTGATGCTGCGCAGGCCGACCTTTTCCAATGCGCTCCGCAGCCAGTCCGGACTCGGGCCCACCTTGACCCCCCGGACCAACCGGGCCGTGTAGCGGGGACAAAGATCCGGCGCCTCAATCCGGACTTCAGCGGCATCCGCCACCGGAACACCCGCTTCCGCAACCTGGATGTCGGGAATACGCAGGTCCTTCTTCGTGTCAGCGGCCAACTCACGGGCAATGCCAATAAGGCTGTTCCAATCAGGCCGGTTTGGGGTGATCTCCAGATCCAGAATCGTGTCCCCCTCGGGAATTCCCAGGTAGGCGGCCAAAGGCTGTCCCACCGGAGCGTCCTTCCGCAGAATCAGGAGCCCGTCCTCGGATCGATGTCCAAAGTCCTCGGGCCGGATTCCCAACTCCGTCGCGGAGCACAACATTCCATGGGACTCGACACCCCGAATCTTGCCCACCTTGATCGTGAACGGCTCCTTGTCCCCCGGCTTCATCGGAAGGGTCGCTCCCGGGAGGATCAGGGGGACCTTGTCCCCCGCCTGAAAATTCTGTGCGCCGCACACAATCTGGCGCTCTTGATGACCGTCCGCCACCCGACACAACGACAGCTTGTCAGCGTTCGGATGCTTCTCCCGGCTCAGGACCTCGGCGACAACAATGCCCTCGAAGCCGCCTCCGGTCCTCGAGACGGACTCCACTTCAAGCCCCAGCAGGGTGAGGCGCTCCGCGAGTTCCTCCGCCGAACCCGCAAAGTCGACGTACTCACGAAGCCAATTCAGCGTGATCTTCATAGCGAGGAACGGAACCTAGAATTGCCGCAGGAATCGGACGTCATTCTCGTAAAACAAGCGGATGTCCGTAATCCCGTAACGAAGCATCGCGATCCGCTCGATGCCGAATCCAAATGCCCATCCACTCCAAACCTCCGGATCGCATCCCGCGTTCTCCAGCACCTGGGGATGCACCATGCCGCAACCCGCAATTTCGAGCCAGTCCTTGCCGAGCTTCCGCACCAGCGCATTCGAGAAATCGATCTCCAGACTGGGCTCGGTGTAACTGAAGTAGTGCGGACGGAACCGCAGGCGGACATCCGAGCCGAGGAGCTCGCGGAACACGGACTCCACGGTCCCCTTCAAATCCCCCACGGTCACCCCGCGATCCACATACAAGCCCTCAATCTGATGGAAGGTCGGGTTGTGGGTCGCATCGGCATTGTCCCTCCGATACACCCGGCCAGGCACGATGATCCGGATCGGCGGCGGCATCTGCTTCAAGACCCGGATCTGGACGGAGGAGGTGTGCGTCCTCAGGAGCGGACGTCCGGGAGCGTCCACATAGAACGTGTCCTGGGTGTCACGCGCGGGGTGGTCCGCCGGGGTATTCAGCGCGTCAAAGCAATGGTACTCGTCCTCAACTTCGGGACCGTCCGCAACCACAAAGCCCAGTTTGCGAAACGCACGGATGATGTCCTCGGTGACCAGGGTCAGCGGATGCTGCCGTCCCACCCCCCGGCGACGCCCGGGCAGCGTGACATCCGTGGGTCCCTGGGGAAGCGTCGCCCGGAGCTCCAGTTCCTCACGCCGCTCGATGAGGCTGGACTCGATCTCCTGCTTCGCGAGGTTCAACGCCTTGCCGGCATCCGGTCGCATCTCCCTGGGGATTGTCCCCAATTCCCGCAGCAGCATGGTAAAGTGGCCGCCCGGGCCCAGGAAGGTGCCCTTGGCTCGATCCAATGCGGATAAATCCGCAGCGCCCCGAAGTTCGTTCAGCGCCGACAGCTTGACGGATTCAATGCGTTCCAGAAGGGACATGCTCGTGGGTTGGGAAATTGGACCGGACACTTGGGGCCCCGGAGTCGGGTGCGAAAAGAAAACGCGGACGGCCCGCTCAGGACGTCCGCGTCAAAGCTCCTCCTTCGAACGCTCAGGCCTTGGCGGCACCGGCCTTGTTCTTCAGGGCACCCTGCGCCAACTCCACAATCTTTCCGAAGGCGGCTGCGTCGGTTGCGGCCAGATCCGCAAGCACCTTGCGGTCCAGGGCGATTCCCGCAGCCTTGATCCCCTCGATCAGCCGGCTGTAGGTGATGCCGGCGGAACGGGCGGCGGCATTGATGCGAACCTGCCACAGACTACGGTAGGTGCGCTTCTTGGCCTTGCGATCACGGTACGCATACTGGAGTCCATGATCAACCGCATCGCTGGCATAGCGATACAGCTTGCTGCGCTTGAGTCGATAGCCCTTGGCCATCGACAGCATGCGCTTGCGACGTTTGCGGGATGCGGGGGCATTGGTGACACGCATGGTAGAAAATCGGGTTTGGAGTTAACGAAGGGGGGCGCCCGCTCAATGGGAGAACGGCAGGCAGGACTTGATCTTGTAGACGTCGGTCGAACTCAGCTCCTTCCACTCGCCGAGACGGCGGCGGCGCTTGGCACTCTTGCCGGAAAGCAGATGGCGGGTGCCGGAGTGGCGGGCCATCACCTTCCCCTTGGCGGTGATCTTAAATCGTTTGGAGACCGATTTCTTGGTCTTGATTCCCTTGGGACGTCGCATAAAAAGCCTCGGAAGCTGCTCGTTAAAGGCCGCGGAGCATATTCGGGTCCCGTTTCACTGCAAGGGGAATCCTGAGTTTCAAATGGGACCCCTCACGGCGCGGAGGGACAACTCGGAATTCGCCGGTCGCCGTTTCGCCCGAAATTCTGGCGAGGGACCGCCACGACCGAGGCCGGCATTCACCCGCCCCCATACCCCGCCCTCGAGGGATCGGAACGGGAACATTCCCGTGTGACCGTGCAAGGACCACGCATCGAACATCCGGAAGAGCCGCCAGATCTCCCGGATCCGAAGCCCATCGTCGCGGTCTCCCCGCCATCCCGTCTGCTCCAGCAACCCCGCGAAGCACCTCGTGCGTGAATTTCACGCAAGAACGCCAATCCTCGCGCACCGGATGCAGATCCACCGGCAGAAACCCCTCCGCATCAACCCTTGCGCGTCATGGCACCCGCAATGCTTGCGGAGGGGAGAAAGGCGTTGACACAAAAAGTGAGCGCTCACTATCGTCCGCGCCACACAACTCCGTCACACACACCAAAAGTTATGAATCGTCTCCGTAAGCAGAAAATCAGCGCATTCACGCTGATCGAACTCCTCGTGGTGATCGCGATCATCGCGATCCTCGCCGGCATGCTCCTGCCGGCGCTCGCCAAGGCCAAGGCGAAGGCCAACCGCATCGCCTGCGTCAACAACCTCAAGAACGTGGGTCTCGCCCTCCGGATCTTTGCCACCGACAACGGTGGCCGGTTCCCTTGGAGCGTGAGCACCAATGAGGGTGGTGCGCAGGAGTACATCGACACCACCGCGAGCTTCCCGGTCGGCAACATCCCGGCCGGTCTCGTCAACAACCCGACTTGGGCCGTGTTCGCCGTTCTTTCCAACGAGCTGAGCACCCCGAAGATCGTCGCCTGCCCCTCGGACAGCGATACCAAGGTTGCCCCGAACTTCATCGCCCTCGTCATGTCGAACGGCTTCAAGGGTAATGCCAGCGTGAGCTACTTCCTCGGCATCACCGCCAGCGAGGAGAATCCCCAGACCATCCTGAGCGGTGATCGCAACATCACCAACAGCGTCGGATCCACGCCCCCCAACTTCGACGGCGCCAGCGGCACCGGCACCAAGGGCGTGAAGGTCATCGTCAAGGCCGACAACAAGGGACAGGCCCCCAACAACACCCTCGGCTACAGCAGCAAGATCCACCAGAATGCCGGCAACCTCCTCCTCGGTGACGGATCGGTCCAGCAGCTGACCTCCGGCCGTCTTCGCGATCAGGTTCGGGATTCCCTGCAGTCCACCGGTTCCGAAGAGAACTGGATCTTCCCGTACCGGACTGGCCAATAAGGCTTGGTTTCGAATCGTTGATTTCTTCAAGGGCGCCCGTGAGGGCGCCCTTTTTGTTTCCCCACAGTCCCATTGGAATCTCCACAGTCCGTCTCCGCTTGCACGAGGAGCCGGAATTTCGAGAACCTCAGCCCGCCTCGAATGGATACCCTCCTGAACCCGGATCTCTGGATTGGCCTCGCCATCCTGACCCTTCTCGAAATCGTTCTCGGCATCGACAACCTGATCTTCATCTCGATTCTGAGCGGCAAGCTTCCCGAAGATCAGCGATCCCGCGCCCGGCGCATCGGCCTGTCCCTCGCCCTCATCACCCGGATTCTGCTGCTGCTCTCCCTCGCCTGGGTGATGCGACTCGACAAGCCGTTCTGGGCGACCACCGTGGCGGGACACGACATCGGAATCTCCGGCAAGGATCTCATACTCCTCGTGGGCGGTCTGTTTCTGATCGGAAAGAGCACCTACGAAATCCACGAGAAACTGGAGGGTGCCGACGGGGAGAAATCCTCCGGCAGCGCGGCGAGCTTTCAATCGGTCGTCATCCAAATTCTACTCCTGGATATCGTGTTTTCGTTGGATTCGGTCATCACCGCCGTTGGAACCGTGAAACAGGTGTCGGTCATGATCACCGCGGTGGTCCTGTCGATGGTGGTGATGCTCGTCTTCGTGAACCAGATCGGCACTTTTGTGGAACGGCATCCCACCATCAAGATGCTGGCGCTCGCCTTCCTGATCCTGATCGGCACCATGCTGGTCGCCGAGGGCTTCCACCAGCATATCCCCCGGGGGTACATCTACTTCGCCATGGCGTTTTCCGTCGGCGTCGAACTGCTCAACATGCGCATCCGCTCCTCGGAGAAGGTGAAGCTCCACCAACCCTACCGCTAACCCAGATCCCGCACCCACTTGACGCTGGCCGAACTTCAAGCCAACGAAGCCCTCCGCCGGGAGGAATTCCCGGTGACGGCGCACCGGACCTTCCTCGCCCACGCGGCGGTTTGCCCCCTGCCGCGCAGGGTCGCCGACGCCATCAATGCCCGGGCCAACTCGGGAACCCTGGACGATCAGGAAGCGGGACTTCCTCCCCGGTATTTTCAGGACACCCGGAGTCTCGTCGCCGGGATCCTGCACGCACAACCCGGTGAAATCGCCTTCATCGGCCCCACCTCCCTCGCGCTCAGCTTCGTCGCCGCGGGACTTCCCTGGAAACGGGGTCAAAACATCCTCGTCTACCACGACGACTATCCTTCCAACGTCTACCCGTGGATGGCCCTGGCGGATCGGGGTGTGGAGGTCCGATTCCTCAACCTCCGGGAATTGGGACAGGCTCGCCTGATCGATATCCAGGGACAGGTGGATGAGGACACCCGACTCGTTGCGTTGGCGAGTTGTCACTTCATTTCCGGGTGGCGCCTCGACATCGAAGCGGTGGGCCGCTGGCTTCGATCCCGGGGAATCCTGTTCTGCCTCGATGCCATCCAGACGCTCGGAGCCTTTCCCACCACGGTGGAACACGTCGATTTTCTCGCCGCCGACGCCCACAAATGGCTGCTGGGACCGTGTGGGGCGGGAGTTCTGTACGTGCGACAGGAAGTTCAGGACCGATTGCAGCCGATCGTCCACGGCTGGAACAACGTCCGATGCCCGGAATTCGTGGTTCAGGATCAAATCAAGTTCCGGCCGGACGCCCGCCGCTATGAGGCCGGCTCCCAGAATCTACTGAGCCTCGCGGGATTGCGGGCGTCCTTCGCCCTGCTGGAGGAACTTGGAGTGGACTCCATCGCAGCGGACCTCACGCGGAAACGAATTTGGCTTTGCGAAGCGCTGCAGGCCCGGGGCTGTCAGGTGCTCCTCCCCGACCTTCCCCCGGCGAATACCGGGGGCATCACGACGTTTTCGAGCCCCCGGGAGGAATCCGTTTCCCTCCACGCCCGGATTCAGGCCGCCGGGATTGTAACCTCCCTGAGGACCCAGCGGGGAGGACGCCAATGGATCCGGGTGAGTCCCCACTTCTACAATACACAGGAGGAACTGGAGCGCCTGGTGGACGTGGTTGGGTAGTGCGGCCGCGGTCGCGGGGCCATTCCTCGTCCGAAATCCCGGTCACCAAAAAAAGAGCGGCGCGGGTGAACCCGCGCCGCTTGGGAAACTGGAGGACGAATCGGCCTACTTGGTCGGAACGGTGGCGATGGTCTGCAGGATCCGGCTGGCGATCTTGTACGGATCTCCCTGGGAGTTCGGGCGCCGATCCTCGAGATAGCCCTTGTAGTCATTGTTCACGAAACTGTGGGGAACGCGAATCGAAGCCCCACGGTTGGCAACACCGTAGTTGAACTTGTCGATGGACTGGGTTTCGTGGAGTCCGGTCAGACGCAGGTGATTGTCCGGACCATACACGGCGATGTGCTCGTTTTTGTACTTGTCGAAGGCCGCCATCAGCTTCTCGAAGTATTCCTTTCCGCCGACTTCACGCATGTGCTTGGTCGAGAAGTTGGAGTGCATGCCGGAGCCGTTCCAATCGACATCCTTGCCGAGCGGTTTGCAGTGGAAGTTGACGTCCACGCCGTACTTCTCGCAGAGGCGAACCAACAGATAGCGGGCGATCCAAACCTGGTCTGCCGCAGTCCGGGAACCCTTGCCGAAGATCTGGAACTCCCACTGGCCCTTCGCCACCTCGGCGTTGATGCCTTCATGATTGATCCCGGCGTCCAGGCACAGGTCGAGGTGGGTGTCCACGATCTCGCGGGCGATGCAGCCCACGTTCTTGTAGCCGACGCCCGTGTAGTACTCACCCTGCGGCGGCGGGAACCCACCGCCCGAGGGGAAGCCCAACGGAGCGCCATCCTTATAAAGGAAATACTCCTGCTCGAACCCAAACCAGGCGTCAGGGTCATCCAGAATGCCGGCGCGCGAGTTGGTGGGATGGGGCGTCTTGCCGTCCGGCATCATGACCTCGCACATCACGAGAACCCCGTTCTTCTTCGTGGTATCCGGATACACCGCGACGGGCTTCAGCATGCAATCAGAACTCTTGCCCTCCGCCTGACGGGTTGAGCTGCCGTCGAAGCCCCACATGGGCAGCTGCTCCAGCTTCGGGAAACTGTCGAACTCCTTGATTTGCGTTTTGCCGCGCAGGTTCGGAACGGGTTCGTAGCCGTCGAGCCAGATGTATTCGAGTTTGTATTTGGCCATGGATGTGGATGCAGAATTGCGTTGTAGTACTACCGATGCAGCCTTCGCTGGAAGCAGACGGAATGCCGCCTCAGAAAGATCGTGCCCGGTCGCCCCTTCTGAATCAAGATGCCGCTGCATCCTGCTGGAGTTAAGTTAGATGCCAACGCATAGTTCAAGGAGATCATTCCCAACGGCCCCGACGAGCCTGGCTCGTTTCGACCACATGGACCGAAACAAACCACCCTCCGCATGATCAAGGTCAAAGATACGCTGCGGGCCACTGTCCACCTGACCTTCGATGGCCGGGTCATCAAGGCCTACCATGGAGCAAACGCTCCCGAGCGATTCGCCAATGAGGTCCGGATCCTTCATTACCTGGAGGACCGCGGATGTCCTTTCGTGCCGCGGCTGCTTGAGGCCGACGAGCATCGATTGAGGATCGTCACCACCAACTGCGGAAGTCGCGTCGAGCATCTCGACGCCGAACGGGCGCGCGAATTGTTCGCCGAACTCGAATCCTTTGGAGTGCGCCACGACGATCCCGATATCCGAAATGTGACCTATCGGCAGTCCGACGGCCGCTTCTGTATCATCGATTTCGAGTTCGCCACCCTGCTCCGAATGTCCCCGCCCAACCCCAATCCATGAACGCCACGGAATCCCCCGCACCGTCCCGACTTCGCTGGTCGGGACGGACGGACCGCGGAAGGGTCCGTCCCAACAACGAGGATTCCTTCCTGGCGCTCCAGTTTGACGCCCGGGAGCTCCATCGACTCGGGAGCATTGGCGACGCGGAGACACGCTCCCATGACTTCGCCTTCGCGGTCAGTGATGGCATGGGCGGAGCATCCGCCGGCGAATTCGCAAGTCGCCTGGCCCTTGAACAAATCACCACGCTGCTACCCCGGGCGTTTCAGCAGACCGCGGCCGGACTTTCCTCGGGGTTTTCGGACGTACTCGGGGAACTCTTCGTCAAGATTCACGGTGCGATGAGGTATTGGGCCGGCAGCTACGAGGAGTGTTCCGGCATGGAAGCCACGCTCAGTCTCTGCTGGTTTACCCCGGGGTGGGTGTATTTCGGACACGTCGGGGACAGCCGCATCTACTACCTGCCGGCCCGGGGTGGCGGCCTTCGTCAACTGAGCCATGACGACACCTACGTCGGCTGGCTTTTTCGGAACGGGCAGTTGAACGAGCGTGAGGCCAGGACGCACCCGCGGCGATCCGTCCTGCAAAAAGCCCTCGGAGGAGGCAATCAGTTTGTCGATCCCCAAGTGGGTGCCGTCGGATACGAACCCGGCGACACCTTCCTCCTGTGCACGGATGGCCTGGTGGGAGGGTTGTTTGACGCCCAGATTGAGGAATTCCTCCGGGATTCGGCGTCATCGCCGGAACCCCTGCCGGAGGCAACCCGGCTCGTGAACCTATCCGTGGGCAACGACGGACGGGACAACACGACAGCACTGATCATCCGGGTAGTCTGATCCCCCCAAAAAAAGAACCGGGGGGCCAAGCGCAGCTCTCTGGCTGCGCTTATTGGCCCCCCGGGTGCGAAACGGTTGGATCAACCGTGATAAGCTTCCTCGCCGTGCTCGGAGACGTCGAGACCGGTCCGTTCCACCTCCTCGGTAGGACGAAGTCCGACGACGGCCTTGACGATGAAGGCGATGATGACCGTGGCGACAATCGAGAGCACCAGGGTGACGACGACCGCCTTCAACTGCTCCACCAGCAGCGGCTGGAAGAGGGTGTCGGTGACCTGGGCCTTCAGGTTCGTGGCGAGGTTCCCGTTGGCGGAATTGCGGGCCAGCATGCCCGTGAGGATGGCACCCAGGGTTCCGCCCACGGCGTGCACTCCGAAGGTGTCCAGGGCGTCATCGTACTTGAACGCCGGCTTGAGGTAGGCGCACGCCAGGAAGGGCACCAGGCCTGCCAGGATGCCGATGGCGAACGAACCGCCGGCGGTGATGAACCCGCAGGCCGGCGTCACCACGACCAATCCGGCAACCGCGCCGGAGCAGAAGCCCAGGATCGAGGGCTTGCCACGGAGAACCCACTCCAGAAGCGCCCAGACGAAGGACGCAACCGCCGCAGCGATGGTCGTCGTCATGAAGGCGTTGGCGGCGATGCCATCCGCGGCCACCGCGGAACCGGCATTGAATCCATACCAACCGACCCAGAGCATTCCGGTGCCGATGGCGCACATGGTCATGCTGTGCGGCTGCATGGGTTCCTTGGGATGGCCAATGCGCGGTCCGAGAATCAGGCACAGAATCAGGGCGCTCCATCCGGAACTCATGTGCACCACCGTGCCACCCGCGAAGTCGATGGCCTTGATCTTGGCATCCGCGTTCCAGACGCCGTTCATGGCGCCGTTCACACCCCAGACCCAGTGGGCCAGCGGGAAGTAGACGACCACCATCCAGATTCCGACGAAGAGCAGCACCGCGGAGAACTTCATGCGCTCGGCAATCGCCCCCAGGATCAGCGCAGGGGTGATGATCGCGAACATCAACTGGTACATGCTGAACACGCTATGGCTCACCCAGTAGGCGTAGTTGGTGTTCGGCCCAGGACCGACGTCCTTCAGCATGGCAAACTTCGAGAAGTCGCCGATCCACGCCTTCGCCCCGTCCGCAAAGACAAAGCTGTAGCCGAAGAGGTACCAGAGGATCGTCACCAATCCGGCAATTCCGAAGCACTGCGCGACCACCGACAGCATGTTCTTTTTTCGGACGAGGCCGCCGTAGAACAGGAAGAGGCCCGGGAGGGTCATGAACAACACGAGGGCGGCGCACACCATCTGGAATCCATTGTGGCCGGGTCCGGCCGCCGCCGAGGTCGGCGTGGCGAGGCCATCGGGAATCTTGCCGTCCTTGTCCTTGAGCGGCGCCGTGGGATCCGTGTTGTTGACGTATGCCTCCAGGGAGGCGATGCGCTGCTCCAGCGAGGGGGCGGGGGCATCGGCTGCACGAAGGGGAGCCGCCGGAACGACAGCCAGGGCGAGAACGGCCAGCAGGAGAGTATTGAAAAGTTTCTTCATGGGATTGGGGGAGTCTGGATTCTTGGTGGGAATTCCCGGTCAGACAGCGCTTTCGCCCTTCTCCTCGGTGCGGATGCGAATCGCCTCCTCGACCGTGGAAACGAAAATCTTTCCATCGCCGATTTTTCCCGTCTTGGCGGCCTTGATGATGGCGGCGGTAACTTCCGCGGCCTTGCCGTCGGCGACCACGACCTCGACCTTGATCTTGGGCAGAAAATCCACGGTGTACTCGCTCCCGCGGTAGATCTCCGTGTGCCCCTTCTGCCGGCCAAAGCCTTTGACCTCGCTGACGGTCATGCCCTCGATGCCGACCTCGTGGAGGGCGTCTTTCACCTCCTCAAGCTTGAATGGTTTCACGATCGCTTCGATTTTCTTCATGGCGTTTCTTGGAACGGAATCAGTGGCTGCCGCGGCCGTCTCCCACACCAGGAATACCTGGCCGGAAACGATCACCGAATGCAGACGCCTCTCGTCTGAGCACCAGGAATGCCAGCTCGCAAAACCCCTCAAGTCCTGACCCGTCTTAACCCGCTTTCAAACAGGAGGTTGCCTCCATAAAAATCCTCAGGATTCCTGAACAGACAACCCGGTGCGGTGGCTAATTTTGACCAGCACCATCGAATCGAGTCAGAACCCGTTTCAGAGGCCCGGGCGAAATCTGGAAACGCCCCACCGCCCCTACAGCGCCCTTCCGTGACTGCCGGTGAGCACGGAGGATCCTCCCACCTCGTCCTCGAACTATTTCCCGGGGAGAAAGTCCACCTTGGCGCTGAGTTCCGGGGTCAGGAAACGATCCGGGTTCCGGACCTGAACCTTCAACTGAAGCGTGCCCTTCTGCCGGCTGGCTTCCGGCGCCATTTCCGCCACAACCCCATCGTACCTGTGTTCAGGGAATGCCTCGGGACTGACCACACATTTTTGTCCGAGGAAAACCTTGGGCAGGTCGGACTCGTTGAGATCAATCTCGATCTGCAAATCCTGGGGATCCGCCACCGCAATGAGGGACGTACTGGGACCCCGGGTGCCCCCAAACGTCTGCGGCGATACCAATTCGCCGGGATCGACCAGTTTCTCCAAAACCACACCCCGGATCGGTGAGCGGATCGTGCACCAGTCAATCCACGTTTCTATCAACTGTCGGGAACCCTTCAATTGCTGCAACTGCGCCTCCGCGGAACGGACCTGAAGCCGGGCATCATCAAGGACCTTCCCCATCTCCACCCGCTCCCGGACCAATTCCTCGGCACGCCGGAAATCCAGGCGCGCCTTCTCGGCGGCCACCTCGGCAACCGCAATCTGCCCGTTGATCTCGTTCAACCGCGCCTCGTACTCCGAGGTGTCCAGCAGGACCACCACCTGCCCATTGGTCACGGCATCCCCCTTTTTCACCCCGATCCACTTCACCAGGCCCATGAACCGTGGACTGATTTCAATCCGCTCCCGATTCACGATATACCCGCTCACGGTGAGCAGGGATCCGTCCACAGCCCCCGCCGGGACAACCGGGTTGGCAGGAGCGTTGCTGGACACCGAGCCGGATGGGCGGACGGCCGACGTTCCGCCGCCTGAGAGCACCGCCGCACGATCCCGCAATTCCGCGTCAGCCCGGGCCTTCGCCGCCTCCTTGTTTGAAACCAGGCCCGTACGAACCGAGTCCCCCGCCCTGGGAACGGCGAACCAGAAGATCACTGCGGTCAAAACGGCGACACCTCCAAAAATGAGCCACACGGCACCCCGTGGTCGACGCTTCCGTTCGGAGGCAATGCGAAGACGGTTCAACTGTTCATTGTTCATACGGATTTCAAGGCGGCAATCACCGGCAACCGCGATGCCCGGAGCGCAGGCAGAAGGCTCCCAACCAGTCCAATCCCAATGGAAAACAGCAGCCCCAAGCCCACCAGGTCCGGCGTCACACGAAATTGAAACAGGGTTTCGGCAAAGGACTGGAAATCCATGGTTCCGAAGTACACGCCCCGCGCCTGCACGTAGACGCTGAGTGCCAGCGCCAGACCGCAGCCAACGATCCCCCCCATCAAGGCCACCAACGTGCCCTCCATCATGAACGACATCACGACCGAGCTTTGCGAGAATCCCAGCACCCTCAGCGTCCCGACCTCGCGGGTTCGCGCGGCCACGCTGGCGTACATCGTGTTCATCGCCGCAAACACCGCCCCCACCGACATCGCCACTCCGAGGATCCCCCCCAGGATCCGGAAGGGCGCAGCCGTCATGGTCTGCTTGGAATAGTAAAGGGTCTCGGATTCCCCCCGAAGTCCCAAACGCTTGTCCTGCTCCAGGCGCAGAATGATGGCCTGGGCGGCAGCGGAATCCCTGGGTCGCAGGAGAACGCTGGAATACTGTTCCCGATCAAAAATCGACCGCGCCTCATCCGCATCCATCCACGCCTCGGAATCGAAGGCACTTCCCTGTCCGTCAAAGATCCCGACCACCTTGAGATGATCGGGTCCCGCCTTGAGGGTCCCCCCGATCTCAAAGCCTTCGAACCGACCTGAAAGTCGCCGGGACACCACCACCTCGCGATGCCCCGGCTGGAACCACCGTCCCTCGACCAGCGTCACCTGGGGACGCAATTCCATGCCCCGGGGCGTGACTCCGCGGAGAAGCGTGTTCGCCTCGCCGGCGCCTCCCCGCCGGGGCGCACTGACAATCATCACCAGTTCCGCGGACACCACCGCTTCACCCCGCTCATTCCGGGCAATCTCGTCGAAATACTGCAGGGTCCGGAACTGGGTTCGGGTGACCAGACTCCCCGATTCCGCCTGCGATCCCTTTCGAACGACCAGGATGTTGCGCGGGTCCCCGGTGTTGCCGCTGGTCGATTCAATGCCTCTTGCCAGCGCACGCAGCAGCACAAACACGGCGACCACCGCCGCCACCCCCAGCACCGTGAACAAGGTGGTTCGCCAGCGGACGACGACGTTTCGAAAGTTATACCGAAGCGGGAGGGCCATGACGGAGTCTCAATCGAGGGTTCGCAGTCCTTCCACCACGCTCATCCGGGCCACGGCCACCGAGGGGCCAATCGCGGCGAGAATCCCCAGCGTCGCCGCCACGGCCGCACCCCAGGCCATCGTGCGCACCGTGACTTCAAAGTACACCAGGAACCCATTGGTGAGTCGCTGCAGGTCCACAAAGGTCCAGACCGCCCAGGCGCCTCCAATTCCCACCACCGCCCCCAGGGCGGCGAGTCCGAAGCTTTCCGCCAGGATGAAGCTGAACAGTTCCCGGCGCCGATACCCCAGGGCCTTCAGGATCGCCAACTCCCGAAACCGCTCGCGGATGGCCATGCTCATCGTGCTGACCGTCACCAGCATGAGCGTGAACACCACGACGGCGCTGATGGACAGGGTGAGCACCTTGACATTCCCCAGCATGCTGATGAAGCCCATCTGAAATGCGCGTTCCGTCTCGGCCCTAACCTCCGCGGAGGAATTCTCAAAGGCCTTGTTCACCCGGGCGATGACGTCATTGGACACCTCGGCCGACGCCACCCGGAGATACCAGGTCCCCACGGTTCCCGGATCACCCGTGAGTTCATCCAGCAGCTTGTGATGAAAGAAAACCCCCCGGTCGTCCACCGTCCCCTGGAACACCGCCGCAATGCGAAGGTCCAGGTCCACCGGATAGAACGTCCCGGTAAACTTCATCCGATCCCCGATCTTCAGGTGGTAGCGCTTCATGGTGTCCGCCCCCACAAAGCAGGAATTCCGGTCGCGAATGAAGTCGTCGTAGGACCCGTCGGAAATCCGCCCCTCGACGAGCAGTCCGCGAAACCGGGCCGGGTCCACCGCAAACTGGGCGAAACTGGTCATTTCCTCGCCCTTGTAGTTGCCGCCGAAAAAGGTGAAGGGCGAGACCGCCACCACCCCGGGAATCCTTTCAACAATCGACAGTTGTTTCGCCGGCAGGGGTTGGGCCAGGGACACCTTGTTCCGGGCGATGATTCGAAGCGACGCCCCTTCCGACTCAGGGGGAACCGTCAGTTCCCGCTGCAGCGTCAGCAGGGTCACCAGAAGCGCACAACTGCTCGCCACGCTCAGCACCGTCAGGGTGGCGCGACGCTGGTTGCGCACCGCATTCAGGATCACAAAGGAAAATGGCCCCAGACCAAACTGCCTCACCCAGACGCGGGCGAGCCATCCGATCCAGGAGATCGGATTGTAGAAGCCGAGGGCGTACAGGAACCACCCCCCGACACTGCGCCCCTCGGACGGGACGGCGGACTGCGATTCTGGCCGGGCCTCGCTCATTCCTGCACCAGGTCCCGGGCCAGCTCCCCTTTTTCCAAATGCAGTTCGCGCGTTCCAAACACCGCCGCCTTGGGATCGTGGGTGACCATCAACACCGTCTTCCCGGCATCGCGGCTCAACGATTGCAGGATGCCGAGGACATCATGGGCGGAACGGGCATCCAGATTTCCCGTGGGCTCATCGGCCACAATCAGCGCCGGATCCGTGACCAGCGCACGTGCAATGGCGACCCGCTGCTGCTGGCCGCCGGACATCTGGTCGGGTCGATGGTGCCCGCGATCCCCGAGTCCGACGAGATTCAACGCGAGATCCACCTGCTGCCGGCGTTCGCGCCGCCCCAGCGCCGTCAGCAACAGCGGCAGTTCGACATTCTCGTGGGCGGTGAGCACCGGGATGAGATTGAAACTTTGAAAGACGAACCCGACGTTCTGGTTCCTCCAGTCCGCCAGTTGCGATTCGTCGAGGTTGGCCACGTTGATGCCCTGGACCCGGACTTCCCCGGAACTGGCCCGGTCAATGCCGGCGATGATGTGCAGCAGGGTGGACTTCCCGGATCCGGAGGGGCCCATCAGCACCACAAATTCCCCCGCGGAAATCTGGAGGGAAACCCGGTTCAGGGCGGTGACTTGAACCTCACCCTGCCGGTAAATCTTCGAAAGGTCCCGGATGACCACGATCGGCGCCTCCATAGCGGAGCGAAGTGGTACGCCAAGCAGGGACCGGACGCAATTCGCACCCGCCTCAGGGAATGAACTTCCGCACTTGAAGCCAGTGGATCAGGTCCTGGCTCCACGGATGGACCCCGGCGAATTCCGGGGGCTTGGCCGCCAACCCCAGTCCGTGCCTTCCCGCCTCGTAGATGTGCAGTTCGAACGGAACCCGATTCCTCCGGAGGGCGCCTGCAAACTCCATGGAATTCTCGACCGGGACGGCGGCATCCTCCACGGTGTGCCAGAGAAACGTGGGCGGCGTCCGGGGCGTCACCTGGCGCTCGTTGGAAAGCGCCTCGATCCATTCGGGGGACGGGTCCGGTCCGAGAAGGTTCATCCGGGATCCGGCATGACTGAGCGGACCCAGCGTAACAACCGGATAACACAGGATTCCCAAATCCGGTCGGGAGCTTTCCCGGTCCACAGGATCCGCGGCGCGCGGATCCCCTTCATCAAAATGCGTCAGCAGCGTCGAGGCCAGATGCCCCCCGGCGCTGCTGCCCATGATGCCGATGCGATGGGGATCCAGCGACCCTCCGGCAGCACCATGGCGTACGGTGCGGACGGCTCGCGCCGCATCCTGGAGCATGGCCGGATGCCGGTACCCATGCGATCCCAGGCGGTATTTCAGGACGAAGCACGCAATGCCGTATCGGTTGAGAAACAGGGCGTAATCATTTCCCTCATGGCCGGCCAATCCCGCATAGGCTCCGCCCGGGCAGATCACCATCGCCGACCCATTGGGTCTTTCCGGGAGGTATGCCGTCAGGGTCGGAACATCCTGCGGAGCCGTGCCTCGTGCTCCCGGAGCGCCACCGGGCCAGAGCGGGACGGGATCCCGGACTTCACCGGCATTGGCGGCACCAAACAACAGGAACCCCAGGGAGCGAATCAACCATCTCATGAAGGTCACGGCAGCCTGAGGATCCCGGCCGCTTCGAGGCAAGCCGCCATCCGAGATTCCAACGTTGACTTGGCCACAGGTTCGGAGACAACTCCCGCGGTCGCCGCAACGTTCGTGCCGGTGTCAACCGGACAGTCCGGAAGACGGATTCCCTCGTCCGGAACCCTGCCTGCGGGTCGCAGCAGGACGGTTCACGAACGATGTGGCAGTGTCCGCAGTGTTATGGAAAGCAATCGCAGGCTCTTCGTGGGCAACCTTCCCTACCAGATCGGGGATCGGGAACTTGAGGATCACTTCCGCGCCGCCGGAGTGGTGACCAGCGTCAACGTCATGCTCGACCGCGAAACCGGCCGCTCCCGCGGCTTTGCGTTCGTGGAGTTCAGCACTCCCGAAGAAGCGCAACAGGCCGTCGAGCAATTTCACGGCAAGGACCTGGGTGGACGCCAGCTCACCGTCAACATCGCCCGCCCCCGCGAGGAACGGCCCTCGGGTGGTGGCGGATTCCGCGGAGGGGACCGCCCCCGGGGAGGCGGAGGCGGAGGCGGGGGTGGCGGATGGCGGGGGGACCGGGATCGGGGAGACCGTCCGTGGAGCAGGGACCGGGAATAGTCCGGGGTTCAGGACCGGGAATTCGCGAAGAAATCCGGGAACGGATTTTCGCCCGGACCGCCCTTGCATTCATTCGCATCCATAAACGGTTTGACTCCCCGGCCGGCACTTCCTAGCGTCATTTCACACGACATCCTCTATGGCTGATCCCACCACTCCGGGTGCACCTGCACCGGCTCCCGAACCGCCCAAGGCGGCCGATGCAGCGCAGAAGAAGCAGACCGTTCGCATCAGCCTGCCTCCGAAGCCCGCCGCGGGCCCCTCGATCAAGATTCCGGCTCCCGCCGCGGCTCCCGCGGCAGCACAGGCCGCCGCGGCCCCTGCGGCGGCTCCCGCAGCCACGACTCCACCCGCACCCGCCGCGGCTCCTGCCGCCGCCAAACCCGCAGCCCCCGCTCCTGCCGTGAAACCTGCCGCCGCACCGGCGCCGGTTGCCGCAGCCCGGCCGGCCGCGGTCACGGTGAGTCCTCTCGAGATCGGTCTCGCGTTCGCCACCGTCGTGGTCGGCATTTGCATCATTGTGCGCCTGTTGTTCCTCGTTCCCGCCGCTTCCTGAATCATGGCCTCACCCAATCTCGTCACCGTCACCGCGCAGAATTTCGCCGAGACCGTGACCCGCTCCCCGGTGCCCGTTCTCCTGGATTTTTGGGCCGAGTGGTGTGGCCCCTGCCGGATGATTGCCCCGTTGCTGGATGAACTTGCCGTCGAGTACGCAGGCAAGGCGGTCATCGGGAAGGTCAATGTCGACCAGGAGCAGGGACTTGCGGTCGAATACGGCATCTCCGGAATCCCCGCCCTGCTGGTGTTCAAGGGCGGCGCTGTGGTTGGCCAAATGGTCGGCCTCCGCCCCAAGTCTGAATTGAAGAAGGCTCTGGACGCCGCCATCGCCCGATAGTCAACGGGCCGCAGCAGAAGGTGCGTGAACCGGGCGCATGACCCGGGCTCGAAATCAGTGCGGCCTAGGCGGCCAATTCCCCCTGCCGCCCGCCGTTGAGCAGGAATAGAACGGCCATCCGGACCGCCAATCCGTTCGTCACCTGCTCCAGAATCACGGATTGAACGCCATCCGCAATCTCGCTGGCGATCTCCACCCCGCGGTTGATGGGACCCGGATGCATGATGATGACGTCCGGACTTAAGGTCGCCATGCGCGACGGAGTTAGTCCAAACAAGGACGCGTATTCGCCAACGCTCGGAAAGGCACTGATGCGCTGACGTTCGTGCTGGATGCGCAGCAGGTTCACGACATCGGCACCGCGCAAGCCCTCCTCCAAATCCCAGGTCACCCGGATCCGCGGATGCAGGGATTCAAACACCTTGGGAACCAGGGTGGAGGGTCCACAAAGGGTGACGTTCGCCCCGAGGGTGGCGAGCGCCCAGATGTTGGAGCGGGCAACCCGGCTGTAAAGTATGTCCCCAAGGATGGTGACATTCAGACCCTCGATGCGGCCCCGGCGTTCGCGGATGGTGAAGACATCGAGCAATCCCTGCGTTGGATGTTCGTGGGCGCCGTCCCCCGCGTTGACCACGTGCGCGTGGGCAAACTGGGATAGAAACTGGGGCGCGCCGCTCGCTCCATGCCGAAGGATGATGAAGTCGGCATTGAGAGCTTCGAGATTCCGGACCGTATCCTTCAGGGATTCCCCTTTCTTCAGCGAACTCGACTCGGCGGTGAAGTTGATGACGTCGGCACTCAGCCGCAATGCCGCCAATTCGAAGCTGATCCGCGTCCGCGTGCTGGGCTCGACGAAGAGGTTGACGACCGTCTTTCCCCGGAGCGCCGGGACCTTCTTGATGGAGCGCTCGCCAATCGCGCGAAATGCGCGGGCCGTGTCGAGCACGGTGGTCAGTTCCGCCGCGCTCAGCGACTGAAGATCCAGGAGATGACGCCGGGTCCAGCTCATGCGGCCACCTCCTGGAGCAGGACTGTGTCGTCCCCCCCGTCCTCCACCCAGCGCACCTCCACCCGTTGACGCAGGGAGGTCGGTACATTCTTCCCCACGAAATCCGCCCGGATGGGAAGCTCCCGGTGCCCCCGGTCCACCAGGACCGCAAGATGAATCCGCCGGGGTCGCCCCAAGTCGGCCAACGCATCCAGCGCGGCCCGGACGGTGCGGCCGCTGAACAGGACATCGTCCACAAGAACGATGGTACGGCCGTCCAACCCGAATGGGATTTCGGTCGGCATCAGCGAGGGAGCCGCCCTGCGATCCAAGTCATCCCGATACATCGCCACATCCAGGAGTCCGACGGGAATGGCATGCCCCAGGACGCGCTCCAGGGCGGCGGACAACCTTCCGGCAAGGGCCACCCCGCCCTTCTGAATCCCCACCAGCGCGAGCCCCTCGGATTGCGGGTTTCGTTCAGCAATCTCGTGAGCCATCCGGGCAATCGTTCTCACCAGAACCTGCGGTTCGAGAAGGACTCCATTCATGGGGCACAAAAAAATACCGGCCCCAAATCGGGCGCCGGCACCGGGGAAATATGGGGGTTTTGCATCAGATGCTCCTTCGCAGTCTCGCCGGACCGCATTCAAGGAGCAATCGGCCACCAAAGCCAGCCTTGTTCAGGCACTGGTTGCCGTTGTCGATTGTTGACGGGCCTTCCTCCAACCCGCCCGATGGTTCGTAATCCATTCCACCAGCGCGCGTTCAAATCCGATGTCGTACCCCACCTTCTCCGACTCGATCCACTTGTGCCGAAGGATCTCCTCCTTCTCAGCTTGAAATTCCCGGTAAAGCGTCGTGTTCAACAACAACGCCCGCGCATCCTGAATCGTGTCCGTTTGAAGACCCATGGCCGAACGAAATTTCGTCACGTCAAAGTAACGATGGTCCGCGGAGTGTAAACGAGAATGTGGTCAGAACGGCCGCGCTGCTGTTCCGTCCGGCAATCCCGCCTTTCAGGACGGACTTTCCCGCCCACACCCGGGCCGCCGGATCCCTTCCGCATGCCTTGCCTCTCCGGGCGCAGATTGGATACAAACCTCCTGTGCCGCAGCAGCAAACGCTTCAAAAGGCGGTCTCCTTTTCCGGGATTGGTCTTCATTCGGGCAACCGGGTGAATCTCACCTTCACCCCGGCCCCACCGAATTCCGGACTCCGATTCCGGAGGGTGGATCTGGACGACAAGCCGGAACTCGACGCCCGAACGGATCTGGTCGTCGATACCCAGCGTTCCACGACCCTGGGCAAGGGGGCCGTGCGGATCCACACGGTGGAACATGTGCTGGCCGCCCTGGCCGGCGCCGGAGTCACGAATGCGGTGGTCGAACTGGACGCCAACGAGCCGCCGATTGGCGATGGGAGCTCCCGGGAATTCGTCCGCCTGCTTCGGGAGGCCGGGATCGTTTCACAGGCGGAACCTGCAGATCCCCTCAAACTCTCCGCCCCCATTGAGTTGCAGGTGGGGGAGACCCAAATGGCGGCCTTTCCCCACGAAGGCTTCAAACTCACCTGCACCAGCGTGGACAAGGGGGGGCGGTTCACCCAGTTCTACTCCCTTGAGGTGACTCCGGAGTCCTGGGAACGGGAATTGAGCAACGCCCGGACGTTCGGATTCCTCGAGGAGATTGAACACCTTTACCGCAACGGGTTGATCCGCGGAGCCAGTCTGGAGAACGCCATCATTGTCCGGGATGACGCCGTGCTGACCAACGAGCCGTTGCGATATCCCGAGGAATTTGTCCGGCACAAGATGCTCGATATCGTGGGAGACCTCGCGTTGATCGGACGCCCCCTTCACGCCCATGTGGTGGCCGTGAAACCGAGCCATCACGCCAACACGGAGCTGGCGAAGGCGATCCTCGCCCAATCCCGGAAGCCCCTCGAAGCCGCCCAGTCCTTTGCTCCGCCGCCCCCCGAAGCCCGCCAGCGTGTCTCCCGCCCTGAATCCCGCAATACACACTCCAACGCCGCTCCCGTGACGACCACCACCCCCTCGGAAACCATCGTTCGCGATGGCGCCGTCCTCGACGTGAATCAGGTGATGCAGATGCTGCCGCATCGCCCTCCCTTTCTCATGGTCGACCGCGTCACCCGAATCGCCGGCAACCAGATCACCGCCCTCAAACAGGTGACCATGGGGGAGCCATTTTTCGCAGGCCATTTCCCCGGACATCCCATCATGCCCGGCGTCCTCCAGTTGGAGGCGATCGCCCAGGTGGCGGGAATCCTCCTGATGCGGCAGGCCGAAAACATGGGGAAACTCGCCTACTTCATGTCCGCCGAGGACGTCAAATGGAGAAAACCCGTACGTCCCGGGGACTCGCTCGTGATCAACGTGGAATTGACCAAGACCCGGGGGAAGATTTGCAAGGCCAAGGGCGACTGCACGGTCAACGGCGAGACCGTCAGTGAGGCCCAGGTCACATTCATGCTGGTGGACCGCTGAGCATGTCCTCCTCCATCCACCCCACCGCCCTCATTTCCCCGGGCGCCCAGATCGGCGACGGGTGCGAAATCGGCCCCTACTGCGTCATCGGCGAACAGGTGCGCCTGGGTTCCGGCTGCCGGCTTCATTCGCACGTCGTCCTCGAGGGGCACACCACCCTCGGTTCGGGCAACGAAATCTACCCGTTTGCCTGCCTCGGGGGGCGGAGCCAGGACCTGAAATGGCGCGGCGGCCTCACCCGGGTGGAGATTGGGGACAACAACACCATCCGGGAATACGTCACGGTGCACGCCGCAACGGCGGACGGCGGAGCCACGGTCGTCGGCTCCAACAACAGCCTTCTTGCCTATACCCACGTGGCGCATGACTGCCGGCTCGGCAATCACATCATCATGTCGAATCTCGCCCAGATGGCGGGACACGTGACCGTGGAGGACCACGCCATTCTCGCCGGGATGAGTGCCATCCACCAGTTTTGCCGCATCGGACGGCTCGCGATGGTCGCCGCCTGCACGCCCGTCCGTCAGGACGTTGCCCCCTTCATGCTGGTGTCCGGGGATCCCGCGGTGACGGTCAAGGCCAACACGGTCGGATTGGAACGGGCGGGCATGGCGCCCGAAGTGATCCGTTCCTTGGGACAGGCCCATCGCATCGTGTATCGGGATGGTCTCGCCATGCCCAATGCCCTCGCGCGGATCGAGGCTGAGCTCCCCCCCTCGGATGAACTCCGGCACTTCACGGAATTCATCCGTCACAGCGAGCGGGGCATCACCAAGTAGAGGGAGTCATCCGGCGCTCCTCAAGGGAAGCCGGACGGCAAATTCACTCCCCTGCCCCTCGGCGCTCCTCAGGGACACCGTGCCGCCATGGGCCTCGACAATGGCGCGCACCAGACTGAGCCCCAGACCCAGACCTCGCTGGGACCGACTCCGGTCGCCGCGGTACAGCCGGCTCCAGATCTTGGGCTGCTCCTCCTCGGAAATCCCCATTCCGGTATCGGCAAACCGCACCACCGCCTCCCCGGCCTCCTCAGCCAGCGACACGTTGACCCGGCCCCCCTCCGCGGAATATTTCAACGCGTTGTCGAGCAGATTGGCGAACACCTGCCTCATGCGGTTTGGATCCACGCTCACCTCGCAGCGGGGAAGCGCATCCGCCACCACGGAAATCCTCCGGTCCTC
>JAEUHD010000279.1 GCA_016793645.1 Verrucomicrobiales bacterium
ACCTCCGACGGCGACTTCTTCTTCCGCGTCGGTGACGGCGGCTTCGGCCAGGGCGGCGGCGGTTACGAAGGCAATACCAAGATGGAAGTCGGCAAGTGGCACCGCGTTGCCTTCGCCGTGGACATGGCCGCCACCCCTCCGGTGGTGACCAAGTACCTCGACGGTCAGAAGCACGCCGACCAGCTCGCCCCCAACAACCTCCTCGACGGCGTCCGCCGCTCGCTCGACCCCGCCAGTGCCGCCCTCTTCGGCGACGGCGATGACGGCGAACTCCACCCCGTCTACGTCAACAGCGTCCAGATCCGCTCCGGAAAACTCTCCGACGCCGAACTCGCCGCGCTGGGTGCGGCCACTGCGAGCGGAATTCCGGTCGTCCTTCCCAAGAGCAACGTCGCCGGTCAGTGGGACTTCAACAATGGCACCCTCGCGGCAACGGTCGGCAAGGACCTCGAGTACCTCGACGGTGCGGATGGTCTGGGCAAGGCCAACACCACGTTCGGCACCACGACCTCGTACGGGATTCCCGACATCGGGGGCAAACCGGCCTCGGTCGTTCACCTGCCGGGACGCATCAATCCCAGCGGCCCCGATGTGGAAAACCGCGCCTCCGGCCTGCTCATGCGCCATGGCATCCCGGCCAACGGCGGCGGCTCCCGCGTCAACCAGTACACCCTCATCGCGGACGTTTATTGGGAATCCGGACCCGGATTCGCCTCCTTCCTCAACGTCGACGGCGCCAACACCTCCGACGGCGACTTCTTCTTCCGCGTCGCTGACGGTGGCTTCGGCCAGGGCGGTGGCGGTTACGAAGGCAATACCAAGATGGAGATTGAGAAATGGCACCGCGTCGCCTTCGCCGTGGACATGGCCGCCACCCCTCCGGTGGTGACCAAGTTCCTCGACGGTCAGAAGCACGCCGACCAGACCGCCCCCAACAACCTCCTCGACGGCGTCCGCCGTTCGCTCGACCCCGCCAGTGCCGCCCTCTTCGGCGACGGCGATGACGGCGAACTCCACCCCGTCTACGTCAACAGCGTCCAGATCCGTGCCGGAAAACTCTCCGACGCCGAACTGGCTTCCCTCGGTGCGGCAACGGCCGAAGGCATCCCGCTGTTCCTCACCGTGGCGGCACCCCCGTCCCTCAGCGTCGGCACCGACTCCTCGGGGAATGTGGTGATCACCTATACCGGAACACTCCAATCCGCTGTCACGGTGGGAGGCACCTACTCTGACGTCCAGGGAGCCAGCAGCCCCTACACGATCACCAAGGCCAACCTCGCCGGGGCGCAATACTTCCGCGCCACGGAATAAGCGGACTTCCATCCACTGAATCACCGCGGGCCGGACGCATGTCCGGCCCGCTTTTTTGTGCCCACGACCCGCCGGTCCCCACTCCGGTTCGCCGTCGAGATCCACCGCCCGGCAGCTACGGCGGAAACCCGATCGCCAGCTTGACCGCGGAGTATTCCGGATGGATCGCCCCCGCGCGGTCCCGGATGACCAGATCCGGCTCCACCCAGGTGCGCCCGTGCATCCAGTCCGGCAGATCCGCCCGACGCATCATTCCGAAGAGTCCCACCAAGGGCGGATCCCCCTCGCGGAAAACCACCGGACGCCGCCGCACGATGACCAGTCCCGCCGCGGCCGCCGCCGTCTCCACCCGCTCCCGTTGCGCCGGTTCGTGGGGAAAGACGCAGGCAAACCAGCCGCCCGGCGCCAGGTGGCGGGACGCGACCGCGCAGTAATCCCGGATATCCCCCCGCAACTCGAACCGGCAGGCCAGCTTCTGCGGATGTCCGCTCTCCACTCCGGTACCCGTGGGGAAATACGGCGGACTCCCGGTCACCAGGTCGAACACTTCGTCCTGACGTAACAGACCGGGATCCCGAAAATCCCCCTCCCGGAGTTCATACCGATCCTCCACCCCGTTATACCGGGCCGACTTCCGGGCCAGCGTCACACTCACGGCCTGCGCTTCGACCGTCACCATTCGAACTCCGGGCAGCCTCCACGCCACGATCATGCCCACCGTCCCGATTCCGCTGCCGAGGTCCAGCGCCGTGCGGGCCGACGGACACCACGACGTCCCATACCACGCCGTCAGGATGTCGTCCGTGGAGAACCGATGCCCGTCCCGAAGCTGAAACAACCGAAAATGACCGCCGATGGCATCGAGGGTTTCCCCATCGGCCGCGGATGTTCCCACAACTGCACCGGGGGGAACCGGTCCCGGCTTGGCCCAACCCCTGAAATGAGAATCGTTGGTCACGACTGTTGGAATCCTCCCGGCTCGCGGAGATCGGGCGCGACGATGCGGGGGATGCCGCGCGTGTGTCCAGCGTCGCGGTCCCGGTCGGGCCTTCCCGGGCGCACCTGGACGCTGCACCCCGCCACCAGAAGCCGGCGGCCCGGATCGATGCAGTTCCAGTGCCGGACTGCGTTCACGCCCAAACCGCCTGAAGGCGGGACCACGAACAGCAGGGCGACCCCGCGTTCGTAGTGCAGGCTTTAGCCTGTCCCCAGCACGCCGCCGAACCGCCTGAAGGCGGGACTACAAACAGCAGGGCAAACCGCAAACCACTCATCGTTCGTAGTGCAGGCTTTAGCCTGTCCCCCACGCTCCGCCCAAACCGCCTGAAGGCGGGACTACAAACAACAGGGGCCGTGTTGAGATGCGCCCGGCCTTCCCAATCGCCGACACAAAAACACCCCTTGAATCGAGAGGCGATCACGTCTCCTCTTGGTCCCAACTCCAAATGCCCATGACGTCCCTTTCTCCTCGCCGGAGTCCCTGGCTCATCCGGGTCTTGCGTTCCGCCGGATGGCTCGCGCTCCTTGCATCGACGGCATTGGCCCAGAACGCGCCCGGACGTCCGGAGGAGGCCGGTTACTTCGACGGGAGGCTCTGGAGGGTGGGACTTCAATCGAACGGACGATCCACCCTCGCCTTGGATGATTCCGGACGCCTCTACGTCTCCGGACTCCAACTGGGCACGACCGCCTGGGTGTTTCCCAGCCTCTCCCGCTGGGACGGCCGCCGGTGGGAGACCCTGGCCACCAACGGCGGGCCCTTCAATCTACTCCTTCCTGTCGGAGACGACCTTTTCGCCGGCGGCAACTTCACCCAAATTGACGGCCAAAAACTCCTGGGGGTCGCCCGCTACGATGGCCTCCGATGGCATGCCTTGGGCGAGGGTGTGGGTTCGCGGCCGGTGTCGGTATTCTCCCTGGCGAGCTACGGCGGCCAACTTTATGTGGGCGGCCAGTTCACCAACGCGGGCGCGTTGTCGGTCACCAATATCGTCCGATGGGACATCGCCTCGGAAACGTGGTTTCCAATGGGAGTCGGGCTGTCGGATCCTGTCCGCGCGATTTCAGCCTCCGCCGAAGGCGTCTTCGCCGGTGCGGGAAACCGCGTCCTGCGTTGGACAGGAACCGACTGGGAATCACTCGGGACCTTCGGACCCGCCGGGCTTCTCCCCCCACAAGTTCTCGCGATTCAGTGGCACGGCGATTCGCTCTACGCGGCCGGCATCTTTGGCTCCGTGGACGGCCTGGAGGTGTCCACCCTCGTTCGCTGGAAGGCGGGACAATGGAGCCGCGTCACGGAGGACCCGATCGCCGGGAACGCGACCAGCATCGGGTTTGCCGGTGAGAACCTCTTCCTCGCGGGAGCCTTTCAGATCACCGATCGCCCCATCTACACCTCCGCCAAGGTGGTCTCCCTGAGGGAAGGAACCTGGACGGTGGAATTGAATCCCAGCTCCCGCCCTCCCGCCTCCGCCCTGTGCACACGGGGCGACGAGGTCTTCGTCCTCGACGCGCCGACGCTGCGCTGGTCCCAGAACGGAACGGACCCGGTGATTTGGCATCGCCACGGTTCGGAATGGGCCCCCATCAGCGGCGGAGAATTCCCCCCAATCGTGACCTCCACCGTGGTGAACGCGGCGCGGGGAGTGGTCGTGGGCAACTTCAGTGGAGGAGGATCCATCCCCACCTATCCCCTCCGCCACGATGATTCGGGATTCCGCGAAACGAAAGGAGCCACCAACGAGTCGGGCGAGCGCGTGGTCGTGGACCGAAAATGGTCCGGCTCGATCTCCACCGCGCACGCGCCTGGATGGTGGAGCGGCCACCCGGACTCCATCTTCATCGCAACGCTCAACGGAGACCTGTGGGAGCAGGCGACCGGACCCTTGCCCATTCCACAGACCACCCACCTCATCGTCTCGGGATCCCGCATCGCCATCGCCGGCTATCGTGAGCCCCTCCACGGGGAGGTTTGGGAATGGAATGGAGCCCAATGGCAGGCCGTCGGCGGTCGCTTTGATCCCGCGGACGTGCCCGCCCCGGTCCCGCCTTCCGGACAGAACCCTTCCCGAATCTACAGTCTTGAGCGGCATCAAGGCCGTCTCTTCGCCGGGTGTGCCCCGGCGACCATCGCCGGACAGGTCCGGTCCAATCTGGTCACATGGGATGGTTCCCAATGGCAGAACGTTCCCGGCCCCACGGCACCGGTGCACCTGCTCCGTTCGCATGGAGATCTCCTCTTCGCAGGAAGCCAAACCGCGAACGGCCCCTCACTCGTGGAGTGGGATGGCAACGTCGCCCGGGAACTGGCCGACGGACTTTCCTTGAGAACCCTGCGGGGCATCGCGGTGAGCGACGAGGGCTTGATCGCCGCCGTCGGTTCACCCCCGGCATCCCCCGCCATTCCGCTCTGGTTCCGCAGGGGAGGACAATGGACTCCGCCTCCGGAATGGGCGTCACCCGACATCGATGGCGAATTGCTCGGTTGCACCTGGGTCGGCAACGATCTGTACCTCGTGGGTGCCCGCGCGACAATTTCCTATGCCGAATCCCTCGGACTCGCCATCTGGCACGAACCGGGAGTCCGTCTGGTGGCGGAACCTGGTGAGCCGGGATTTCTCGCGTTGCGGGCGACGGGCGCGGTGTCCGCACGGTTTGCCTGGGAGCGGGCGGACACCCTGGGTCAATGGCTCCCGTTTCAGACCAACGCGCTTGGAAACCCCGGTTGGATCCGGGCTGCCACGCCCGACCCAACTCCGGCCTACTTTCGGATCCGCGCCCTCCCATAGTTCGTAGTGCAGGCTTTAGCCTGTCCCCCACGCCCCACCGAACCACCTGAAGGTGGGACTACAAACCTCTCCGAACGGGAGGCCGTCCTGTCGCCGGGAGGAAAGCCGGGGTACGGTGAGCCCGTGAGGTGGCTGACCGCATTGTTCTCCCGGTGGACCTGGCGCATGGCATGGCGCGACTCGCGGGCGTCCCGCCGACGGCTCGCCCTGTTCTCCGCCAGCATCTCCCTCGGCATCGCGGCCCTGGTCGCCATCGGATCCCTCGGACGCAACCTCGCCTCCGCCATCCAGGAACAGGCCAAATCCCTGCTCGGAGCGGACCTGGTGCTCACGTCCCGTCTGCCTCCCAATGCCGAGGTCCTCGACCTGGTGCGCCGCATCGGGGGTGAATCCGCCCGGGAAACCAGCTTCTCCACCATGCTGGTCGTCTCCAACGCCACCCGTCTGGTCAACGCCCGCGCCATCACCGGCGGTTTCCCCTTCTACGGCACCCTCGAGACGGATCCCCCATCCGCCGCGGCCGCACTCACGCAGGGCGGCGGAGTGCTGGTGGAGGAGGGAGTCCTGTTCCAATTCGACCTGAAGCCCGGGGATTCCGTCCGCCTGGGGAATGCCGAGTTCCGGATCCTGGGATCCCTGCGGCGCGTTCCGGGAGACTCCATCGCCTTCGCCACGATCGCGCCCCGGGTCTATCTGTCGGACCGGGATCTGCCCGCCACCGGATTGCTGAAGCCGGGCAGCCTCGCGCGGTACCGGTTCCAATTCCGGCTCCCCGCGGACACCGACGTCGCCGCGCTGGTCGAGCGGTGGCGTCCCGAGTTCCAACGGCTGAAACTCGAATCGGACACCGTTGCCCGCCGCCAGGAGGATCTGGGACGCTCACTGGAGAATCTGTACCGCTTCCTCAATCTCGTCGCCCTCGTCGCCTTGTTGCTGGGCGCGGTCGGCATCGCCAGCGCCGTGCACACCCACGTTCAGCAGAAACTGGCAAACGTCGCCGTCCTGAGATGCCTCGGCGCGACGCTGCCCGCCACCTTCGGCATCTACCTTTCCCAGGGTCTCCTTCTTGGGGCTCTCGGCACGGGCATGGGGATCGCGCTGGGTGCCGTGGCCGCCGCCCAGCTTCCCAAACTGGTCCAGAGCTTCATTCCCTTCGCCCTGCATGCCGCCTTCGACTGGAGAGGAGCCCTGGTCGCCGCCGTCATCGGATTCGGACTTTGCTTCCTCTTCGTGCTGCTCCCGTTGCTGTCCGTTCGACGGGTCTCCCCGCTGGCGGCGATTCGCGCCGCCTATGGTCCGCCATCCCGACGCGACCCGGCGCAACTTGCCATCCTGGCGCTCATCGCAGCGGCCGTCACCGCCTTCGCCCTGTTTCAAACGCGACGCTGGACGGAAGGCCTCGGCGTCGCCGGCGGTCTCGCCGCCGCCTTTGCCATCCTCGCGGCGTCCGGACGCGGCCTCATGTGGGTCGCCCGCCGTTTTACCCCCGCCTCGTTTCCCTATCCGTGGCGGCAGGGCCTCGCCAATCTGCATCGCCCCCACAACCGCACGACGATGCTGCTGGTGGCCCTTGGGCTGGGAACATTTCTGCTGCTCACCCTGCAGATGACCCGGGACGTCCTGCTCCGCCAACTATTCCCCGACGACCGGCCTCAACGGCCCAACGCGATTCTCTTCGACATCCAACCCGACCAGCAGGCAGGCGTTGCGAACCTGCTCCGGGGTCTCGGCCTGCCCGTATTGGACGAGGCGCCCATCATCACCATGCGACTCGCCGAGGTGAAGGGCGTGCGCACGGAACTCCTGGTCGGCGATCCGAAGTCGAGCCCCGTCGAGGGACCCGGACGTCGGGACCGCAAGGAAACCCCGGAATGGATCCTCCGCCGGGAATACCGTTCGAGTTGGCGGACCAACCTGAATGACTCCGAGCAATTGGTCGCCGGCCAATGGATTCCCTCCATTCCGGCACCCCCCGACGGGTCGGCGGAATCCGCCCCGATCCCCATCTCCATGGAGGAGGGCATCGCCCGGGATCTCCACGTCGGCGTCGGCGACCGGTTGGTCTGGGACGTCCAGGGGGTTCCCGTGCCCAGCGTCATCGCGAGCCTCCGCAAGGTGGACTGGCGTCAGGTGCGTCCCAATTTCTTCGTCCTTTTCCCCGCCGGATCCCTGGAAGCGGCGCCGTCCATGCTCCTCCTCGCCACGCGGGTCCGAACCCCCGAGGAATCGGCCCGGATGCAGCGCGAACTCGTCCGCGCCTTTCCCAATGTCAGCGCGATCGACCTGACGCTGATCCTGGAGACCCTGGACGGAGTCCTGACCCGGATCGGATTTGTGATCCGTTTCATGGCCCTGTTCACCGTGGCCACCGGTCTCCTTGTCCTTGCCGGGGCGGTCCTATCGGGCCGATGGCAGCGCATCCAGGAGGGAATTCTGCTCCGCACCCTCGGCGCCACCCGCGCACAGATCCGGGGCATTCTCGTCGCGGAATTCACCGCGCTCGGATTGCTCTCCGGAGTCCTCGCCTCGATCCTCGCCATCGCCGCGAGCTGGGCGCTCGCCCGATTCGCCTTTGACTCCGACTACGTCCTCGCCTGGCGCGCCATCGTCCTCGCCATCCCCGGAGTCACCGCCCTCACGCTCCTCGTCGGACTCCTCTCCAACCGGGGAATCGCAACGCATCCGCCCCTGGAGATTCTGAGGAAAGAGGGATGAGGAAGTGGTCAGGAGTGGTCAGTTGTCAGTTGTCAGTCGTCAGTGGTCAGTGGTCAGTGGTTCGTGGGTGGCCGACGACCGACGACCGACGACTGACCACTGACGACTGCCCAATGACCAATGACAACCCCCATTTTCTTGTCACACTTCCCCGACATGCTGCGCTCCGGGATTCTGGGAATCGTGTGCCTTTGGCTGGGGTTGGGGTCCGTTCATGCCCAGGTCGAAATCAGTGAGTTCGTGGCGCGCAACGTCACGACCCTGATCGACAACGACCGGGCCTACTCCGACTGGATAGAGCTGCACAACACCACCGATCAGGACGTCAACCTGGAAGGCTGGTATCTGACCGACACGGCGACCAACCTCACCCGCTGGCGGTTCCCCTCCGTGGTCATCACCAGCAACGACTTCCTGGTGGTCTATGCCTCGGGAAAAAACCGGACCGCCGTCATCCCCTACCTCCACACCAATTTCAAGCTGCCCGCCTCCGGGAGCTACCTCGCCCTGGTGAAACCGGACGGCCAAACGGTAGCCACGGAGTTTGCCCCCGCGTATCCGCCCCAAACCACTGATGTCTCCTGCGGACCGGACCCCACGCATCCCGGTCCCCCCTTCCTCTTCTTCGAACGTCCCACTCCCCGCCAACCCAACGCCCCGGGCTGGCCCGACCGCGCCGGCCCGGTGGCCCTGTCGCGCCCCGGGGGTCCCTTCCTCGAACCGTTCACCCTCGAGCTGTCCGCAGGCGGTTCCACGGTCGGAATCTGGTACACCGTTGACGGTTCCATTCCGACCACCAACTCCATTGCCTACTCCGGCCCCCTGACCGTCGACCGCAGCCTCGCGGTTCGGGCGCGAGTGATTCGGGAGGGTCTCGTCCCCGGACCGGTGACGGGCGCCTTCTACTCCCAGGTATCCGGCGCCCAGGCCGCATTCTCCTCCAACCTGCCACTCCTGCTCGTCGACACCCTGGGAAGAGCCATCTCGGAGGGCTCCCGGGCACCGTGCTACTTCACGGTCGTCGATCCGGGACAGGACCGCGCGTCGTGGACCCGTATTCCCAGCCTGCAAAGCCGGGGAAGCATCGAGATCCGGGGATCCAGCTCGACACAGTTTCCCAAGAAGTCCTACGGACTCGAGCTGGTGTCCGAGGACAACGCGGACCGGCACGTGTCGATCCTCGGGCTCCCGGAGGAATCCGACTGGGTCCTGTACGCCCCGTACACCGACAAGACGCTCATCCGCGACGTGCTCGCCTACCAGTTGAGCAACGAGATCGGACGATACGCGCCGCGCACCCGCTTGGTCGAATTGTACGTCAACCGGACGGGGACCATCGACAGTTCCGACTATCAGGGGGTGTACGTGCTCGTCGAAAAGGTGAAGGGCGGGCGCGACCGGGTGGATATTCCCGAGGTCGAGTCCACGGACGTCCGTGAGCCCGAGGTGACGGGAGGCTACATCCTCAAGAAGGACCGGCTCGACGGCAACGACTCGTCCTTCACCACGTCACACGGACAGGAACTCGGGCTGGAGTGGCCGCATGCCCGCGAGTTGACGACCAACCAAACCCTCTGGATCCGGGGATTCATCAACCGGTTTGAGTCCGCGCTCTATGGGGGGCGCTACCGGGATCCGGTCAACGGATACGCGGCCTTCATCGACCCCGACGCCTTCATCGACCACCACTGGCTGGTCGAAGTCGCCAAGAATATCGACGGCTATCGTCTGAGCACCTTCATGCACAAGGACCGCGGAGGACGTCTGCGCATGGGTCCGATCTGGGACTACAACCTCAGCTTCGGCAATGCGAACTACAACGACGGACAGAACACCTCCGGCTGGTACGCATCGCTGGTGGGCGGCACGGATTACCTCTGGTACGCCCGCCTGTTTCAGGATGTCGATTACTCCCAGCGTCACTTTGACCGGTGGCCCTCGCTCCGCACCAACGTGCTCACCACCGAGCACGTGCTTTCCCTCATCGATGGCTACACCAACCTCCTCGCCGAGGCGCAGGACCGGAATTTCAAGAAATGGAGGATCCTCGGACAGTATGTCTGGCCGAATGCCTTCATTGGATCGTCCTACCGGGACGAGATCGGCTTCCTCAAGGACTGGGTCACCGGACGTCTCGCCTGGATCGATTCAACGATGCTGCGCTGGCCCACCATCAACCAGCCCTCGGGCTACTATCCCGCGGGGGTGACGGTGGCCCTCAACGCCCCGACCGAAGTCGTCTACACGCTCGACGGCACCGATCCACGGTCTTCGGGTGGCACAATTTCGTTCCGCGCCAAACGGTACACCGGACCCATTGGCATTGGGGCCAACTCCAGACTCATCGCGCGGGCGCGCAGCGGGACCCGCTGGAGCCCCAAGGTGGAGGCCTCCTATGCCGTCACCATCCCGGACCTGCGCATCAGCGAAATCATGTACCATCCCCCGGGAGCGCCGCCCGGCAGCCCGTTCGACGACGAGGAATTTGAATTCCTGGAACTTCGCAATGTGGGATCCGAAACACTTCCCCTCGGCCGGGTGATCCTTTCCGGCGGCATCCATTTCGAGTTTCCCGCAAACGCCGGAGAACTCTGGCCTGGCGAGAACATCATTTTGACGCGGAATCCCGACGCCTTTGCCTCGCGCTATGGATCCATTGCCCGTGTCGTCGGTCCCTACACCGGCCACCTCGGGAACTCAGGCGATCACCTGATCCTTACCGGACCGCTGGGGGAACCCATCCTCGACTTCAACTACGACGATTCCTGGCAGCCCGCCACCGATGGCCGCGGGTACTCCCTGACCATACGAAGGCCGAACGGTCCTCCCTCCGACTGGACACGGGCCAGCGCCTGGGTACGCAGCGTGATCGGGTCCGGGACCCCCGGTTGGAACGACGTGCCGGAGTCCGAACCCGGACACGTCTCCCTGCAATGGTCGGCGTCCGATGGAGCCGCCTTCGTGCACCTGCAATTCGAGATTCCCGCAGGGCAAACCTGCGCCATCCAGTCCGCCTCCAGCCTCACCGGATACTCGTGGCAAACCGTCACCAATCTCCCGCCCCCGGCGAGCGGTCCGCTGCAGGTGGACCTCCCCGTGGACAACGACAACAGCCGGATTTACCGCGTGATCGTCCCCCGCAGTTTGTAGTGCAGCCTTCAGGCTGTCCACACGCGACGTGCGTGTACTCGCCGCGAGACAGGCTAAAGCCTGCACTACAAACGCCCTGGTCCAGCCTTCAGGCTGTCCGCGCGCGACACGTGTCGACCTGCCGCAAGACAGGCTGAAGCCTGCACTACAAGCTCCAGCCTTCAGGCAGCCCCCCCATCACCACTTCAGCGCCTGCAACCGGCGCGAAACCTCCTCGGCATTCGCACGGCTGTTGAACGCACTCACGCGGAAATAGCCTTCCCCCTTGCTGCCAAATCCACTGCCCGGGGTGATGACCACATTGGCCTCGTTGAGGATCTTGTCGAACGCCGCCCAGCTCGTGTAGCCCGCCGGCGCCGCCACCCAGATGTAGGGCGCATTCACGCCGCCGAAGACCTTGAGCCCCGCGGCCCGAGCGCCCGCCACCAGCAGGGACGCATTGCCGAGATAGTGCTCCACCAACTCCCGCACCTGCCGACGCCCGTCCGGAGTGTACAGCGCCGCGGCGCCGCGCTGGATGATGTACGAGACTCCGTTGAACTTGGTGGTCATCCGCCGAAGCCAGAGGGGATGGAGCGGACGCGACTCCCCGGATTCCGTCCGGGCCATCAGGGACTTCGGCACCACCGTGAACGCGCAACGCGTGCCGGTGAAACCGCCATCCTTGGAAAAGCTGCGGAACTCGATCGCGCATTCTCTCGCGCCCGGAATCTCATAGATGGAATGAGGAATTGCCGGATCCGTGATGTATGCCTCATAGGCGGCATCGAACAGCAGCACGGAACCGTGCCGGCGCGCATAGGCCACCCAGGCCTCCAACTGCGCCCGGGTCGCCGCGGCGCCTGTTGGATTGTTCGGCGAACACAGGTAGATGACGTCCACCGCCTCGGCGGGCGGTTCCGGAATGAATCCGTTCGCCTCGGTGCACGGAAGATAGTGGATGCCCGCATAGGCCCCTGAGGTGTCCGCCTCCCCGGTGTGGCCCACCATCACGTTGGTGTCCACGTACACCGGATACACCGGATCCGTGATCGCGATCCGATTGCGGTGCCCCAGGATGTCCAGAATGGCGCCGCAGTCGCACTTCGACCCATCGCTCACGAAAATCTCGTCGTCCGCCACGTCGAGTCCGCGATCCCGGTAATCCGATTTCCCGATCGCCGCTCGCAACCAGTCGTAGCCCTGCTCGGGACCGTATCCCCGGAAGGTCTCGCGTCGCCCCAAGTCGTCCACGGCCTGGTGGAGCGCCGCCGTCACCGCAGGCGGCAACGGTTCCGTGACATCGCCAATGCCACACCGGATCAGGCGGGACGCCGCCGCGGGATTCGCATCCCCGAACGCCTTCACCCTCCGGGCAATCTCCGGAAACAGATACCCCGCCTTAAGTTTGAGATAGTTCTCGTTAAGAAACGCCATAATCGCGAAGCCCGGAGATTACGGCCCCCGCGCCCGGTCTCCAAGCGGAATGCCGGAACTCGGTGGCTGCGGGCTGCCGCCCGCGGGTAACCCCTCCTCCGCACCCACCGTTCGGAGGACCCGCGCACGTGGAGTCGACCGGCGAAACACGCCAGTGCGCTGGTGCGCCCCCTATCCGCGGCCGTCCCGCCGCGGACCGACGTCACGAGCGCGCCACAGCGCGCTCCCACCCTCGTTCTCGAATCCCATTCCCGGGACTCCCCTTTCCCGGAAGCGGGCGATTCAGCGCGACCACGTCGCCTTCAACACGGTCTCAACCGCAGCATTCCAAGGGAGATCGCCGCTTTCCTCCTTCAAGATCGTGGGCTGGCATACGGGCTGCGCTCTGAGGTCCCGTCGATCAGTCGTCCCTCCCTCATCCATGAATTTTCTGCGCCCGCTGACCCGGAGTCCCGGTTTCGCCGCGGTGACCATTTTGACCCTGGCCCTCGGGATCGGGGCGAGCACCGCCATCTTCAGCGTCGTCCACGCCATCCTGATCCATCCGTTTCCCTACCCGGACTCCGACCGCATCCTGTTCGTGGCAGGCGCACTTCGTTCCGATCCGCAGGGCGGACAGGCCATCAACTTCGTCGATCTCGGCGATTGGCGCCGGCAGTCCGCGGAATTCGAATCACTGGGCGGAACGGAGGATGCCCAACTCGCCGTCACCGGCGTCGCCGAACCGGCACGGATCAAGGGGGCCTACGTAACCTCCGAGGTGCTCCCCCTGCTGGGCATCGCGCCTGCGATGGGACGGCTCCTGACGCCGTCCGACGATCAACCCGGCGCCGCCCGCGTGTGCGTGATCGCAGATCGTGCCTGGGAACGATTCTTCCAACGGCGTCCGGACATCATCGGGCAGTCCATCCAACTCGACGGACAACCCTACCAGGTCGTCGGGGTCATGCCGCCCTCCTTCAAATACTGGGATGCCTGGGCCTATGTACCCCTGGCCCACGGAATGCCACCCGAATTCCGGAACCAACGGAGCGCGACGCTCGGCCTTTGGGGCATCGGACGTTTGAAGACGGGTTCCACCGTGGAACGGGCCCAGAAGGAACTGGAGGGTATCGCGCGCCGCTTGGAGGAAGCCTATCCGGTCGAGAACCGGGACCGGACCGTCCGGGTGCGTCCGCTGGCGGAGATCGTCGGAGGCCAAATCCGGCCCCAACTCCAACTGCTGCTGGGCGCCGTGGCCTGCGTCCTCCTGATCGCCTGCGTCAACGTCGCCAATCTCCTCCTGGCGCGGGGAACGGCCCGGGAGCGGGAACTCTCCGTTCGTGCTGCCTTGGGTGCGGACCGCGGTCATCTCGTTCGACAACTGCTGGGCGAAGTCCTGCCCCTGGCCCTCGGCGCCGCCCTTGCGGGTACGGCATTCGCGTGGACGGGACTCCGCTTCCTGCTGGCATTGATTCCTTCCGAGATGATCCCGGCCGAAGCCAACATCCGGCTCAGCCTCCCCGTCCTGGTCTTCGCCGTGGGATTGGCCCTGGCGTCGGCGCTCCTCGCCGGACTCCTCCCCGCCTTTGAGTCGGCCCGGCTCGCCACCCGGGGCGGAATCCGCGAGGGGCGCTCCCAAACCGCCGGACGCCGGCAATCCCGGGCGCAATCGCTGCTGGTGATCGCTGAAGTGGCCCTGGCCCTGACGCTCCTCGTGGGCGCAGGAATGCTCATCCGAAGCCTCGTACGACTTGCCCGGACCGATCCGGGCTTCCGTGCATCGCATCTCGTGGTCGCAAACGTCCAACTTCCCGAATCCCGTTATCGCGGCTCCGTCGCGGGTTTGAACTTCTTTCGAAACCTGGAGGAGCGGGTGCGCCGGTTCCCGGGGGTTCGGGAGATGGGTGCGATGAACTCCACGCCCTTGTCCGGCGGCAACGTGAGTCTCCCGCTGCTGATTGCCGGTCGCGACAACTCGAATCCGGAGAACCTGCATTCCCCCGTGTACAACGCCGTCACACCCGGCGCGATGGGAGCCATGGGGGTCCGCCTGATTTCGGGCCGCACGTTCGAGCCCTCCGACCGGGAGGGAGCGGAACGGGTGGTGATCCTGAGCGAAAGTGCGGCCCGGAAAGCCTTCGGCAGCGAGGATCCCCTCGGGCGACAGGTGGCCTGCGGGGTTACGGACGCCATGGTCGGCGACCAACCGGCCGAGGGCATGATGGCGCGGATCCTGAATCCGCCCTGGGCGCGGGTGGTCGGCGTTGTTGCGGACACACGCCACTACGGCCTCATGGGCGATCCCGTCCCCCAGGCGTACTTTCCCTACGAGCAAAGCTTCGACATCGCGCCGATTCGGAATGCGTTTGGAATCCTGGTGCGAACGGAAGGGGATCCCTCGGCGCTGGTGGCGACCCTGCGTCGCGAACTTCGCGAGATCGATCCAGACCTGCCGCTGGATTCCGTCCGGACCATGGAATCGGTGGTCAGCGACTCGCTGCGCGGACAACGCTTCGTGGTGGTTCTCCTGGGTGTGTTCGCGGGCGTCGCGCTCGTCCTCGCCGCGGTGGGCATTTACAGCGTGGTGGCGTGGCTCGTCGCCCAGCGGACCCGCGAGATGGGAATCCGGCTGGCGCTGGGCGCCGGCCCCGGTTCGGTGGTTCAATTGATGGTGGGACGGGGCATCGTGCCGGTCGGGATCGGCCTTCTGGTGGGAAGCGCCCTCGCGGTGGCCCTGGGCCGGCTGCTGAACGGATCCTTTGTCGAAATGAAATCCGTGGACGTTCCCACCCATCTGGCCGTCAGCGGTATCATGGCCGTCGTCGCGCTCCTGGCCTGCTGGCTGCCCGCCCGCCGCGCGGCACGCATCGATCCGATCATCGCACTCCGGAACGAATAGAGCCGGTCCCCTCGCGGGGAGTTTCCCCATCGTCCACCCCGAGCCACCCCTTTCCCCATGTCGGACCTCAGAATCGCCCTTCGCCGCCTGGTTGGCAGCCCGACGTTCACCCTGGTCGCCATCCTGTCGATCGCGGCCGGCATTGGCGCAAATGCCGTCGTCTTCACCTGGATCCGGACCACGCTTCTTCACGCAATCCCGGGCGTGCCGCGTCCCGCCGAACTGGCCGTCGTCTGTCCCCGGCACATCTCCGGGGAATTGACGGACACGATGTCCCTTCCCGACCTCCACGCCCTCGCTGCGGAAACCAATCTCTTTGCCGGCGTCACCGGATCCCAGATGGGCGTGACCACGCTCCGAATTGGGGAGACCACCGAATGGATCTGGGGGCAGATGACCCTCGCCAACTTCTTCGACGTCCTGGAGGTCCGGCCGTGGATCGGACGCGGATTCGAAGCCGGTTCTGACCGGCCCGGAGCCGCCGGCAATGAAGCAGTCATCAGCCATGCGCTGTGGCAGCGCCGCTTTGGGGGCCGCCCGGACATCCTCGGAACCTCCGTGGAAATCAACCGCCGTCCGGTGACCATCGTGGGCGTCGCCCCTCCGGAGTTTCAGGGAACCATGGGAAGCCTTCGCTTTGACGTGTGGGTTCCGATCACCGTCCAGATCGAGCCCGAGGAACTTCGGCGGCGTGAAACGCGGACCGGCTGGCGGTGGATTCATACGGTGGCGCGACTCGCTCCCGGATCCGGATTCGGACGCACAGCAACGGCCACCGCCGCACTCGGAAACCGGCTGGCGCGGGAGCATCCGGCCGAGAGCAGGGACCTGACCTTCGACCTCCTGCACGTTTGGGAATCACCCTGGGGCGGGCAGGCGCTCTTCCTGCCCCTGCTCCGGGCCCTGGCCGCGGTCGCCCTGCTGCTGCTGGTGCTGGTCACGGCGAACGTCGCCAATCTCCTGCTGGCCCGCGCCCAGGGCCGCCGCACGGAGATGGCGCTTCGGCTGGCCCTCGGCGCCGCCCCCGGGCGGGTCCTCCGCCAACTCCTGGTGGAAAGCCTCGTCCTCGCCGCGGCCGGTGGGATTCCTGGAGTGCTCGCCGCTGCGTGGGGTTCCCATGCGCTGGGGTCCCTGCTTCCCCCCACCTACCTTCCGGTGGCCCTGGAGTTCCCGCTCGACTGGACCGTCGTCGCCGCTTCGGGACTTCTCACCGCGCTGGCCGGAATCGGATTCGGACTCGTCCCGGCCTGGCAGGCGGCACGCACGGACCTCAATGCCACCCTGAAATCGGGAAGCCGCGCCGCCGCGGGAGGTGAACGCGCGCCGCTGCGCTCGGCCTTCGTCATCGGACAACTGGCCCTCGCCCTCACCCTCCTCGTCGGCATGGGCCTGTGCATCCGAAGCCTGGCAGCCGCGCGGCATCTGGACGTGGGACTCCAGCCCCGGGACGTGTTCGTCGCCGGATTCCGCCTGAGCCCGGGGTGGGGCACCGATGCCGAAGCGCAGCAGTTCTATCGCCGGCTGAGATCCGCCGCGGAAGCAATCCCCGGCGTGGACGCGGTCGCCGTGGCGGACTGGCTTCCCCTCGGATTTGAAGGAGGATCCAGCATCGGCGTCAAAGTGCAGGGATACGAACCCCGACCCGGCGAGACGATGAGCGCCGGTGTGGCGACGGTGTCCCCAGGGTATTGGGACGCACTGCGGATCCCTTTTCTGTCCGGGCGTGGATTCCGGGACTCCGACGACGCCTCCGCTCCACCCGTCGTGGTGATCAACGAGGAGCTGGCGCGCCGATGGTTTCCGGGACGGGAGCCCATCGGCCTCAAACTCCAGATCTCCGGACGCGAGACAACGGTGATCGGTGTGGTGAAGACCGGGCGGTACCGGGCGTTGGGCGAACCTCCACAACCGTTTCTCTACCGTTGCCAGGAACAAATGCGGGACCGCGACTTGACGCTCGTCGTGCGCCATCATGGATCCACCGAAGTGCTGAGGACGGCGCTGGAACAGGCATCCACGCACCTGGATCCCACCGTCCGTCCGTTCGCGACGATGCCGTACGAGACCTTCCTGGAGGCGGCCTTCATGGTCCCCCGTTCCGCTGCCGTGCTGTTTTCCCTGTTGGGAGCGCTGGCGCTGATCCTCGCGTCCTTGGGGGTTTACGGGGTGATGAGCCAGAACGTCAGCGCACGCACCCGTGAAATCGGGGTTCGCATGGCGCTCGGCGCCGCGCCGCAGGACGTTCTCCGCCTGATGTTCTCCCACGGGCTGAAGCTCGCCGCGGGCGGGCTGCTCTTCGGAGGAGCCATGGCGTTTGGTGCCAGCCGGGTCCTTGAATCGTTGCTCATCGGAGTCCGTGCGGGGGACGTCGCCACGTGGATTCTCTGTCCGCTCCTGCTCCTGACCGCCGCATTGTCCGCATGTTTGATCCCCGCCCTCCGCGCCGCCCGGGTCCAACCCATGGCCGCCCTTCGCGGCGAAGGATAAGTCGTCCCTCGCGACATCCCTCGGGACCAATGTCGCGCTCGCGGTCCAACCGGGATAGTCTTCCGTGTCTTCCGTCCCGGTTGGGTCCATGTCAAAAATCGTCTCCATCCTGACGGCACCGGCGCCGTCCGCTCCAATGACGTCACGCACGGAGGTCCTTGCCGTTCCCGGCCGGGGACTCGAGGGCGACCGCTATTTTCTGGGACTGGGAACCTTTTCTCCCAACCCCCAGAAGCCCGATTACGAGATCACACTCATCGAAGCCGAGGAGGTGGAGTCGTTCACCCTCCGGACAGAACTTCCCTTCTCCGCGGAAGCGGCGCGTCGAAATCTGGTGACCTCCGGCGTCCGGCTCAACGGCCTCGCAGGTTCCGAGTTTTTTGTCGGCAACGTCCGACTGCGGGGAATCCGCCTGTGCGAACCGTGCGCTTACCTGGCCCGCATCTCACACTCCCAGGTCCTCCCGGAACTGGTTCATCGCGGCGGGTTGCGCGCGCAGATCCTGACCGAAGGCTGGATCCGAACCGGCGATGTCGTGGCCCGGATTTCCTCCTGAACCTTCCGCCCCAAAGCGGGCTCAGACGTCGCAGATCGTGACGCCCTGCTGGAGGGACGCCAGGACGTCGGACCGCTTGGGAATGAACTCCTGCGCGACGTGACCCTGGAATCCGGTTTCCACAATGGCCTTCATGACGGCCGGATAGAAGATCTCCTGGGAGTCATCGATCTCATGGCGTCCGGGCACTCCACCCGTGTGGTAATGCGCGATGTACGGATGCGCCTTGCGGATCGTGGCGATGACATCGCCCTCCATGATCTGCATGTGGTAGATGTCGTAGAGGAGCTTGAACCGCTCGGATCCGACCGCGCGGCACAGGGCCACACCCCACGCGCTGTGATCGCACTGGTAGTCGGCGTGGTCCACCTTGCTGTTCAACAACTCCATCACGAGGGTGATGTTGTTCTTCTCCGCAATGGGCAGCAGCCGCTGGATGCCCGCAGCGCAGCTCTTGATCCCGACTTCGTCCGCCTGCCCATTCCGGTTCCCGGAAAAGCAGATGACGTTGCGGCACCCCAGCTTCGAAACCTCCGGAGCCGCCACCTCGAACCATTGGGCGATGGTGTCGTGATTCTCCGTGCGGTTGAGTCCCTTGGTGATTCCGCCCGGAATTCCGCTCACCATGGCACAGGTCAGCCCGTACTTCTGGACCGTCGGGATCTCCTTCACCTCGAGCAGCTCAATGGACGACAACCCGTGGTCCTTGCCCCAGCGCGCGAGATCCTCCAGCGGCACCTTCGGGTAACACCATTTGCAGACGGAATGGTGGATGTGACCCTTGAGTCCGGATGCCGCGTCCGCGGCATCCAGACGGACGGCCAGGGAACCCAATGCAGCCGCGGTCGAACTGACCAGCGCGGAACGTCGTGAAAGCTTCATGGTGGACAGGAGATTGCGCATCAACCTCCCGATCCCCCGCCCCCGTCGCAAGCCCAAACATTGCCGCAATTGCGGCGAATCGACGTCCGGGGAGGAAGAATCCCCATTCCCACCGAAAAACTTTTCGTGTCGCGTTGCGAGCAAAGGCGAACAGTGTGCGATCAAACCCGGACAGGTGTGCGAGCAAAGGCGGACGGCTGCGGCCCTGAGGGTCTGGAGGAGGCCGGAGCGTAGCGGAGGCTGACGGAAGGCCCTCAGGGCCGCAGGGGGGGAGGTTCGACTCAGGTGTCGGATCTGAGCATTCTGGATGCTGTGAAAAGCACTATCGTCAGCTATCTCATCGCCTTGGAACGCCGCTGATTCGCGAGGTCTTGGCCACCTTCCGCCGGGGTGAGATCTCAGCGAGCGCCGCCGCCGAAACGCTCGGACTGGGGCGCACGCGCTTCTACGAGGTCTACTCCGACTATCTCCGGGCTGCCGCCCGCCATCAGGAGGCTGGGTGGTCTCCGGGTTGTTCAGGTGGGGACCATTCCTCCGACTGGCCCAAGGGAGTCGAGGCACTCCTGCGCCATCTTCTTTCTTCAAAACCTCCGGCTCCATACCGGTTCGTAGCCTCGGAGGTGCTTCGTCGTCTCAGTTTCCAGATCGATCCCGCCACAGTACGCCGCTGGGCTCTGGCCAACCAGTTGGCCCATCCCCTGCCACCCCCGCGTCGATCGCCCGCGGCCTTGCGGCGCTGGCAGTGCCTCAAATTGGGTGCCTTGTGGCAATTGGACGCCACTCCCCACAGATGGTTTCCCGGCGACCGGAAGCTCTATCCGCTGCTCGATCTCTTGGACGACTGCACGCGCATTTGCACCGGGGCCAAAATCTACCACGGGGAGGATCTCTCAGCCTACCTCGACTTCCTCCCCGCAGCCTTCGCTGAGCACGGCCTCCCTCTGGAACTCTACGTCGATTGTCACAGCCTGTTTTTCCCACAGCGTCCAGATGCCCTGACCCAGTTGGGAGCGGCCCTCCAGTTCTACGGAATCTCCCTGCGTTATGCCCGCACCCCACAGGCCAAGGGGAAGATCGAACGCCAACACCTCTACTGGCAGGGACGCTTGCCTGCCATCTTTGCAGCCGAAGCAATCGCCTCTCCGGAAAAGGCTAATTCCCTCCTCAACGAGTTACGCCGCCACCGCAATGCCAGGGAGATCCACCGGGAAATCGGCCACACTCCCGATGCGGCCGCAGCCAAGGCTCGTCGTGAAAAACGCTGTGTCTTGAGGCCCATGCCAAAGTGCCCCTGGTGGCCCTATGTCTGGAGTGTCCGCTCTCAGATCCAGGTCGGACCCGATGGTCGTGTGCCAGCAGGCTCTCAAAGAATCCGGGTCGAACTCGCCCCAGGATCACGTCTCTACCACTGCCAACACCCTGACGGATCCATCAGCTTCCTCGCCCACCCTCCAAAGGCTGGCGAACGCCCAGCCCTCATCCTCCACATCTCCAACCGCTAGCCCCGTCCGCCTTTGCTCGCACACGCTTGTTCGCCTTTGAAATCCTCACGACAACCGAAAAACTTTTCGTTGGCACCCGGGCGCGGCTTGATTATCACCTCCGTCCCTCGCGCGAGGTTAGCTCAGTGGTAGAGCACTTGCTTCACACGCAAGGGGTCGCAGGTTCGAACCCTGCACCTCGCACCATCCTTCAACTCCGTCGTCCCCCACCGTCCCGATGATCCGCTCCGCCGTGACCGTCTGTCTCGTCCCGGAAGCCCGGAAGGGTCCGTTCGTGTTCCACACGTCCCTCGCCGAGGGCTGCGCCCGGGCGGCCGCGCTGGGCTTCGACGCCATTGAGTTGTTTCCCACCCACGCGGACGATCTGGACGGACTGGAACTCCGCGACCTGCTGCGCACCCACAAGCTTCACCTCGCCGCCGTCGGCACCGGGGCGGGCTGGCTGCGGCGCAAGCTCGCCCTGACGGATCCGGATCCGCACGTCCGCATGTGCGCCCGCGATTTCGCCGGGGCCATCATTGATTTCGCGGGCGGCTTCGGCGTGCCCGCCATCATTGGTTCCATGCAGGGACGCGTCGCGGACGGCGTGGACCGCGAGCAGTCGCTCGAATGGCTCCGCCAGGAACTCGGCCAACTCGGCCCCCGGGCGCATGCCCTGGACGTCCCCCTGCTCTACGAACCGCTCAATCGGTACGAAACGAACCTCTTCAACACGATCGCCGATTCGCTCGACTTCCTGGGGACCCTCACCACCCGCAACGTGAAACTGCTGGTGGACCTGTTCCACGCCAACATCGAGGAACGGGATCTCGCCGCAGCGATCCGCCTCGCAGGGCCGGCCGTCGGACACGTCCACTTCGCCGACAGCAACCGGCAGGCGATCGGACTCGGCCACACCGACGTCGCTCCGGTGGTCCAGGCCCTGAGGGACATCGCCTACGACGGCTACGTCTCCGCCGAGGTGCTGCCCCTGCCGGATCCCGACACGGCCGCACGCCAGACGATCGAGAGTTTCCGCCGCTGGTTTCGCGGCTGAATCCCGGACCTGCCAGCCCTCCTGTCGGACGGCGAACGGATCACCGGCGTCTCCGGGCAGACCGCCCCCGCGCGGTTTCGGACGGGATCCAATTCTGGGAACGGCGGACCGCCTCGAACCAGCGCTCCCGCAATTCGGTGGCGCGGGACGCCGGCATGCGGGGCTCGAAGGTCCCCTCCACCTTCCACTGTGCCGCGATGGACTGGGGCGTCTTCCAAAAGCCCACCGCAAGTCCCGCGAGATACGCGGCACCGAGGGCGGTGGTTTCCGTGACCGCCGGACGCACCACCGGGACCCGGAGAATGTCCGCCTGAAACTGCATGAGGGGGGCACTGTTTGAGGCCCCGCCATCCACGCGCAGTTCCGGCACCGACCGTCCCGTGTCCGCCCGCATGGCATCGAGCAGATCAGCTACCTGGAAGGCGATGCCTTCCAAGGCGGCCCGGGCCAGGTGGGCCGCGGAGGTGTCGCGGGAGATGCCGATGACCAATCCGCGGGCGTACGGATCCCAATGCGGTGCGCCCAGTCCCGCGAAGGCGGGGACGAGGAACACGCCCCCACTGTCCGGCACCGAATCGGCGAGCAGGTTCACCTCCTGCGCGGATCGCACCAACTGGAGTCCGTCACGGAGCCACTGCAGCGCCGCGCCTCCGATGAACACACTGCCCTCCTGGGCGTACTCGAGGGTCCTGCCCATCTTCCAGGCCACGGTCGTCAACAGGCGGTTCTTCGAGGCCACCGGCTTCGTCCCGGTGTTCTGCAGCAAGAAGCATCCGGTCCCGTAGGTGTTCTTGGTCATGCCCGGACGCACACACATCTGCCCAAACAGGGCCGCCTGCTGATCGCCGGCAATGCCACTGACGGGAATGCCCCCGCTGCCGAGGGCATCGGTGACCTCGCCATACACCTCGCTGGAGGAACAGACCTCCGGAAGCATGGATTCCGGAACGCGAAACAGCTTCAACAACTCGCGATCCCACACGCCCGTGTGCAGGTTGAACAGCAGCGTCCGGGAGGCATTGGTCGCGTCGGTGATGTGCTTCTGTCCGCCGGTCAGCTTCCACACCAGCCACGAATCCACGGTGCCGAAGGCCAGTTCCCCGGCCTCGGCCCTGCGGCGGGCGCCGGGAACATGGTCGAGGATCCAGGCGATCTTCGTGGCGGAGAAATAGGCATCCAATATGAGCCCGGTGCGCCGCTGGATCTTCGGTGCCGCGCCGTCGGACCGGATCCGGTCGCAGGCCCCGGCCGTACGGCGGTCCTGCCAGACGATGGCGTTGGCGACCGGTTCCCCCGTGGCGCGATCCCACACGATGGTGGTTTCCCGCTGGTTCGTGATTCCGATTCCGGCGATATCCCTCGTACGCAACTTGGCCCGCCCAATGGCCTCAATGGCCACCCCCAGCGAGGAGTACCAGATCTCCTGCGGATCATGCTCCACCCATCCGGGCTGCGGATAAATCTGCCGGATCTCCTTCTGGGCGATGGAACGGATTTTTCCGGACCGGTCAAAGATGATGGCGCGCACGCTGGTCGTGCCGGCATCGAGCGAAAGGATGTAGGACATGGTTGGGGAAGGGGGAAAACGTCCGGCGTGATCAGCCGGGGAAAAGCAGTCGATGGAGGAACGCTCCCGCGAGGCCGCCGAGAATTGGGCCCACGACGGGAATCCACGCGTAGCCCCAGTCTTCCCCCCCCTTGCCGGCGATGGGCAACACGGCATGCGCAAGGCGGGGTCCGAGATCCCGCGCCGGATTGATGGCGTATCCGGTGGGTCCGCCGAGGGAAAGTCCGATGGAGAACACCAGCAACCCGACCAGCAGCGGTCCAAACCCGGTCGCCCATCCGGAGTCGGTCAGGTTGCTCGCCGAAGGGATTGCCAGCGCACCAAAAACGAGCACGGCGGTTCCGATGGCTTCGCAAACCAGATTGGAGGCGTCATGCCGGATTCCCGGTGCGGTGCAAAAGACGCCCAGCTTGGACGCCCGGTCCTCGGTGGCCGCCCAGTGCGGCAGGTACGCCAGCCACACCAGAACCGCTCCCACGAACGCGCCTGCGAACTGCGCAGCCACGTACCCCGCCACCTTGGACCCGGCGAACTTTCCGGTGGCGGCGAGGGCGAGTGTCAGGGCCGGATTCAGGTGCGCCCCGCTGATGGTGCCCACGGTGTACACCGCGAGCGCCACCGCCAATCCCCACCCCGTGGTGATGACAATCCAGCCCGAGTTGAATCCCTTGGAGCGGGCCAGGACGACGTTCGCCACCACGCCGTCGCCCAGAAGGACCAACAGTGCGGTTCCGATAAATTCAGCGAGGTAGGGGGACATGGGAAGGAGTTGTTCGTTACTGATTACTGAAAACTGATCACTGAAAACTGATTACTGACTACTGGTCACTGGTCACTGGTCACTGGTCACTGGTCACTGGTCATTGGTCACTGGTCACTGGTCACTGGTCCGTTGTCCGTTGTCCGTTGAGAACTTCACCACCAGGCTTCGGCTTGGACGCCGTAGGTAAGGCCCCACTCCTGACCCTTGTAGTCGAGGCCTCCGACGGAGCCCACGAGGTCGTCACTCCAGTGGGCGTAGGTGGCGAAGATTCTCAGGACGGGGCGGCTGAAGAACCGATCGCCCAGTGCCAATTCGGGGGCGAAGCTGAGCTTCACGACGTTTCCGGCGGGACTGAGTCCGCTTTCCGAAACCCAGTCCACACCGCCCTCAAAGGCGAGCCGGAAAAACTTGTTGAGTTGGAGAATCGGCCGGACACCCGCGGAAACCCAGTTCTGGGTGCCAAACGCCCCGGCGTAGTCCGTGTACTGGTACATGAACACCGGTGCGACCGAGAATTGGTCGGACGGCTGGAGCACCAGGCTCTCCGTGATCCGGAAACGCCAGGAATCCCCGGGTTCCGGCAGGATGAAATTGCCCTCGGGTGTACCGAAGGTCTGGAAGCCGGACGTGAACGTCTTGGAAGGCCCGCTTCCGGCCTGCACCGAAAGTCGGTTGACGCTGTCGGCATCCAGGAGATTTCGCGCGGTGTGGACAAGTGTCAGCGCCGCCCCATAGGAATCCTCGGCCTCCTGGCCAAACTGGTCCTTTCCGGATGCGGTCCGCGCCACATCCACCCCCACCTCTCCCGTCCCACCCGGCACTTCGAAGTCGTACCAGCGAATGTCATAGGTGGACTTGGAGAAGCCCGCCTTGTTGGCGGGATCCGGCGCCGGGACATCGCTGTAGACCCCGCTCTGGCTTCCGTTGCCAATCCACGCAAAGGCGAGCTTGCCCACCGGCAGACGATAGTCCTCCAGTCCGGCGCCGCCCCCGCTCACGTTCCAATAAAAGAAGTCGTTGATGTAGATGTCCTGGCGCCGGTAGTAGCGGTTGCCCGCCCAGAAGTTCAGTTCCGGCTGCGAGGCCACGACATTGCCGATGCCGACCCAGGCTTCCGGCAGCGTGACCTGCGTCGAGGCGCCGGAGTTGTAATCCGAATAGGGATTGTAAAACGCCATGCGAAGCTGCGCTCTTGCGACAGGACCATCCGGCGTTCCATCCGGACGCAACTTGGGATCCAGCGAGAACATGCCGGGGGCATACCAGTTTTTCCCCAGAACCAGTTCCGCGTAGTCCTCAGCCTCATTCCCCAGCCGGTACTTGGAGAGAGCCCCGGGATTCTGGAACGCCACCTGCGGGCCTCCCTCGCTGTCGCGTCCGTACCCGGCGCGGAAATAGCCCCCAAAGTCGATGAAATCATTGAGCACCTTCTCGAGGCGCTGTTTCACCGGACTGTTGGTGTTGCCGCCGATGGACCACTGGCGCGTCTGCTGGTCGAGCTGGAACTCGGCGTTGACGAATTCATTGACCCTCAGGGCGTCGCTCAGGTCCTTTGCGGCATCCGCCGCCCGGGCCACGGCGGCATTGGTCGCCGAAAACGCGTCCGGGGTGACCACACGGATCGGTGCGGGATCCGAAGCCGCGGGCGATGGCGCAGGCGCTGGAGCCGACGCCTGCTCCAGCCTGCGCAATTGTTGCTCCAGCAGGTCCATCCGGCGCTCGTAGTCCCTGCGCAGCGACTCCATCTCGCGCCGGATCTGATCCACGTCCGCCGGATTCGGGGCCTGCGCCCCTGCCGAGGGTCCGGCGCCAAGCAGGACCACCAACGCCAAAAAACCACGGACGTGCGGATGCATTTGCGGGGGAACGCATCCAGAGAACCCCAGCGCTCGCAGAGACGTCAATCCCCGCCTTCCCGAATCCTCTCTGAAACCCGCCTCCTACCGGGGAGACGACGCCGAGCCCGGTTCCTCGGGAGAAGCATCGGGAACCGGATCGACCCACATCATCCGGAAGGTGCGCTTCGTGGTGTCCGGGGCGTCATTAACCTTTCGGCTGCCATCGTCGCTCAGCACCAGGATCCGCGGAGCCTGCGGGGTCCCAAACGCCACCACCCCTTCGGCGTTGAGATCCTTGAGCCCCGGCACCTTCACGGCGGCCGGCTGGGCTCCGGTCCCGGCCCAGCGGTACAGCCGGGTGCGTCCCCCGTCTCCGGCGTTCCCTCCGAGCACGAAGTACTCCTGCCCGGTCCACACCAAGTCCCGGACACCCTTGCCTCCGAGATCCAAAAGTTCCGCAGTTCCCCATTCGGCGGGACGCCCCAGGATGAACTCCGCCGGATTCCGGAGTTGGGCCAGCAATGCGCGGCCGCCGGGAACCGGGCTTCGGAACCCGATCCACAGCACGCCTCCCGGCCCGGCCGACAACCCCTCAATATTGAGTCCCCCGGATAGCTCCGGGGCGATTCCCGAAGCCTCGCGAAGCGGGAATGTCGCCAGGGTGGGTGCCGCGAACATCGATTCCAACAGCGCGGTCACCGCCGAGCCCACGGGGCTCAATTCGACGTCCCCGTCCTCGTGGGAAATCCTCAACGCGAGAAGCCGGTGACGCTCGGGTCGAAAGCGTCCGTTCTTGTTCCGCGCATGGGAACCGATCCAGTACAGGACGTCCCCGATCCGCGCCGCCCCCTCGAAGTCCACCTCCCCTTCGCCCCGGCGCAATCCGAGCCACCGGGTCGTCTCAAACACCTTGATGGGCGCTCCCCCCGCGGACGCCGAGTAGAGGAGCAGTGCGTTGTTCTCGTCACTGCCCACCAACACGCGATCCGTTCCGATCCGGACGGCAGCGGAGGCATTCGCCAGGCCATGGCATTCGATCACCCCGTGGGCGGCCCGGATCGGGGTCCCCATCGAGAACCCCATCAGGCCAAGGGCTGCCAAGCTCCACACGTTCAGCCAACCGCGTCCGATTCGGGACATGGCGCGAGACTGGATCCTGCGAACCCCCAAGTCAAAACACCCTCCCCACGGCGGAGCGAAGCCTTTCGAAAGGAAAACAGGGCTTGCACCGGACGCCGCTCCTCGTCACTTTCCCCGTTCCGTTTTCGGGAAACCGCCGGAAAACCTCCGGTCACGATACTCAACTTATGTCCGTCAAGATTCGTCTGAAGCGCATCGGCGCGAAGAACAGCCCCATCTACCGCGTGGTGGTGGCCGACTCCCGCAGTCCGCGGGATGGCAAGTGCATCGAGGAAGTCGGCACCTACCAGCCCCGCCAGGCTGGGGACAACAATTTCAAGCTCAACCTGGAGCGGGTGGAGTACTGGCTTGGCGTCGGCGCCCAGCCCAGTGACACGGTGGCCAGCATGGTCCGGAAGCTCCGGCGTGCCGCCCCGGCGACCGCCTAAGCCTGCCCCCGCCCACCGATCCCCCCATGCAGGCCTTCATCGAATACGTCACGAAGCGCCTGGTAAACCATCCCGACGAAGTCCGGGTGGAGGTCGAGGATCGTGCGGGCGTCCAGGCCTACCGCCTGACCCTGGGTCCGGGCGATGCAGGCAAGATCATCGGACGCCGCGGCACCACCATCCAGGCGATCCGTTCCCTGGTCCAGGTGGGTGCCCAGAAGAAGGGCATCCGGTGCACGCTCGACCTCGCGGACGAATGAGGTCCCGGCCCGCGCGGGCGGACAGGACCGCGCCCTGCCGATGAAAATCGATGTATTGACCCTGTTCCCCGCGATGTTCGCAGGGCCGTTGGATGAAAGCATCATCCGGAGGGCCCGGGATGCGGGGCTCCTCGATCTGAGGATTCACAATTTGAGGGAGTGGACGCACGACCGTCATCGGACGGTGGATGACACTCCCTACGGCGGCGGGCCCGGAATGGTCCTGAAGCCGGAACCGCTCTTTGAAGCCGTCGAAGCCCTCCGGGCGGAACGCGGGTCGGACCTGAGGGTCATCCTCACGGGACCGGCCGGACGCCCGTTCACGCAGGCCGTTGCCCGGGAATTGTCCGGTTTGTCCGGACTGATCCTGATCTGCGGCAGCTACGAGGGATACGACGAACGGGTGCGAGAGCACCTCGCGGATGACGAACTCAGCATCGGCGACTACGTCCTCACCAACGGCAACCTGCCGGCACTGGTGATCGTGGATGCCGTGACCCGGCTCCTGCCCGGAGCATTGGGGGACGACGCCAGCAGCGTCGACGAGTCGTTCAGCCACGGGTTGCTGGAGTACCCGCAATACACCCGGCCCGCCGAGTTCCGCGGCTGGCCGGTTCCGCCCGTTTTGCAGTCCGGAAACCATGCCGCCATCGAGCGATGGCGGCGCGCCCAGGCGGTCCGCCGGACCGCCCTTCGGCGGCCGGACCTTTGGGAACAACTTCGGTGGGCACGTCCCGCCAAAAACGATTGAGGATTAAGCGCCATGAACAAAGCCGCACTGTTTGACAAGATCGAGTCCGAGCAGTTCCGAAAGGAACCGATGAAGTTCAATGTCGGAGACAGCGTCCGCGTCCACACCAAGGTCGTGGAAGGGGACAAGGAGCGCATCCAGGTCTTCGCCGGCGTGGTCATCGGCATCCGTGCCCGCGGCCTCAACCAGACCTTCACCGTCCGCCGCATCAGCTACGGCGAGGGTGTCGAGCGCATTTTCCCCACCCATTCCCCCCGCATCGAGAAGATCGAGGTCGAGCGCGAGGGCAAGGTCCGCCGCGCCAAGCTCACCTACCTCCGCGGACGCATCGGCAAGGGCGCGATGGCGGTGAAGGACAAGGATATGGCGACCGCGGCCGCCGCGAAGTAAGGCTGCCCCGCCCGCCGGCCAGCGCCGGCCCCCGGTCATGCGTTGCCTGGTCACCGCCGGTCCCACCTGGGAACCGCTGGACCGCGTTCGACGTCTGACCAATTTCTCCACGGGTTCCCTCGGAGGGGATCTGGCCAACGCCCTGGCGTCGGCCGGACACGACGTGGTCCTGTTCCTCTCCGAATCGGCGACCTGGAGACAGCCGTTGTCGGCGATTCGCGTCGAATCCTTCAACACCACGGAATCCCTTGCCGCGGGGCTTCGGTCCTGCGCGGATCCGGATCCGGTCGCGATCTTCCACGCCGCCGCCGTCGGTGACTACCAGGCGGGCTCCCTTCGGATCGTCGCCCCGGACGGCACCGTCACGACCGTTCACGCCGGCAAGGTGGACAGCCGCGGCGGGACGATTCTCGTGGAACTGGTGCCCACGCCGAAAATCCTCCCCCAACTCCCGGAATGGTTTCCCCGCGGCCGGATCACCGGGTGGAAGTATGAGGTGGATGGGTCGCCGAACGACGCGGTTGCGCGGGGCGAACGACAACTCGAATCCGCCGGAACCCATGCCTGCGTGGTGAACGGTCCGGCGTGGGGAACCGGATTCGCGTGGCTGAGACGGGGCCTTCCCCTCGTCCGGATCCCTTCACGACGGATGCTGCTCGATGCCCTCGTTTCCGCGGTCTGATCCGTTCGAAATGCCGTCGGCGGACCGTTTCGAAAAGCAGTCAAATCCCAAGCTTCCGCCCGGACGCCCCGGCTGCTAGAACCCGCGCGGCACATGAAGTTTGCGGCGCGCATCGCTCTCTACCTGCTCCTGGTCGTCCTGGCCGGATACTTCTTCGGCCGATTCCGTGCCGCCTATCAGTCGACACCCGTCGTTCGGGAGTCCGTAACGGAGGGCACCTCCACCAACGAACCGACGACGGAGACCAACGCAGTTCCCGCGGCCGTCGGCGACGTTTCCGGGACCAATTCCCCGACCGCCGCGGTCCCACCCTCTCCGACCCCCGGAGCCGTCAACGGTGGGAACTCGCAAACCAACGCGGTGGCGTTGACCAACGCAACCACCGCCCATGCCCCCGCCACACCCGCACCCAAGGGCGCGGATTCCCTTCGCTATCTGGGTCTGTTTGTCCTGTTCTTCCTCGCCTTGGGGGGATTGGCCGCCTGGGACATGGCGCAGGCCTTGGGAAGTCGCGCTGGACGCGCCGTCATGGCGGACGACTGGGTGGAGCGCAAGGATCCCGAATACGAAAAGGCCGAGGAGGAATGGTCGAAGGGCAACCACATGGACGCCATCGCCCTGATGCGCGAATACCTGGCCAAGAACCCCCGGGAACAACACGTCGCCATCCGCATCGCCGAGATCTACGAAAAGGACCTCGGCAACCACCTCGCCGCGGCCCTCGAACTTCAGGAGGTCCTTACCAAGCGTCTCCCCAAGGAACGGTGGGGCTGGACCGCCATCCGGTTGTCAAACCTCTACTCGGGACGCCTCAATCAGCCCGACAAGGCCATGGCGCTCCTGGAACGGATCGTCAACGAATACAGCGACACCGGCGCTGCGAAAAAGGCCCGCGCCCGCCTTGGCATTCCCGAACCCGTCGTCGCGGCGCCCGCCGAAGAAGCGCCCGCGGCTGAGGCCGCCGCCGAACCGGATTCCCCGTCCGCGGAGTCCGACACGCCTCCCGAACCCCCGGCCTCCAACCTCCCCAAGGGCTTCCGCCCGAAGAAGTGACCAGATCGCGGTTGCGTCGCGTCGGGACGAAGTGATTTCCTACGCGTACGTATGAATCCTGATGGCATGCCGGGGCCCAAGCGACTGGGCACTGTGGAGTGGTTGATCTGCATCATCGCGGCCATCGGGTTTGCCTTCGATATTTACGAGCTGCTGATGCTCCCGCTGATCATCAAGCCCGCGATCGCGGCCCTCAGCGGCCCACTGGTTCAGGCGATGGTTCAGGCGGGAGCGGCGCCCGCGGACGCCGCGGCGGCCTGGGCCCCGGGTGGAGTGGAGTACGTCAAATGGGCGCGCACCCTCTTCTTCGTTCCGGCGCTGGCCGGAGGCGTTTTCGGACTGCTGGGTGGCTATCTCACGGACCGGCTCGGACGCCGCCGCGTGCTGACCTTCAGCATCCTCCTCTACGCCCTCTCGGCCCTGTCCGCCGGCTTTGCCACCTCCCTGCCCCAATTGCTGGTCCTGCGGTGCCTCGTCTTCATTGGCGTCTGCGTGGAATTCGTCGCGGCGGTCGCCTGGCTGGCCGAACTGTTCCCGAACTACGCACAGCGGGAAAAGGTGCTGGGGTACACCCAGGCGTTCTCGTCCATCGGAGGACTCATGGTGGGTGGCGCGGTGGCGCTGGCGGCCCGATTCGCCTCCGATCTTCCGGCCATCCTCGGAAACCATGAGGCGTGGCGGTACTCGCTGATCTCCGGAGTCATCCCCGCCCTGCCGCTGATTCTCATCCGCCCGTTCCTGCCGGAATCCCCAGCCTGGGCCGCCAAGAAGGCGGCGGGTACGCTGCAGCGCCCTTCGATCGCCCAGCTCTTCAGCCCGCAACTGGCGCGAACCACCATCATCACGACCCTGGTATTCGCCGCCAGCTATGGAATCGCCTTTGGTGCCATCCAGCAACTGCCGCAAATCCTCGGCGGACCCAAGGGCCATGCGGCGATCCTGGCCACGGCCAAGGCGGCGCAGGACAAGGCGGTCGCCGAAGCAAAGGCCGCAGGAAAGCCGGTGCCCGAAGCACTGAAACTGCGTCAGATTGGGGGTAATGCCTCGGACGGTGCGGTGGCCAAGGTCTCCATTTGGCAGGAGATCGGTGGACTGGTCGGGCGCTTCCTGCTCGCCCTCCTCGCCGTGCCCATCGTGAGTCGTCGCGCCCTGTTGCGGTGTTTCCAAATTCCCGCCCTGGTGATCGTGCCATTCCTCTTCTGGTGGATTTCGCAAAACCTCGGCCAGGCGGAAAGCCTCCAGACGATCAAGATCGGCATCTTCATCGCCGGACTGTTCACCGTTTCGCAGTTCAGTTTCTGGGGGAACTACATCCCCCGCGTCTTCCCCGTGCATCTTCGGGGAACCGGCGAGAGCTTCGCGGCCAACATCGGGGGCCGGGTCCTTGGCACGGCCGCCGCATGGCTCACCCTCACCTTCTCCCAGGCGGTCCCGCCCAATCCGGTGAAGATCGCCCTCGTCGGCGCCGTGGTTGCCGGCGGCTACGCGCTGATCGGAGCCATCCTCACCGAGTGGCTTCCCGAGCCCCCGGCCGAATCGCACGACGCCTGATCCCTGCCGGAAGCAACCGGAGGCCCATCACTGCTTACGGTTTTGGGGCGGTCGGAGCCCCGGACAAAGCCGCCTGACGTCGGGCGATCACCGCCCATGGTTCGGCGGGAACATCCTTGGGATCCACATAGCGCTCCAAATCCCGCAGCGCGATGCACCGGTATCCTTCGGCCTTCAACCAGTCGAGGTACCCCGCAAACCGCTCCACGGGCGTGTTCACCCAGGGATGCTCGCGGTCGGGAACGCCGTGAAACTGCAACACGGCGATCCTCCCCGCGCGTGCCACGGACACGGCACGCTTCACATCGTCGAGGGTCCAGGTCGGCCGCGCATCGCCGGAGGTGGGAACCAATAACGGATGATCCTCCTGGGGATCGTAGGCGACCCCGCGCCCGGTCTCGTAGGCGAATTCCGGCTGGGCACCCCGGCGGGCAAAGCGGAATCCCATCGACGTCAACAAGGGGAGCGCGCCGGGATGAATGGCGTTGCCCGGATAGGCGAAACTCACCGGACGCGGAATCCCGTGTTCCGCACACCGATCCTGGATCAGCTCCAGTTCCTGCCGAAGCCGCCCGAGGGTGTCCGCCGACACGCCCAGGTGGCTCGCGGTATGGTTTCCGATCTCGAACCCGTCCCGGCTCAACGCGGCGATCTGGTCCCACGTCATGTAATCGGTCTTGTTCGTGCGGAACGAAAAGCCCTCCGTGATGAAGAAGGTGGCGCCAAATCCATGCTGCTTCAGGAGCGGACGCACCTGGGTGAAGTGGGACGCCACCGAATCATCAAAGGTCAGAACCACCAGCTTGTCGGGGATTGGTTCCAGCGGACGCTCCCGAGGCAACGCCGCCCAGGATCGAAGTTCCCCCACTCTCCGGGACCGTTCCGCCACGGGATCGTCCCCCTCGTAGAACCACAAACCGCCCCGGGCCTCCCGCGTTTCCCCGGGAGGACAGTCGGGCAGTCGCGGGTCCGCGTGGATGCACGGAACCGGCGGATTCTGCCAGACGCGATCCAAGGGTTCCCAGCCGGTGAGAATCCAGCGCCGCCCGGTGGAATCGCGAACCGCCGCCAAGGGAGGCTCGAGAACCTTGTTGGTGGCCGATTGGGCCTCGAACCCCGCGGCGCGTCCGAGTAGCACGCATACCTGGGCCCGAAGACCGGTCAGCAGATTCGAGGTCCCATTGCGGACCCACCAGCGAAAGACCACGCCCCCGGGACTCGGTTGGGCGCGAACTCCGAAGACGAGTCCATTGGGCAGGGTCCTTCCGGAGATCCACGAGCCGTCTCCCCGACGGCTCCATTCTCGACGCTCCATTGGCTCCCCCCGTGCGTCCCAGAGGGTCGGAATGTGGGTGTGGGCCAGATAGGTGAGACCGAGGTTGGACCAGACAGCCTCCGGGACATCCACCACCACGTAGCTCCGCGCATCCCACGGCGTGAACACGCTCAGCTTGGTGTCCCGCTGGGGATCCACGGCCCCCTCAAAAAATCCCAACCGGGGATGCCGTCCACCCGGATACGGAAGCACCGTCAAGGGGGCATCCGCCGCCCGGGACGGGGGCGTGTCCGGAAGCGACCACCGGAGCGTCGCAGCGCGAATCGACTCCAAGGACAACCCGGTGGCCTGTTGAACCTCGACTTCGGAAAACCTGTGGTAAACCACCATGTCGTCCAACCAGAAGCGGAGATCCGCCTCCCCCAACGGTTCACGGGGCGCACCCAAGGCGAACCCCGATGCCAGGGAGAGCATCGCGACCCACGCCTTTATTCTGGAGATGAGGTTCACGGGCGCACGCGTCCCGCCCCAACGCACGGCCCGTTAGTAGGCCGCCACCTTGGCCTTGAGCTTTCGGCCCCGGACATTCGTCCGGTTCAGTGCCTCAAGGATCTGGCTTTCAAAGGAGACGGACACGTCCACCAGGGAGTGCCGCTCGAAGAGTTGGACACGTCCCACCGAGACCGGCGGCACCCCGGACTCACCGAGAATGCATCCAACGATATCCTTGGGCTGGATCCGATCCATTCGGCCGACATTCAGCCAAAGGCGCTTCATGCCGGGGGACGCCCCGCCCCCGCCTCCGCCCTCGCCGCGTCCGCGTCCACCGCGTCCACCACGTTCACGGCGCCCACCTCGGCGACGCTCGCCGCCCCCGCCCCCCGGATACCCAAACTCCGCCGCGGTCTCCTCGCCAAAATTCGCTCCTGGCGGATACACCACGCCGTCCTCCGAGACATTGTCGGTGATGACGTAGCCGTCCGCCGAGTAGGCGCCTCCTGAGTAATTTCCATCGTCCCCGCTTCCGTCGCCGGCATCTCCGGATTCTGCGGACGCCCCTTCCGCGTAGTCGCCCTCCTGCCCCGCCGAGATTCCCGGGGACCAGTCGGCAGGCTCCTCCGCCGAAACGGAGTCCTCCGCGGCGGGTTCTCCCGCGGGCGGTCGCGCAGGTTCGCGTGCCGCCGGTTCCTCCTTCGGGGCCACGGGCTCACGCACGGGAACGGGAAGCGGTGCCGGCACCGCCTGGGGAGGCAGTTCCGGCGGACCCAGCAATCGGATCGCCGCCCCCGCGATCACCGCGGGCTCAAAACCGTCCGCCACCAGAATATCCACAATGGTCCGGCACGCGGCCGGATTCCGCACCGACAGGGCATCGCGCAGCCGCGCCACATTGGCCTGAAGACGAATCTCCGGCACCTCGGCCAGCACCGGCAGACGACCCATCCGAGCCGGCGATCCCCGACGACTGAACGCACGGGCGCGCACCACCTGGCGTCCGCTGGCCAGGGCAAACCCCTGGCCTCCCGGACGCAACGCCGCCTGCCGCTCCGCGATGCAGCCGTCGTCCAGGGGCCATTCGCAATGAACCACGATGTCCACCGGCTCCACCTCCACACCGGCGATCCCGGCATTGGTGGTCACCAGAAACTGAAGATCGCCGGACCTGAACTTCTTGAGGACCCGCTCGCGGGCCGCCGCGGTCAGATCCGCCACCACGGCCTCGGCCGGATATCCCGCCGCCGACAACTGTCCGGCCAACTCCGCCGCCAACAACGGCGAATTGGCGTAAAGAATTCCGCGCGCGACCAGGTGGCGATCCGCCAGCAGCGACAGCACCGTCAAACGGGCGGACGGATCGACGTCATACCAGGTCAGCGGCGATGGCAGGTCCGCCCCTGAAACAATGACACGATCCGCATCCGGGCAATGCGATCCCGCCAGTGCCTCCACATCGGGGGAAATGAACGTCGTCACCGCAAGGATGCTGAGGGACTTCCGGCCGGCACCCACCACCGCCTCGATCTCGGCTCCATTGCCCGCCTCGAAAAGGTCGTCCGCCCCATCCAAAATCACCGCATTCAGAGAATCCTGGGACAATCCGGCGTCCTGAAGCGCGGCCCGCACCCGGCCCGGGGTTCCAATCAGGATCGAGGGCTTGGCATCCATCACCGCAGCCAGGCGCTCCGGGCTCCGGCCCGCAACCACAACCGCGCATCCGGGTCCCTTGCGCCCCAGGGTCAGGGACCGGACCACCGCGGCCAGCAACAACGCCCGTTCGCGGGTGGAGGTCAGCACCACCACTTCCACCTGCTTCGCGGCGGCGTCCGCCGACTCCACTGCAGCCAGGGCCACCGCCGTCCGGCGACCGGACGCCGGGGGTGCCGCGATCACCGCAGATCGTTTTCCGGCAACCGCCGAGAGGATGGCCGCCTGGACCGGGGAGGCCTCTTCGAATCCCAGGCGGTCCAGCGCCTTGGTCAAATCCTTGGAAATCTTCAGGTCCGCAAACAGTTGTGGCGTCATTCGCTCGGTTCTCCTGGGAACTAACGGAGTCCAAATCCCACCCGGAGGGGCCGGGACGGCTCCAATCCAATCGTTGTTGTTTCGTTTACTCCAACTCCGTCCGCCCTCCGATGGGATTCATCCGGGCGGAACCCAAAACCCCGGCGCAGAACCGCACGAAAGGCGGTGCGAAACACCGATGGTTTCGGGCATCCTAGGACGGCTCCCGCGACTTGCCGAGAACTTTAACCCGGACATTTCACACACCTTCCGCCGCGGCCGGCAGCCCGCCGGTCCGGCGGCGGCGGCCGTGCGACCCACGGGCGTAAATCCTCCGGGTCGATCCCTGTTCCCACCATTCCCCCGTGACACTTCGGTTTCGGGACCGGGACCCATCCACCCGCAATCCGCCCGGCTTTCCAAAAGGTTTGCCGAATTTTGCGCCCCTCGGATTTCGTCACCAGATCGTCACGCGACGAGATTCGGAATGGATCCCCGCATGTTTTCCCAATAGGTTCTGAGACGCTGAAACTGATGAACTCGAGAAGGTCCTTCCTGACGTCTGTCGGCTCCCTCCCCGTCCTGGCGGCCTCCCCTGCCCTGGCCGCCGCGGGATCGGGAATGAACGCACCCCGAAAGTCCAAGTCCACCATCCTCCCGGCGGAGGGCGCCCGGAATGTCATCCACATGGTCGCCGACGGAACCAGCATGGGCATGCTGTCCCTGGCCAACCATTTCTCCGAGCAGCACCGCGGACGTCCATTGACCTGGTTTCGCCTTTACCAGAATCCGAGCGCGCAGATCGCGCTCATGGACATGCGCTCCCAAAACTCCCTGGTGACGGACTCCTCGGCGGCGTCCTCCAGCTGGGGCAGCGGAGTCCGGATTCCCAACGGCAAGGTGAACCAGACCAGCAAGGGCGCCTCCCTCACCACGCTATACGAGCTGGTACGCGAGGTCGGATGGAAGCGCGGGCTGGTGACCACCACGGAGATCACCCACGCAACGCCGGCGGGATTCGCCGCCAGCGTCGGCAGCCGAAATGACGCCAATGACATCGCGGTCCAATACCTGAACCGACGCATCGACCTGTTGCTCGGCGGGGGACGGGACTATTTCGCGGCCGACAAGCGGAAGGACAAGCGGGACCTGAGGGGAGAGTTTGCCGCAGCCGGCTATGCGGTCCTCCAAACCCCGGCAGACCTCCGGAAGGCTCCTTCCGGACAACCCTGGCTGGGCATTTTCTCCGGCGGTCACCTCCCGTACCTCGTGGACCAGATGGGCGGCATCACTCCCAAAGCCGACATCCCCTCCCTCGCGGACATGGCCGGGGCTGCGCTCAAGAGCCTGTCGCGCGAACCGCACTTTATTCTGCAGGTCGAAGGCGGTCGCGTGGACCACGGCTGCCACAACAACGACGCGGCGGCGGCCGTCCGTGAACTCGTGGCCTTCGACGAAGCCCTCGACGTCTGCCTCGCATTCCAGAAGGAATCTCCCGGGACCCTGATCATCATCACCACCGACCACAGCACCGCCAATCCCGGCCTCAACGGAATGGGCGACAACTACGTGAAGAGTCCCGAACTCTTTCACCACCTCGCCGGGGTGAAACAATCGGTCCCGGAGATTCTGAAACGACTCCGCCTGGCGGAATCCCAGGCGCAGGCGGCCGCCGTGCTCTCCTCCGCCACCGGATATCTCCCTTCCACCCGTCGGTTGGAGACCTTCGACCCCTTCCTCAAGAAGAAGGGCTATGCGCTGTTCGACGGCCAGAATTCCGACAACAGCGCGCTGAGCCTCATCCTGGCCAATCACATTGGAATCAGCTTTACCAGTACAGCCCATACGTCGGATTTCGTCCCCCTCATTGCGCTCGGACCGGGTTCGGATCGATTCCGGGGACTCATCCGGAACACCGACGTCTTCGGGCACTACCTCGACTTCGCCAAAATCCAGTTCAAAAACCCGCAGGAACCGCTGGTCACGGACGCCGGCGGCCCCGATCCGGATCCCGACCTCGCCGAGCGGGTTCACGAATACCTGCTGGCCTAGGAGCACCCTCTCCGGCGCCGGTGGGGATCAATCCACACGATCGTGGGCCCACGGATACTTGGCGGACACGCGGAATTCCCGGGTGCCGTCCGGCGTCCTTGCGGGCGTGCCCAGGGTGGCGGGGTCATAGGAAGCCCCCGCCTCCTTGAGAATGGTTTCCAGCCAGGGATGCCCATAACTGATCCCGGGAAACACCAGTTCACTCCGGTTCACGTCCAGCACCCGGGTGCGTCCCGACTCGACGATCACACGGCGCAACAGACTGAGATCGTCCTGGCGTTGACGGATGAACCGGGCGATTTCGGCGGGACTGGATCCGGAGAAGGCCTCCGGGGGACGCTGCGTCATGGCGCGGGATTTTGGACCGGAACCGGCCCGGACGGCAATGCCGGGCGTCCAGGAAGCGGCAGGGCCTCTGAATTCACCCCGGGCGCAGGCTTGAAAGGCGGCTCCCCACGGGAGATTACTTCCTGCGCATGAGCCAACCCCGGGTCGGAATCATCATGGGCTCCCAGAGCGACTGGGAGACGATGCAGCATGCGGCGCAACAACTGGAGTCCCTGGGGGTTCCCTTCGAAGCCAGTGTCGTCAGCGCCCATCGAACGCCCGACCTCCTCTTTGAGTACGCCTCCCAGGCCGCCGGACGCGGACTTGAGGTCATCATCGCCGGAGCGGGTGGCGCCGCGCACCTGCCGGGCATGTGCGCCAGCAAGACCAGCCTCCCGGTGCTGGGGGTACCCGTGGAGTCCAAGGCGCTCCATGGGATGGACTCGCTCCTGAGCATCGTTCAAATGCCGGGAGGTGTTCCGGTGGGAACGCTGAGCATCGGGAAGTCCGGAGCCGTCAACGCGGCGCTCCTCGCGACCGCCATCCTGGGCAACAAATACCCCGAACACCGCGCGGCCTATGAGGCGTTTCGCCAACGACAGACCGAATCCGTCCTGGCCCGGCGAACGCCTGTTTGACGGGGAACTGGATCTCACACGGCCACCGGTGGCGGAACCGGGGTAAGGCCCAGGAAGCCCGGTGAGAGCGGACCGGCCCAGCGGGCGGATTGGTCCGTCCCCGGACACGCCGTACCTCCTTCCGGACCGGGCAAAAATCTCTTCCGAATATTTCACCACAAACCCCTTGAACCCGGCCATCTCCCCAAGTACCTATGGCGCGTCCCCGATTTCAATCCTTCCGTGTGGGAGGATTGGCGGGCTTGGGCGGTGAAAACCGTGTGTCACCCCCAAGCCCGCTTTTTTATTTTCGGGTCGGACGACGCAGGACCCCGGCAGGAAGCAGGGCGTACGCAGGACCCCGGCTCCGTTCCACCCAAATTTCTGCCCGCGGGGATTTTCCTCTCGCCTTCGTTCCGCGTCCTCCTACTGTTTGGAAATCCCATACACTTGTTGTTGCGCCATGAAATTTGGTTCAAATTCCAAAAGGTCCGCCGGGTTCACGCTCATTGAACTCCTGGTGGTCATCGCGATCATCGCCATCCTCGCCGGAATGCTCCTGCCGGCGCTGAGCAAGGCCAAAGCGAAGGCCCAGGCGATCTCGTGTCTCAACAACACCAAGCAATTACAGTTGTGCTGGGCACTCTACGCGACCGACTTCAATGACACGATCGTCCCCAATTGGCTGGGATCGGCGAATGCGTGGATCGACGGAAACCCGATTGCCGCCGCGAATTCCGTCCGGGGAGCCACGAATACGAAGTACATCACGAACGGGCTCCTCTTCAAATACAACTCCTCGTTGAAGATCTACGTGGACCCGGGCCACACCAAGGTCTGCGACGGGTCCAAGCTGGTCCCCAATGGCGCCGCATCCCGGAGCTATTCCATCAGTGGCCAGATGCATGGAGGCGACTCGGCCGGCACCCCCCTGATCCTTGGAGGAAACCCCTCCTGGGCAAAGGCGCACAAGAAGGTGAGTTCCATCGACAAGCCGGGACCTTCCCAAGCCTTCGTATTCGTGGACGAAAGCGAATGGACGATCGATGACGGGTATTTTGCCGTCCTCGTGAACGCGGACACCTGGCAGAACTATCCTGCGATCCGCCACAACAAGAGCACCGGATTTTCCTTTGCGGATGGGCACAGCGAGGTCTGGCGCATGATCGAACCGAACACCGCCCAACTGAAGGGGGCCGGTGGCTTCGCCCCCGCCGGCAAGGGAAATCGCGACCTGAAGCGGGTCCAACAGGGTTATATCGATCCCCCCAAATAACCCGGGCGTCCCGACGAACGACTCCCCGAGGGTGGGCCGGACAAATTCACTTTCCGGCCGGGACGGCGCCCCTTAGCCTCGGCGCGCTGTCACCATGAGATTCGGAATCAATACCTTCCTGTTCGTCTCCCCGTTCACCACGGCGAGCGTCAAACTGTTTCCCCAGTTCAAGAAATGGGGCTTCGACTCCATCGAAATCCCGGTCGAGGACCCCTCCCACATTGATCCGGTCAAGGTCAAGGCGGCGGCGGACAAGGCCGGTGTGGTCGTGGGCAGCGTGTGCGCCTGCATGGGGCCCGGACGCGACTTCCGGGGCACCGCCGAGGAACAGGCGACGGCCATGACCTACTGCAAGGCCCTTGTGGATCAAGCCGTGATCCTGGGCGGCGCCAGGATCATCGGTCCCGTGTACTCCGTGGTGGGCAAGGCCGATGCCGTCGAACCCGCGCAGCAGAAGGTCGAATTCCAACTGGTGGTCAAGAACCTCAAGGAACTCGCCCAGTACGCGGAGTCCAAGGGCATCACCATCTGCGTCGAACCGTTGAACCGGTTTGAAACGGACTTCCTCAATACGACCGACCAGGGACTGAAGCTGCTCAAGGCCGTCGGCTCCAAGGCGCTCCGCCTCCACCTCGATACGTTCCACATGAACATTGAGGAGAAGAATCAGGCGGCCGCCATCAAGAAGGCCGGCAAGCTCCTCGGCCACTTCCACGCCTGCGGCACCGACCGCGGCACCCCGGGCGGCGACTCGCTGAACTGGAAGGAAATCGTCGCGGCGCTCAAGGCCGTGAAGTACGACGGCGACGTGGTGATCGAATCGTTCACCACCGACGTCAAGGTCATCGCCCGCGCCGCCGCCATCTGGCGTCGCATCCAGCCCACACGGAATGAAATCGCCGTGGATGGCATCAAGAATCTCAAGCGCCTGTTCGGCCGCACCCGATAACCCGCATCCCTTCCCATGATCCCGCTTCGTCCCCTGCTCTCCCGCCTCGCCCCCCTGACCGTTCCCGCCGCAGCCCTGGTGCTGGCCGGGTGTTGCACCACGCCGCCCAAGGCGGCCGCGCCCTCCCAGACCAAGGGCGAATCCCTGTTCGATGGCAGGACACTCCACGGTTGGGCAGGGCTTCCCGGACACTGGCTGGTCAAGGATGATGCCATCACGGGCTACACCACTGCGGTGAGTCCGCTGAAGCAAAACACCTTCCTGGTGTGGACCAATGGCACGGTGTCCAACTTCGAACTCCACCTCAAGTACCGCGTCCATGGCGGCAACTCCGGCATCCAATACCGGAGCGAATTGATGGATCCGGCGCAGTTCGTGGTCGGCGGCTACCAGGCCGACATCGATTCAACCCCGCGGTACACGGGCATCCTGTATGAGGAACGCGGACGCGGCATCCTGTGCGAACGCGGTCAGCGCACCCTCGTCAAGGACGTGAACGGCAAGACCGAGATCAAGGTGGTCGGAACCCTCGGAACCCCCGAGGCCCTTCAGAAGTACATCCGTGCCGACGATTGGAACGACTACACCATCGTCGCCAAGGGCAACCAGGTGCTTCACTTCATCAATGGCCATCTGATGTCCGACTGCATCGACCTCGGTGCCAAGGCGCCCCGGGAGGGAATCCTCGCCCTCCAGATCCATGTCGGTCCCCCGATGCAGGTCCAGTTCAAGGATCTCGTCCTCTATCGCCTTCCGGACACGAAGCCCGACAACGGACTTCCGCTCCCGAAACCGGCGCCCGCCCCGGCGAAATCCCCGACCTCGAACAAATAGCGCGACAGGTCCGGTTGTCGCCCCACGGTGACCCTTCCCCCCAGAATCATGAGACGCCTTTTCGCGGCCACGGCCGCCCTCCTCGTCTGCTGCCTTCCCCTGGGTTGCGGCACACCGCCCAAGGGGGCCGGGGCCGGGAGATACGCCGCGGTCGAAATTGACGGATTCTCCCGCGTCGCCGTCGACCTCGCCGTCCAGCAGGTCTGCGAACGACACGCCTACACGAAGGTGAGCCAGAAGAATGATTCGTTCACGTACGAGAAGGCCGGGAGCACCGGACAGAACATCCTCTGGGGAAACCTGGAACGCGGAGTCTGGGAGCGGATCGTCATCAAGGTGACCCGGTTGACCGAAGCCGACCACTTCCTCGTCACGCTCGACGCATACCGGATCCATGACCACGGGGATTCATTGCTCGAGGAAAGCAAGAAGATGGGGCCCGCGATGCAAAGCAAGTACCAGGCAATGGTTGAGGAGATAAAGAAGCTCCTCGAACCCATACCGCCGCCGCCGGAGCCGTCGTCCAAGTAACCCACCCGGCCTTCCCAGCCGGACTGCATGAATCTCCTCCGCCCCCGCTTCGCTGTCGGCACCCTGCTGATGACGCTCCTGTGGAGCACCGCCATGGGCAGTTCCGCCACGGATCCGGTGCCTCGCACGGAGAACGGGTGGCAGGCGCGTCAGGACACCATCAATGCCTCCGCAGCTTCAGCGGGCGCCCAGGCGGAAGTGGTGTTCATCGGAGACTCCATCACCCAGGGGTGGGAGGACGACGGCAGGGAGGTCTGGGAACGCTTCTACGCCCCCCGTCATGCCCTCAACCTTGGGATCGGCGGTGATCGGACCCAGCATGTCCTGTGGCGCCTCGACCACGGCAACCTGAAGGGACTCCACCCCAAGGCGGCCGTCGTCATGATCGGCACCAACAATTCCAATGGCGAAGACAACACCGTTGCCGAAATCGCCGAAGGCGTCGCCGCCATCGTCTCCAAGCTCCGGACCTCCCTACCGGACACGCGGGTCCTCCTCCTCGCGATCTTCCCCCGGGGCGAAGCACCCAATGCCCAGCGCGGCAAGCTCTGCCAGATTAACCAGGTGCTCCAAAAACTCGATGACGGAACGAATGTCGTCTTCCTCGACATAGGACATCGGTTCCTCAATGCCACTGGGACTCTTCCCAAGGAAATCATGCCGGATTTCCTGCACCTCAGCCCCGCCGGATACCGGATTTGGGCCGAAGCCATGGAGCCGAAGCTCGCATCCCTGATCGCGACCGCACCCTCCCCGGCCGCCAACCCGCTGACTGGAGACTGGGTCTGGACCATCCACGGACCCGACGGCCAGCCGATTTCCGCGCCACTCCAACTGGTACAGTCCGGAAACTCCGTGACGGGACAGTTCTCCGCCGGACCGGATCGCTGGCTCAAGATCGAGAACGGCAAGGTCGAGGGGAGCCGCTTTTCCTGGACCGTTCGACGCGTCCGACCCAATGGGGAAACCGCCGTGTACGAGATGTCCGGCGAAGTCTCCGGCAATGCCATCACCGGCAAGACCCGGACCACCCTCGACGGGAATGATGCCACCAGCGACTGGAACGCCCGCCGGAAATGAACCGGCCGTCCACGTCCCCCACCGAAGCCGCCGATATGACTGGAGCCCCGTGGTATTCGGTGTCCAACGCGTCGGAGGTCGCGTCGCCGGCCCTGCTGTTGTACCCGGACCGAATCGAGGAAAACCTCCGCCACATGCGGACCCTCGTGGGCGGAAATGCCGCCAGGCTCCGTCCGCACGTAAAAACCCACAAGCTGGCGCCGGTAATTGCCCTCAAGCGGGCGCAGGGCATCACGAAGTTCAAATGCTCCACCATCGCGGAATGCGAGATGGTCGCCGGGGCGGGCGGTGAGGACGTCCTGCTCGCCTATCCGCTCACCGGACCCAACATCCGACGCTTTCTTGAACTGCAGCGGGCCGTCCCCGGAACGCGGTTCCGGGCAGTTGCGGACGATCCCGCCACCGTCCACGAACTCTCTGCAGCCGCCACCGCCCAGCATGCCGGGATCGCCCTCCTTATCGATCTCAATGTCGGCATGAACCGCACCGGGATACCCGCCGGGGACGAAGCGCTCGCGCTCATTGCAGAGATCCGTCGCCTGCCGGGCCTTCGCTGGGAAGGCCTTCATGCCTACGACGGACACCTGGCCATCGCCGACGTAACGGCGCGGGCACGCCAATGGGCCTCCGCGCTCGGACCGGTCTGGCGGCTCCGCGACCGGCTTCAGGATGCAGGCCACCCCGCACCCCTCATCGTTGGTGGCGGCACCCCCACCCTCCCGTTCTTCGCCGGACTCCCGGAGGTCGAATGCGGCGCCGGGACTCCCGTGCTCTGGGATTTCGGGCAGCCGCTGCACAATCCCGACCTCGACTTTCTTCACGCCGCCGTGCTGTTGACCCGGGTGGTGAGCCGTCCGCTGCCCGGACGCCTCTGCCTCGACCTCGGTCACAAGGCGGTGGCTTCGGAAATGCAGCCGCCCCGCGTCCGGATCTTCGGCCTCGAGGACGCCACGTTCGTCGGCCACAGCGAGGAGCACCTTGTGATCGAGACGCCCCGCGCTGCGGAATTCCCGGTGGGTCACATTTTCTACGCCCTGCCCCGTCACGTCTGCCCCACAGTGGCCCTTCAGTCCGAGGTCGCCGTGGTTCGGGACGGCCGGGTGACGGAGTCCTGGCCCGTCACCGCCCGGGCCCGCCGGATCACGGTCTGAACCGACGCCCGACATGAAGCCCCGCCTCATCCTCGACGCCCATCTGGATCTCTCGTTCAATGCGATGGATTTCAACCGGGACCTTCGCTGGCCCCTCGAGCGGATCCGCCGCCATGAACTGGGCATGCGTGACCACGTCTTCCGCTCGCGAGGCGTGGTCAGTTTCCCCGAGATGCGCCGCGGACGCATCGGGTTGTGCGTCGCCACCCAGCTCGCCCGCTTCGTGGACCGGTTTTCCAAGATGCCGGGATGGAACAGTCCCGAACAGGCGTGGGCCTGGACCCAGGGACAGCATGCCTGGCACCGCGAGATGGAACGGGTCAGGGAACTGCGCCAACTCCGGACCGGACCGGAACTTCTCGAACACGCCGCCCGTTGGCGGGATGCGGACGAGGCCACCGCGGCGACGCTGCCCATTGGATACGTGCTCAGCCTGGAGGGCGCCGACTCCATCGTCACCCCACGCCACCTCGAAACGGCGTTCGGATACGGACTGCGCATTATCGGGCTGACACACTACGGCCCCGGCATTCACGGACAAGGCACCGATGCCCTCGGGCCGCTGACGCCGCGCGGACACGAACTGCTGCGCGAGATGCGACGACTGGGCCTGATTCTCGACGCCACGCACCTCAGCGATGAGTCGTTCCAAGATGCCCTGGACCGCTGGGACGGCCCGGTGTGGGCCAGCCATTCCAACTGCCGCGCCCTCGCCCGCTGGAACCGGCAGTTCGACGACGACCAAATCCGGGAACTCGCCCGCCGGGGTGCAGTCATCGGAATGGCCTTCGATGCCATCATGATGGTCCACGGCTGGGCGCACCACCGGTCGCGTCCCGAGGATTTTCAACTCCGCCTCGAAAAGATCATCGAGCACATCGACCACATCTGCCAGCTCACCGGCTCGGCGTCGCACGTGATGATCGGCAGCGACCTCGATGGAGGATTCGGCACCGAGCAGATGCCGATGGATCTGGACAGCATCGCCGACCTCGCCCGCCTCGACGACCTGCTGGCAGCCCGCGGCTATGCCCCGGATGCCGTGGAGGGAATCCTGTCCGGAAACGCGCTGGCCTTCCTGGCCCGGCACCTTCCCCGGTCCTGAAGTCCCAGCGGGAAGGGACCGCGTTGAATAAAATTGATACCGTCCGGCACGCCGGACGGTTGAAATTGCGTGCCTACGGCGGAAACTGTTTCCCATGGGCCCCAAGTCCTCGCATCGCTCCGCCATACCCGGGTGGATCCTTCTTTGGATCGGCGCCCTGGTAACCGCGGGATCGGTTCCGGCCGCGGAACCCGCTCGTCCCGCCACGCTCGCCTTCAACCGCGACATTCGCCCGATCCTCTCCGATCACTGTTTCGCCTGCCACGGAACGGATGCCCGCAAGCGCAAGGCCGGACTCCGACTCGACCTCGCCGAAGGAGCCTATGCGACCAACAAGCATGGGATCCCCGCCATTCTGCCCGGCAACCTTTCGGGATCCGAAGTCTGGAAACGGATCACCACCGAGGACCCCGAGGAGATCATGCCGCCTCCGGACAGTCACAAACCCCTGTCCTCGGAGCAGCGGGAAATTCTCCGGCGCTGGATCGAACAAGGCGCCCCCTACCAACGGCACTGGTCCTTCGAACCCCTGGGCACGCCAGCGGTTCCCGAACCTGTAGCCGGCGTCCCGTCTCCCGATGAAAACCCCCTCGACCGCTTTATCCGGAGCCGCCTCGCCCGCGAGGGACTGAAACCGTCTCCGGAAGCAGACCGGCCGACCTTGATCCGGCGCCTGAGCTTCGACCTGCGCGGACTGCCTCCCACGCCGGCCGAAGTGAACGCCTTCCTAGCGGACACGCGTCCCGGAGCCTACCGGCGCCTCGTGGACCAGTTTCTGGCCTCCCCGGCCTATGGCGAGGAGATGGCCCGCCACTGGCTCGACGTCGCCCGATACGGCGACACCCACGGAC
>JAEUHD010000135.1 GCA_016793645.1 Verrucomicrobiales bacterium
TCCGGCGAGCCCTGCTTGGCCGCGCGGGCGGCATCGCCCTCGGATTTCGGCGCACGCCCACCGTCACCGCCGGAACGCTCCCGGCGCTCTCCGCGCTCAGGACGTTCGCCGCGCTCACCGCGATCCCCGCGGTCGCCACGATCACCCCGCTCCCGACGCTCCCGCGGTTCGCGGGGCGGGCGGTCGCCTTCCGGACGCGCCGCCGGGGCGGCCGCTCCATTGGCTTCCTCGGGGGTCGACGGGGGGATCTCGCCACGCTCTTCCATCGCCGCCTTGCGGCTGAGCTTCACGCGGCCCTTTTCGTCCACGCCGATGCACTTAACCCAGATTTCATCGCCCATCTTGACGATGTCCTCGGGACGGTTGACGCGCTTGTTGGACAGCTCGCTGACGTGCACGAGTCCGTCCTGTCCGGGAATCACCTCCACGAACACGCCGAACTCCTTGATCGTGACGATCCGGCCCAGGTACAGGCGGCCGACCTCGATCTCGGCGCCCAGAGCCTCGATCTCGCGCTTGGCCAGTTCCATTCCCTCGGCCGAAACCGAGAAGATCTTCACCGTGCCATCGTCCTCGATGTCGATCTCGCAGCCGGAGTCGTCCACCAGCCGCTTGATGTTCTTGCCGCCGGGTCCGATCAGCAGGCCGATCTTCTCCGGATTGATCCGCAGCACCGTGATGCGCGGCGCGTACTTCGAGATGTCCGTGCGCGGAGCCGGCAGCGTCGCCGCCATGCTCTTGAGGATCTCGAGACGGGCTGCATACGCCTTGGAAACCGCCTCGGCCATGATCGGCAGCGGGAGTCCCTTGAGCTTCAGGTCGAGCTGGAATCCAGTGATGCCCTTCTCGGTGCCCGCGATCTTGCAATCCATGTCGCAGAACGCGTCCTCCCAACCGATGATGTCGGTGAGGAGCTTGTAGCGGCTGATCTTGCCGTCCGCGCCGTAGTCGGTGCAGATGCCGATCGAGATGCCGGCCACCGGGCGCTTCAAGGGCACACCGGCGTCCATCAGGGCCAGGGTGGCGCCGCAGACCGACGCCATGGAGGTGGAGCCGTTGGACTCCATGATCTCGGCCGTGATGCGGATGGCGTACGGATATTCCTCCAGGGGAATCATCGGACGCACGCTCCGCTCTGCCAGGGCGCCGTGCCCGATCTCGCGGCGGCCGGGTCCGCTGATGCGCCCGGTCTCGCCGACGGAGAAGTTCGGGAAGTTGTAGTGCAGCAGGAACTGCTTCTTGGTTTCGCCGCCGGTGTAGGCGTCGAACTCCTGGACGTCATCGCTGGTTCCGAGCGTCGCCACGCAGACCGCCTGCGTCTCGCCGCGCTGGAACATCGCGCTGCCGTGCGTCCGGGGAAGAAATCCCACCTCGCTGCTGAGGGCCCGGAGGTCATCCGCGCCGCGTCCGTCGAGACGCTTTCCGTGATCCAGGATCAGGCTGCGGACCGCCTCCTTCTGGATGTAGTATTGGGCGTCCTTGAGCACGTACTGCGTCACCTTTTCCGCGCCAAAACGGGCGACCAGTTTCTCGCCGACGTCGGCGAAGACGGCATTCACCGCCGCCTCGCGGGCGAGCTTCTGGGTGGTCAGCAGGGCGGGAACGATCCGATCCCCGGCCAGTTCCTTGGCCGCGTTGAGGATCTCCTCGGGCACCACGTTGACCTTGATCTCGCGCTTCTTCTTGCCGATGCGGGAGGCCAGTTCCTTCTGGGCCGAAATCATCGGCTGAATGGATTCCTGTCCGAACTTCAGCGCGGCGATGAAGTCGTCCTCGCTGATTTCATTGGCGGCTCCCTCGTACATCACCACGTCGGACTCGTTGCCGACGTAGATCAGGTCGAGATCCGATTCCGACTGCTGGTCGTGGGTCGGGTTGGCGATGAATTCGCCGCGGACGCGTCCGACGCGGACGGCACCAATCGGTCCGGCCCAGGGAATGTCGGACACCATCAACGCCGCCGAGGCGGCCAGGATGGACAGGACATCGGGGTCATTCTGACCGTCGGCCGAGAGCAGGACGCTCTGGACCTGGACCTCGTTATACCAGCCCTTGGGGAAGAGCGGACGGATCGGGCGATCCGTGAGGCGGCAGGTGAGGATTTCCTTTTCGGTCGGGCGTCCTTCGCGTTTGAAGTAGCCTCCCGGGAACTTTCCGGCGGCGGCAGCGCGCTCCCGGTAATCCACCGTGAGGGGGAAGAAGTCCTGACCCTCCTTCGCCTTCGAGGCGGCGACGGCGGCGGTGAGGATGACGGTGTCGCCCAACTGGACGGTGACAGCACCGTCGGCCTGACGGGCATAACGGCCGGACTCAATATGCAGTTCCTGGCCTCCAACGTTAACGGATACTTTCTCTGGCATGTGCGGTTTTGTCGGCCCGCACCCCGGGGAACTTCAATCAACCGCCCCAACTGAACGCCGGCATGGCGCCCGCGGAGTCGGGGTCGCTGAGTGAAATCACCCGGTGACGGGCAGAACGTTTTTGGTGACGCAACCGATTGTTATTCGGAGGTGGCCGGAACGGGACGCCGGGTCGCGTCGCCTGCGGTATCCATGACCCCGGAGAGGGGCCTTTCCGGCACAAATTCAAAACCGGGCACAAGGCCCGGCTTCTCAGTGCGTTTACTTACGGAGTTTCAACTTCTTCGTGATGGCCTGATAGCGGCCTTCATCCTTCTTCTGAAGGTAGTTGAGCAGACGGCGGCGCTGGCTCACCAGGATCAAAAGGCCCCGTCGGGAACTCACGTCCTTGACGTTCTTTTGAAGGTGCTCGGTCAGATTGCCGATGCGGCTGCTCAGGAGCGCGATCTGGACCTCCGGCGATCCGGTGTCCTTGTCGTGCGTACGATGTTCGGTGATGGTCTTGGCTTTGGCTTCCATGTGATTTCGGTGTGGGGCAGCAGGTACCGCCCGGTAACTAGTCCGTTAATCGAAGCGCGAACCTTAGGGATGGCCCAGACCAGTGTCGAGACCTGATTTCCGGCAGAAAGGGCGCACCAGGAGCCGGGCTTGTAGTGCAAGCTTTAGCCTGAGGGTGTGTAGTGCAGGCTTTATCCTGAGGGTTTGTAGTGCAGGCTTTAGCCTGTCTTTCGTGGGCACCAGGGCGGCGATTGGACGGGGAGCAGCCTGAAGGCTGGACTACGAACGAGGGGCGGTGTCGCGATTCGCCCAGAGCCACTCTGACACACCGGCGGTTTCGACCCGGATTCGGAAACCAGGAAGAATCAGGGGGTCTTTCCCATCGAGTTCAGTCCGGACCGGGCCTCGGCGTTCCTGGGGTCCAGTTCAAGAACCCGGCGGTAGAGGACGGCGGCATCTGCGGGTTTCCCCTGCTGGAGAAGAATCCGGGCCATGGCGTTCCGGGCAAGAACGTCCGTGGCGTCGAGGTCGATGGCCACCTGGAGGTAGCGGGCAGCCTCGTCCAATCGGCCGGCCCCCAGATGCATCAGGCCAAGGTTGCCGTTGGCGCGGGCATGCTTGGGATTCAACTCCAGGGCCCGCCGGAAGGCCGCCGCCGCCTCGGCGGGACGGTTCTGAAGGCGGCAGGCCAGCCCCAGGTAATACTGGGCGTCGTCCATCTGCGGAGCAAGACGCGCGGCCTGCCGGAAATAGGCCTCCGCATCCGCCGGACGCTTCTGGGCCAGTACCGTGCGGCCCAACTGCACCAGCGCCGCGGCATCGTTCGGATTGATGCGCAGCCGCTGCTGGTAGTAGGCGGTGTTGTCCCGCACCGTCCGCTCCAACGCCACGCGGTCAAATGCCGCCACCCCGGCCTCCGTCCGGGGCAGGAGCTGCAGCCACAATTCCGCCATTTCATCCGTGGTGTTCGGACCAAACCGCGTGGTGCGAGGTGGGTGGAAGGGGTTCCGGATGTTGTTCGTCGAATTGTCGAACGTGATTGCCATCGTGATCCGCGTGCCGGCGGGCAGGAAGACCGGCTTCTCGTAGAGGTAGGCACCCTGCCAGTTGAAGTCCCAGTCCGGAATGGTCAGCAGCGACTCCACCGTACCGTCCGGCAGCCAGGCCCGCCCTTCGACCCGATGACCGAGGTAATGGGTGTGCGGCAACACGCCCAGCAGGTCCGCGTCCGCCGGGAGCACGAATTCGTCGCGCGCGGTGACGTTGGTGGCCCCGGCGGGAATCTCAAAGGCGTAGTCCACCAGGCCCAGCTTGATGGGACGGTTGGTCGGCGCCTGGTCGGTGAAATAGAGCCCGATCTCCGGCTGGAACCGCTCCGGCCTGCCGGTGGGTTGGAGATGGAATTGCAGCATGAGATCGGCACCGGGCTCGAGCGTCCAGGGCAGGCCCGGCGGATTGCGCGCCGGGGCGGCGCCCGGTTGCCAACTGGCAAAATGTCCATTGGGCGATTCCACGCCCGGAGGCGTGTCCATTCCGGGAAACCCGGACTCGGGGTCCTGGGCATCCCGTCGGCGCGCCTCCCCGGACCGGTCCACATGCACAAAGGCGTGGTGGGCGGCGCGGGAATTGGGACGCAATTCCCAGGCGGCCACATGGCGACGCTGGTCGAGTCCCGTGGGCAGGACAAAGCTCCGGTACACATCGCGCCCTTCCGCTGGAACCGTGAACGGCTCCGCGAGCTTCAGCACCAGATCGGGCGTTCCCATCTGCCAGTCATTGGACCAGACGGGAGCCGGCGGTTCGGCGGCGGGATTCCCCCGGGGCATGCCGGCATCCAGCCAGCGCCGGAACAGGGCAATCTCGTCCTCCGAAAGACGGCGGGCCCCCCGAAAGGGATGGGTCCCGGGTTCCGGAAGCCACGGCGGCATGTATCGCCGGGACGTGACGTCCACCATGTCCTTCGCATGTTTGCGGGCATCCTCATACGTCATCAGCGGGAACGGACCCGACTGGCCCGGGCGGTGACACGACACACAGTGGGAGCGGAGAACGGAGGAAATCTGACCGTGGTAGGTCACCTCCGCCGAGGCACCCACCGGCGCCTCGGCGGCAGGGACGCCCACCGCCCAGAGGAACGACACCGTTGCGATGTGGACGCGTGCGGTGAAGTTCATGGCCTGCGAATCCCGCGGAAGGCGTTCCCTTCTGTGGGGCCGGTCCCGGAATGTTGTCCCCAGTGGGGCCGTCGGATCACCCGGGGAACCTAGGCGAAAACCCGGCGGGCCGCGAGCACCGCCCGCGATCCTTTGCAACCCGCAGGCCGGAGACCCGGGGGCCTTTGCGGAACGCCACACTTTTCGACTGACGCCGGAAGGAGACCGTCTAGCCTCCCACCGATCCTCCGAACCACCCCTCCCCGATTCCATGGACATCAAGATCCAGTGCCCCTGCGGACAGAAGATCGCCTTCGAAGTCGAACCGGAGAACGGCGCCATGCCGTGCGATCTGTCCTGCCCCGCCTGCCAGGCGGATGTCACACCGCTGGCCAACGAAAACATCCGCCAGCAACTGCCGGCGACTCCGCCCACACCTCCGGTTCCTGCACCCGAGGCACCCCGGATGAGAATCTCGTTGTCGGCCACCGCGGCGCACGCACCCGCATCCACACCCGCCCCTTCCCCGGCCGCCGCAGAAACACCGGCGCCGGCGCCGGCAACTTCCGGACGCGGCCCCGCCCGAGCCCCCGAGCCGTCCGCCCCGGCCCCGGCACGCGGTGCGGACGGAGAGGCCACCATCTCCGTGTTCCTGATGGGTTGTGTCGGGATTTTCGGCGGGGCCATTGTGGGCCTGATCGTGTGGTTCCTCATCGCCAAGATGGGATTGACCCTGAGGATCCTCGCGGTGCTGGTCGGGGCGGGCGCCGGACTCGGAGCCCGGGTGTTCTGCCGGGAGGGCGACAAGTCCCTCGGCGGCGTGGCCGCGGTCGTCGCCGTCATCGGCATGTTCATCGGCGGACCGCTCATTCTCGACCAGAAGCTCAGATTGTCCGATGCCGACCTCCGGGAACTCTATAACGAGGAGGTGAAGGCCTCGAAGGAGATCGTCGCCGCCATCCCCACCGGGACCGATGCCGAAATCTCCAAGTATCTCGCCAAGGACGCCACGCCCGGGGAGCAGGTGTCGGCCGAGGACATCCAGGAGTTCCGAAAGAGCGATGAGTACAAGGACGCCAAGGACCTCGCTGCAGGAAAACGCTCCTTCGAGTCGTATGCGGCCCGGTTCCGGCAGAAGGAGGATCAAGTGCACAAGGACGCCGGTGGCGTCATCGCAGGCTTCGGCGCCCTCCGGATGCTCAGCATCTGGCTGATCGGGCTCGTCGGAGGCACCGCCTACAAGTTTGCGGCAGGTTGATCACGGGGGATGAAGGAAACCGAGTGCGGTTGCCGTTTGGCGGAACGGTGGTCCTGTTGGCCGCATCCATGAATCGACTCGGCCACGTCCTCCTGACCACCGCCGCCCTCCTCCATGCGTGGGCGGGGGACACCTGGCCCCAGTGGCGCGGCCCGACACGCGACGGTCGCTTCGTCGGGGCACCCTGGCCCGCGGATCTCAAGGCGGACCACCTTTCCGTGGCGTGGCACGCGGACCTGGGACCCGGCTACTCCGGTCCCATTGTCACCTCCAACCGGGTCTTCACCACCGAAACCAGGGACAGGAAGTTCGAGGTCGTCCGCGCCTTCGACCGTGCCTCCGGGACGCCCGTCTGGACTCGGGAATGGGAGGGAGCCATGAGCGTTCCCTTCTTCGCGAAGTCCAATGGGGACTGGATCCGCGCCACCCCGGCCTACGCGGAAGGAATGCTCTACGTCGCGGGAATGCGGGACGTCCTGGTCGCACTGGATGCCGGGACCGGGGAGATCCGCTGGCGGAAGGATTTCGTGGCCGAATTGAAGTCGCCGCTCCCGGCCTTCGGATTTGTGTCCTCACCCCTGGTGGACGGTGACGCCGTCTACGTTCAGGCGGGAGGCGGTGTGGTGCGTCTGGACCGGATGACCGGGGCCGTTCGCTGGCGGGCGTTGGCGTCGGACGATGCCATGATGGGCAGCGCCTTTTCCTCCCCGGTCATTGCCTCCCCGGCGGGCCGGCGCCAACTGGTGGTC
>JAEUHD010000298.1 GCA_016793645.1 Verrucomicrobiales bacterium
GCCTGGAGGATGCCGGCCAGGCGTGAGACCTGGGGCAGGAGGGCCTGGTCCGAGGCGGTGGTGTCGAGGGCGACGAGAATCTTGCGGTACATGGGGGGTCAGAGGCCGAGGCGGGCCATCCACGATGCGGGAAGGAAGAAATCCGCCAGCAGTTTGAAGTTCAGGATCACGATCAGGGACGCCGAGGTGCCGGCGAGAATCCGGATCCAAAGGGGGTTGGCGAATGGACCCATTTTGACGCGGTCATTCGTGAACCAGAGGAGCGGGATGACGGCAAAGCCGAGTTGCATGCTCAGGACCACCTGGCTCCAGATGAGGAGGTCGGTGGTCTTTCCCTCACCGAACAGTCCGATGACGGCCACGGCCGGCACGATGGCGATGGCCCTCGTCAACAAGCGTCGCAGCCAGGGGGCGAGGCGGATGTTGAGGAAACCCTCCATGACGATCTGGCCGGCGAGCGTGCCGGTCAGTGTGGAGTTCTGTCCGCTCGCCAGCAGGGCGAGCGCAAACAGCGTGCTCGCGACGCCGACCCCCAGCGTTGGGCTCAGCAGCCGGTAGGCATCCTGGATTTCCTGCACTTCGCGATGGCCATTCGCATGGAATGCCGCGGCGGCCAGGATGAGAATTCCGCCATTGATGAAGAGCGCAAACATCAGGGCGAAGGTCGAGTCGAGTGTGGCGTACGTGATCGCCTCCCGCTTTCCCTCCGGGCTGCGTTCGAAATTTCGGGTCTGCACAATCGAACTGTGCAGGTAGAGGTTGTGGGGCATGACCGTGGCTCCAAGGATGCCGATCGCGATGAAGAGCATCTCGCGGTCCTGAAGGATTTGTGCCGACGGGATGAAACCGCTGGCGATGCCACCGAGGGAGGGCCGGGCGAAGATCAGTTCCGCGAGGAAGCACCCGCCGATCGTCAGGATGAGCGCGATGACGAGTGCCTCGACATAGCGGAACCCACGGTTCTGAAGGAACAGCACGAGCATGACGTCCAGGGCGGTGATGAGGCATCCCCAGACCAGCGGGATTCCAAACAGCAGTTGGAGTCCGATGGCGGATCCGACCACCTCCGCCAGGTCGCAGGCCGCGATGGCGGCTTCGCAGAGCACCCAGAGAACGATCACGACCGGCTTGGGATAGTGATCCCGGCAGGCTTGGGCGAGGTCGCGTCCGGTGACCACGCCCAGCTTGACGCACAGGTGCTGCAGCAGGATGGCCATCAGGTTGGAGATCAGGATGACCGACAGGAGGGTGTAGCCGTATCGGGATCCCCCCGCGAGGTCGGTGGCCCAGTTGCCCGGGTCCATGTAGCCCACGGAAACGAGGAATCCCGGCCCGGCAAACGCGGCAATCTTCCTCCATACCGAGGCGTCCCGCGGGACCGGGACGGAGCGGAAGACCTCGGGCAGCGAGTCGCCTCCCTGGCTGCGCCATCCGTCTCCGGGCGGACCGTGAGGACGGGATTCATTGGGGGTTGAAAGGGTCGCCATGGAACAGGGGATGCTGGATTTCGTTCGTTAAAACCGGTGGGAGATCCCGAGAAACGGATTGTAGTCCGGAGCCTCTGCGGTGACTCCGATGTTGAAGCCAAGATCGAGAATCCAGTTGTCGTTGATCGCCCAGGTGACCCCGACGTCCACGGTGCCGACCCAGGGCGAATCCAGTCCCGGTCCGACGGCGCTGAAAAATTCGAGGTACCCGGAAACCGGTCCGGCGATCACATGGCCAACGGTGGCCGTATGGACAAAGACGGCCGCGACCCCGGTTCCGTCGTTGGAGTTTCCGAGATCGGCCTCGGTCATGAGTCCCAGGCTCCAGGCCCCGGGGAGTTCGAGGGCAAAGGGGACGATGATACCGCCGGCAGGTCGCCGGGGAGACTCCGTTCCGGCACCGCTGGGGACGGTGATGAAGGGCATCACCGCCAGGGCGGTTGGCCCCCCAAAGTCTCCCCAGCAGTTGATCTTCAGCCGGCCGGTGACATCGCCGGCTCCCGACACCGTGTCCCCGGGGGAAGGTCCCCGGAGTCGTTGATACGGACGAAGGATGCATTGGAGATCGACGTGATTCACCACGCCGATCTTCCAGTTCATCGGCGCCACCCAGAGCTCCGTGGGCCGCGTGCCCCCGGATTGCGGGGTGCCTCGATCCCAGGCGTAGGTCATGAGGTCCATCTCCACTTGGACGTGCCCGGCATCCACCGTGTAGGGGCTTTCCGTCTTGTCCGGACGATCCAGGGTCATGGGCCTCATTTGGTCCGGGGGCACCGGATTGAACACGGAGTGGATCCGGGTCCCTGCATCCGTTCCAACTCCTTGGGGGAAGTTCGGGCCATCCGCCGCCTGCAACGCCGCCAGGGCGGGCAACAGCCCCACTGCTGAGCGGGAACACTGGGTGATGGAGGTGGACCAGAAGGGCATCGCGGGTCTCGACGGGGAGTCTTCTAGAAATCGAGCTAGTGTTTGTCAAAACAATTTGTTTTAAGCTTAAAACAAATGGTGTTGCTTGGCGACCCGGGCCGGGGGTGCTAGGGGAGGTGGGTGCCAACTCCATCCAAAGACCGGTCGATGGCATTGCGTCGGTCGGAGTCCACCGAGGACCACCTGGAGAGGATCCAGGAGTTGGTGGAGGCGAAGGGATATGCCCGGGTGTCCGACATTGCGGAGGCGCTGGGGTTGAGTCGCTCCACGGTGTCCAACATGGTCCGGAGGCTGGCGAAGCGGGGATTCGTGAATTATGAGCGCTATCGGGGCTTTACCCTCACCGCCGAGGGGCAGGCGGTGGCGAGACACATCACGCGGAGGCACCGGACCCTGAGTGACCTGCTGGGATTGCTGGGAGTGGAGCCGGAAGCCATCACGGACGATGTGGAGGACATCGAGCATCATCTCCGCCCCCAGACCCTCCGGGTGTTTGAATCGCTGGTGGAATATTGGCGGACGCATCCTGCGGCCCACCGGCAGTTCCTGGACTTCCATGGCCGGCGGGGAGAGTGAACGGGCGGGGGTGTCCACAAAGTGCTGTTCCGACTGAACAGGCGGGCGAAGGGCGACGTCCATCACCGGGGTTTGCACGGAATTCCGGAAAGATTTTGACCGGCGAGAGTGTCGGCATTAAACGGAGTCCGCGTTTCCTCCAGAGAACCCGGGAACACGCACTCCGATGAATTTTTCCGCCGGCCTGTTGGCCGCCAGTGACGGCTTCACCCTGACCTACATCTGGGACCGGGCGACCTCCGAGGCCAAGGTCATCATCATCCTGCTGATGGTCTTCTCCATTTTCGCCTGGTCGGTGATGGCCTCGAAGTCGGTCCAGATCCGCCGCGCGCGCCGGCTGAACCACTATTTCGAGGCGGAGTTCCGGGCGCAGCAGTCCGTGCTGTCCATCTACGACCGGCGCCTCCAGGTGGCGGGGTGCCCCCTGTTCGCCGTGTATCTCGAAGGGTGCACCGATTTGGAGGCGCATCTCCGTACCTCCGAGGGCGGGCGAAAACAGTATTCAACCCTGAAGGCGCTCGAGCATGTGAAGCGGACCATGGAGGGCGCCGTGGCCCGGGAGGCGCTTCGTCTGGAGTCGGGTTTGGTCCTCCTCGCCGTGGCCGTCAGTGGAGCCCCGTTTCTGGGACTCCTCGGCACGGTGTGGGGGGTCATGGACGCCTTCGGAGCCGTAGCCATGGCAGCCCAGGCGGGGTCGCGTCCGGATATCGGCATCATGGCCCCCGGAGTGTCGGCGGCCCTGTCCACGACCGTGGCCGGCCTGCTGGTCGCGATTCCCTCCATGTTCGGGTACAACTGGCTGGTCCATTCCCTCCGGGTGAACACGGTCGAACTCGACAACTTCGCCCAAACCCTGGCGTCCCGGATGGAGACCGAGTTCCTGAAGGACGAGTAGGCTCGACGCGCACCGATTCCGAATCCCCTCCCATGCGCCGGTTCTCGCAACGCAATTCGCTGGTGACGTTGAATGAAATCAACGTCACGCCGCTGCTGGACCTGGCGTTCGTGCTGCTCATCATCTTCATCATCACCACCCCTGTGTTGGAGCAGAGCATCAACGTGAAGCTTCCCATCGGGGGGGCCAACAAACAGAGTGCGAAGCCCCAGGATGTGGTCCTTGCGGAGGTGGGACCGGACGGCATCTACCACTTCAAGGGCAACAAGGTGGGGGATATTCGAAAGCTGGAGGCGGCCCTGCTCGCGGAGTATCGGAAGAATCCGAACCTGGTGGTGGCCCTGCGCGCGGATCGCGAGGGGCCCTACAAGTACCCGGTCAGCATCATTGAGGCGTGCCAGCGCAATGGCATCACCCGGTTCAATCTGATGACCGAGCCGGGGGCGCGCCGGTGACCACGATGGATCGCACGCTGCAACGGTGTCTGGTGGGGTCGACCGCGGCGCATGCGGCGATCCTGTTGCTGGTGTTGCTGCTCGGCGGCCTGGCGGCGCGCAAGGTGATCGAACCGGAGGTCCCGGTGCTGCAGTTCCTGCCGACGGACCTGCGGCTGACCATGGGCGATCAAATTGGCGGAGGGTCTCCGAATCCTCTTCCTCCGGCCACCCGGGAGGTTCCGGGACCGCCCCCCGCCGCCCAGTCCCAGCCCCCGTCGATCCCCACACCCCCTCCGCAGGCGCCCGTGCCGACTCCCAAGGTGCGGGAGGATCCTCCGCCTTCGGAGTCCGCCACCAAACCGCCGGCTCCTGCCGTGACCAAAACCTCCCCGCCCAGGATCGAGGTGGCGAAGGAGCCCCGGCTGATGGCCAAGGCCCAAGATGTGGACCCCAGCCGGCTTCCCGACAAGCCGATCAAGATGGCGTCCGCGCCCACGGTCCAGACCAGTTCGGCCCGGCGCCGAAGGACGGATGAGGACAAGAAGGCGGCCGAGGAGGCGGCGGAGGCCGCGGCGTCGGCCAGTCGGGCCCGAGCGGAGCGAATTGCGACGGCCCGCTCCCTGGCGGAGCGCCTGTCGGGGGCGGCCACCGGCGTTTCGAAAAATGTCGGTGCTTCCACCCAGATTGAAATGCCCGGTCCGGGGGGCGCCGCCTATGCCCCCTATTACGCGTACCTGCAGTCCTATCTCAAATTGCAGTGGCGCAAGCCGACAACCTCCTCGGAACAGGAGGCGGCGACGTCCGTGGAATTGACCATCGCGCGGGACGGCACGCTGTTGTCGGCGGACATCACCCGCCGGTCGGGGGTGAAATCCCTGGACTCCTCGGTGGAGGACTTGTTCCGGCGCGTCCGGAAGCTGAATCCACTTCCCCCGGAATTCGGCGATGCCAGGATGGTCGTCCCGGTGAAATTTGTCCTTGATAGCAGTGCTACCCCATGAATCTCCGATCCTTGTCTTCCGTGGTCCTGGCAATGGCGGCGTTGTCCGCCCGGCTTCAACCCCTGTCCGCGGCGGATTCCGGGGTCGTCATCCGTGAGTCCGCCAACCGCACGATCCCGATTGCCCTCACGGGATTTCCCGACGAGGTGCGCCGGGTTTTGGAGTTCGACCTCTACGTCGTGGGGTTTGACGTGAATCCGGGCAAGCCCCAGTACCAATTGACCGCCACCGCCGGGGGGGCGGTCCGGGCCACCCTGACCGACGTCAACAATTCCCAGGCGTTGTTCGCCCGGGCCTACCCCGGGGGGTCCACCCGGGCGCAGGCGCACGCCCTCGCCAATGACGTCGTCAAGACCCTGCTCCAGCTGCCGGGCATTGCGAGCACCCGGATTGCGTTCCGGAACTTCACCGGCGGGAGGAATGCCCAGGGGGAGACCATTTCCGAGATCTGGGCCTCGGATTACGACGGGGCCAACGCCGTGGCGCTGACCGGGGACAACACCATTGCGGCGGGTCCCTGCTGGGTTCCCGGCAGGCTGGAACTGTTTTATACCTCGTACCGGGCGGTCCGGCCGGAGATCTATCTGCAGGATCTTCGGACCGGGGACCGGAAGAAGGTGTTTTCCTTTCCGGGGATGAGTGCGAGCCCGGCGGTGTCCCCGGACGGCACCCGGGTGGCGATGATCCTGAGCAAGAGCGGCAGCCCGGATTTGTGGGTGGGGAATGCCGATGGATCCGGGATGCGGCAGTTGACCCGGACGAAGGAATTGGAAGCCTCCCCGTGCTGGTCCCCGGATGGTGCACGGATTTGCTTTACCTCCACGGAGAGCGGCCGCGCCGCCCTCTACACGGTTCCAGCCAACGGCGGGGAAATGACCCGGCTCGTCACCGGGGGGGTGACGCAGTGCACCGAGCCGGACTGGTCTCCGGACGGAAAGTGGATCGCCTTCACGCGCGCGACCGGGGAGTTCACCCTGTATGTGGTTCCCGCCGGAGGGGGCGATGCCCGTGCCCTGGCTCCCGGGGAGGACCCCTCCTGGTCCCCCAATTCACGTACTTTGGTGTTTACCCGCCGTTCCGGAAGCGATCGTCGCTTGTCGCTGCTTGACGTGCCCACCGGTCACGTAAAGGATTTGGCCCGTATTTCGGGCAATTGCTCCCAACCCAGTTGGGCGAGGTAATCGCCCGTGCTCCCAAGCTCGTTATGAAGTCTCTCCTGACCCGTGCTGGTCTGTTCGTTGTGACTGCCGTCCTCCTCTCGGGCGCGGTCGGTTGTTCCAAGAAGCCCAAGAATTTGACGCCGTTGCCAACGGGACGTTCCGCCGCACCGGCGCCGACGGACACGGTTCCCATTGATCGGACAACCTCCGGCACGGGCCGGCTGGGTGCGGGTGGCTCGGGAGTCACGCCGACGGACTTCGGGGGTGCCAAGGGGGGGGATGCCTCGTTTGATCCGACCCTCAGCAATCTGAATCCTGCCGACAAGAAGCAGGATCGGACCCGGTTCGCCAGTGACACGATCTACTTCGATTTCGACAAATCCAACGTCAAGGCGCAGTACGCCTCGAATTTGAGCGCCGTGGCCGACTACCTCAAGGGACACCCCACCGAGAGCCTCTTGATTGAAGGCAATTGCGACGAACGGGGAACGCCTGAATACAACCGGGCTCTGGGAGAGCGCCGGGCTCTGGCGGTCCGCGAGAAGCTGCTGGCCCTGGGGGTCAACACCGACCAGCTTGCCACGGTCAGTTTTGGCGAGGAGAAGCCCGCGGAGCTCGGAACCACCGAGGCGGCCTACGCCAAGAATCGTCGTGCGGAGTTTGTGCTCCTGCTCGGACCCGAGGCCAGCCGCTGAGCGGTGGGTGTCCTTCCCGCCGGCGGCGGCGGGTCAGGGCGGGCTGATTTGAATAACGGGCGCCTTCGGGCGCCCTTTTTGTTCCTTTACCGGCCCGGGGGCGGGGCCTAGCCTCATTTCGTGAACTTCGTGACGCCGAATCTTCTGTTCGCCATGCTGGGGACCACCGAGATCATCATCATCGCGGTGGTCGTGGTGGTTCTTTTCGGTGCGCGCAAGATTCCGGATCTGATGAAAGGGGTGGGCACCGGCATCAAGGAGTTCAAGAAGGCGGCCAAGGATGACGAGACGCCCCTCAAGCCGTCCTGATCCCCTGTTCCCCTTTCCATGAAGCTGATTTCCCTCGCGATGTTGGGTTCCACGGAGATCCTGGTGATCGCCGTGGTGGTGTTGGTGCTCTTCGGCGCCAAGAAGGTTCCCGAGCTGATGAAGGGCGTCGGAACCGGGATCAAGGAGTTCAAGAAGGCCTCCCGCGATGTTCAGGATGAACTCCATCGTGCGATGGATGAAGTTGAACGGACGCCGCCTCCCGCCCCTCCCCCCTCCGCGACGGCGTCCGTGCCGGTGCCGCAACCGGATCCGGGTTCGCATGCCCATGACGCTCATCGGGCACCCGAACAGAAGGCGTGACCTTCTCCAGACCCTCTTTCCCCGCGGGGCATGGCTGATGAACTGGAGGTATTGCCTCCCGAACACGACGAAGAGGAGGGGGGCGGCCCGGTCAAGTCCTTCCTCGAGCATCTTGAGGACCTGCGCTGGACGCTCCTGAAGTGCGCGCTCGCCCTGGCGCTGGGCATGATCGTGGCGATCAGTGCCAGTCCCTACATCGTCTGGTTTCTCAAATGGCCGCTGGTCCTGGCACAGCGGGTCAAGACCAGTCCGGATGCCCGCGTTGCGCTGATCGTCGGCACCAACATCCTGGCCAAGCTGCCGGCCTCCCAGTTTCCGGTCCCCGGTCTCGCCTCCAATCGCGACGTGGTCCTGCGAATGGTCCCCGTTTCCGGGGCCTCCCTGGGGATTCCGGGCGCCAGCAATCTGGTGCTGACCTCCTGGGTGCTGGATCCCAGCCCGCCCGAGTCCGCGATGTACGGCATGAACGTGGACCTCAAGACGATGGGGCCCGTCGAGTCCTTTTCCGTCGCCATCAAGATCGGACTCTACGGCGGCGTGGCCATCAGCGCCCCGTTTGTCCTCTTCTTTCTCGCCCAGTTCATCATGCCCGCGCTTCACGTGCATGAGCGTCGTTTCGTTTACCGGGCGGCGGGGTTTGGAACCCTCCTCTTTTTTCTCGGGGTTGCCTTCTGCTACCTGATCCTGCTCGTCGTCTCCCTGAGTGCCACGGTGAGTTTCTCCAACTGGCTGGGATTCACCGCCGACCAATGGCGTGCCGAGGAATACGTGAGTTTTGTGTGCTGGTTCCTGCTGGGCATGGGACTCGCCTTTGAATTGCCCCTGGTGCTGCTCACCCTCGTCAAGGTCGGGATCCTGGACGCCCGGAAGCTCGGCCAGCTGCGGATGTACTGGGTGGTGGCCGGGTTGACGCTCGCCGGCTTCATCACGCCGGATGGGAACCCGATGACCATGCTGCTCATGTTTCTGCCGCTCCATGCGCTCTACGAGATCAGCGTGATGATCGCGTGGGTCTGGGAACGGAAGGAATCCCGCAAGGACGGCCTCGAATCCGGGGCGTCCTGAGTTCGGAGGAACCGAGTTCCCGGAAATCAGTGCTTGCCACTGTAAACGACGACCCTACGCTTTCCCCGAAATCATCCGTTATGCGTTCCCTGAATCTCTACGTGGTTCTCGCGGTGGCCGGCCTGACGCCTCTTCTGACTGGCTGCAATAGCATGGAGAAGAAACTCGGCCGGGGTCTGACCAATCTCGGGGAGCCGCTTCGCCTGGGTGAGTTGATGCGCTCGACGGAGCAGAATGCGCTGTCCATGGACAGTGGCGGTTCCCCGGGCTACGGCGTGGTTCACGGCTTCGCCCGCACGATCGAGAGGACCGTGGTCGGCGCGTTCGAGGTGGCGACGTTCCCCATCCCCACGCAGCCGATTATTCATCCGGTGGATCCCGTTTACCCGGATAGCCAGCAGCGCGATCAGATCGGGTATGCGGGAATCGGTTCCGACCAGTTCATCGGATTCCAGGACTCCTCCGTGGCTCCCTTTATCCCCGGTTCCGAATTCAATCCGCTCCAGAACTGACCCTCTACGGACGGAGCATCACGCGCCAACCCCGGTTGGCGCGTTTTTTTATGCACTTGATTCGCCGGTCGCCCTGCAAGGTCAACTTCGTCCTCAACATTCTGGGACGTCGTCCCGACGGCTTTCATGACCTGGAGACCCTCTTTTTTCCAGTGCCGGCGTTCGATGAGCTGTCCTTCGAATCCGCCTCCCCGGGGATCGCGCTGACCTGCAGCCATCCGGAACTCCCGGTCGATTCGACCAATCTGGTTCACCGGGCCGCCGCCGCCTTCCTGCGCGAGTCGCAAGTCCGCTCGGGCGTCCGCATCCATCTCGACAAACGCCTGCCGCTATCCGCCGGTATCGGGGCGGGCAGCGCGAATGCGGCCGTGACGCTCCTCGCCTTGAACGAATTGTTTGGCGGACCGCTCACGGCCGCCGCCCTCGATTCCCTCGCGGCGGGCCTGGGATCCGACGTCAATTTCTTCCTTCAGGACCGGCCTGCATTGGCCACGGGACGGGGCGAACGGATTCAACCCCTGCCGCCGTTCACCTGTCTTTCGGGCCGCGCACTCCTGCTCTTTCATCCGGGATTTGGCGTTCCCACGCCCTGGGCCTTCAAGGCCTTGGCCGGGTTTCCGGCGCTTCGGGACGGCAAGCCCGGGCGGGCGGCCGCCGTGGCGGAACGGTTGGGGGCCGGGGATGTCTCCGGGGGAGTCTCGCTGTGGTTCAATGCCCTGGAGGGGCCGGTGTTGGAAAAGTATCCGATCCTGGCGTTGCACCAGGAATTCCTCCGCGGAGCGGGGGCCCTGGGTGTCCGCATGTCGGGCAGCGGTTCCACGACCTTCGCGCTGTTTGCGTCCGCTGCGGAGGCGGAGGCGGTGGTGGCGGGGTTTCGGGCGGAGTTTGGAGACGCGGGCTGGCTCCAGGTGGTGACGTTGTAGCCGTCGACGAGCCTTGCCTCGGAATCCTGGATTCCCGCAGGATTTCTCCATGTCCGCACCCGCCGAGTTCAAGCCAGTGACCGCAGTGACGAAGGCCAATGTCTATTTTGAGGGCCGCGTGGTCAGTCACACCATTCTCCTTGCCGACGGTTCCAAGAAGACGCTCGGTTTGATCTATCCGGGGCGCTACCACTTCGGGACCGCCCAGGCCGAGCGCATGGAGATTGTCGCCGGGGCGTGCGAGGTGTGGATTGCGGGGGCGACGACCGCCCGGTCCGTGGGCGCGGGCGGCGCGTTCGAGGTGGGGGCGAATTCGGGATTCGACATCGAGGTGCGGGACGGGATCTGCGAGTACGTCTGCAGCTTCCTGCCCTAGGAGTTCCCCGCGATGGCCCTGCCGCATGCGATCGCGACACTGATCTACGGATTCAATTCCCGGGATGAGGTCCTGCTGCTGCATCGTCGCCGACCACCCAACGCGGGCCTTTGGTCACCCCCGGGCGGGAAATTGAAGACGGAAATCGGGGAGTCACCCTATGCCTGCGCCTGCCGCGAGGCCCTCGAGGAAACCGGCATCGAACTCCGCCCCGTCGACCTCCACCTCACGGGCCTCGTCAGTGAATCCGGCTACCAGGGAAACGCCCACTGGCTGATGTTCCTGTTTGAGGTGCGTCCCCGTTTCCGGTCGCTGCCCCCTCCCCATGGGGAGGGGGAGTTTGCGTTTGTGGCGCGGGCCGATTTGGATGCGCTGCCGCTTCCCGACACCGACCGGGAGCGCCTCTGGCCCCTGTTCTGGGAGCATCGCGGGGGGTTCTTCTCCGCGCATTGCCGCTGTGAACCGGGTGGCGGGCACCACTGGTGTGTGGAGGAATCCCGACCCGCCCGCGGAGGATGCCATGGGGATTGATCTCGACGCCGACCATGCGTTCATGGGGGAGGCGCTGCGCCAGGCGGCGCGGGCCTATGCGGCGGGTGAGGTGCCCGTGGGTGCGGTCGTCGTCCGCGGCGGACGGGTCCTGTCCCGGGCCTACAACCAGGTGGAGCTCCTGAAGGACGCCACGGCCCACGCGGAGATGCTGGCCCTGACCATGGCGGAGCAGGCGGTGGGTGATTGGAGGCTGGCGGATTGCACCATGTACGTGACCAAGGAGCCGTGTCCGATGTGTGCGGGGGCCCTGGTGCACTGCCGACTGGCCCGTGTCGTCTACGGGGCGTCGGACGGCAAGGCGGGTGCCGCCGGGGGCGCGATGAATCTTTTGCAGTTTCCGACACTGAATCACCGCTGCGAAATCACCGCGGGGGTGCGCACCGAGGAGTCGGCCGCCCTGTTGCGGAGCTTTTTTGCGGAGCGGCGGGCGGAGTCCACGGCGAACCG
>JAEUHD010000337.1 GCA_016793645.1 Verrucomicrobiales bacterium
GACCCCGGGGTAGGCGCGTCCGTAGACGGTGTAATTCTGGCCCTCGATCGCGCGACCGAGCACCTGAACCTGGTTGGCACCCAGCGGGTTTGAAGCGTTCACCAGGAACGACGGACTGAGAGCACCCGTGCTCAACCGGACTTCGAGACCGCCCGAAGCCTGCGCGTCCACCGGATCCGTCACCGGACCGCTGGTGATGCTCTGGATCCTCACGATCTTGTCGAAGTCACCCGTGATCGTCTCGTAGGCGAACTCCTGAATGTCGCCCGGCTGGTTCGCATTCGACGCCGACGGGAAGGCCACCAGGCCAGGACCCGCAATGGTGAAGGCGTCGGGACCATTGGGAGTCACGGAGCCCTGGGGTAGTTCGACGGGGAGGGCGGCATCCGGCTTGATCGTCACGGAGGTCAGTCCGCCGCTGTCGGGATAGTTGACCGGCGTATAGGCACCATCGGGGCTCATCAGGAGGCTGTTGGCCAGGATCGTCCAGTCGGTGGCCCAGTTTTGGCTGCTGTTGAAGGCGCCGTAGTAGGCCACGGGGCTGTAGAATCCGTCGGCAGGCGCCGTGCGCGGCGAGCTGTTGGCCGGACTGGCGGCGTCCGGACGCGGGTCCAGCACGAGCGGGATTTCGCGGCTGATGCCACGCAGGGCGGGGTTCACGTTGGTCGTGTTTCCGGTGGCCGCCTCAAACAGGCTGGCCGGGGCAAACGTGGGCACCGAGAATCCGAACCAAATGTTGTTGAGCACCGTGGGATTCGCCCCGGTGGTGAAGGCGCCGCCGGTGACCGGCTGTCCGTTGAAGTCGGTGAAGATGCCGTTGTACACGCCGACCTGGGTGTAGGCCCGGAACGTGAAGGCATTGTTGCCGGATCCGGCACCCGCACGGGCGCCGGCACCGATGGTGGTGGCATTGTAGATTTCCCAGTTGGAGATGGGGACGCCCTTTCCGGTGATGCGGTCCTGGGGTTCGCCATTGATCTCCATGCCCTTTTCCGTGCTGTTGGCCGGCTGGATGCCGAACCAGAACTGGTTGTGGCCGGTGTAGCCCTCGTCGGCATCGAATTCCTCGTCCTGATTGAAGGCGCTGACCAGGTAGCGGGTGTTGACGCTTCCGCCGAAGAATTCATAGCCGTCGTCGGAGTTCGCGTAGACCTCAATGTATTCAAGGGTGGTTCCCTTGCCGAGGGCGCAGATCGAGAGGCCGTTCACCTCCTTGTTGGATTCCAGAACCTTGCCGCCGTGTCGGATGGAGACATAGCGCATCACGCCGGTGGAGTCGTTGTCGTCCCCGCCGCCGAATCGGTTGATGTATTGACCGTTGGGTCCCTGAAGGTCCGGCAGTCCTTCGAAGACGTCGTACTTCGGAGTCGCCGCATCGCCGGCCGCATTGACCGCGTTGTTGATGCGGGCCTTTCCGTAGAGGATCACGCCGCCCCAGAGTTGGGTGTCGTTTGGCCCGAGATCAAAGGGGTCGTTTACGTCGTCGTCCTCGGCGGTGAAGATGATCGGATTCTGGCGGGTACCTTCGGCGAGGATCTTCGCACCCTGGCAGATGAACAGGTTGCCGAAGTCCGTCGGTCCGGTGCCGGCCACACCCTTGATCACGGTGCCGGGCTCGATGCGGAGCACGGTGCCGTCCAGCGCGTACACGAATCCCTTGAGGAGATAGATGTTGGTGGACTTCCAGGTGATGTCCCCGGTCAGGTAGCCGGCCGGGACTTCAACCACGTTGGTCTGCGGCGGAAGAAACCCGCCCTGATCGAGGAAGGTCCAGTGACGCAGCCAGTTGTTCTTTCCGTCGAAGGCACCGCGATAGGGGGCGATCTGGTAGAAGCCGTCCTGCGGCGGCACCTTGTAGTTGGCAAAGGCGGGACTTCCCTCCTTGGGAAGCGGGTCGAGTCCGCCGTTGGCGGGCCACTCGCGGGAGATGCCGCGCAGGAGGGGATCCGCCACGTCGTTGTTATTGGCGGCGTCGAACAGGGTCGCCGGGGCGTAGGTGGGCACCGAGAAACCGAACCAGAGGTTGTTTTGGACCGTGGGATTGGCGCCGGTGGTGTAGGCGCCCCCGGTGACGGGTTGTCCGTTGAAGTCGGTGAAGATGCCGTTGTACACGTGCACCTGGGTGTAGGCGCGGAAGGTGAAGGCATTGTTTCCGGAACCGGCACCGGGACGCGCACCGGCGCCGATCGTGGTGGCGTTGTAGACTTCCCAGTTCGAGACGGGAACGCCCTTGCCCGTGATGCGGTCCTGGGGTTCGCCGTTGATCTCCATGCCCTTCTCCGTGCTGGCGGCGGGCTGAATGCCGAACCAGAACTGATTGTGGCCGTTGTAGCCCTCGTCGGCGTCGAACTGCTCGTCCTGATTGAAGGAGCTGACCAGATACCGTGTGTTGACGGTTCCGCCGAAGAACTCGAATCCGTCGTCGGAGTTGGCGAAGACCTCGATGTATTCGAGGGTGGTGCCGCGCCCGAGAGCGCAGATGGAGAGTCCGTTCACTTCCTTGTTCGACTCCAGCACCTTGCCACCGTGTCGGATGGAGACGTAGCGCAGGATGCCGCTGGAGTCCTCGTCATCCCCGCCGCCAAAGCGATTGATGTACTGGCCATTGGGTCCCTGGATGTCGGGAAGTCCCTCGAACACGTCGTACTTCGGGGTGGCCGCATCGCCGGCGGCGTTCACCGCGTTATTGATGCGGGCCTTTCCGTAAAGGATCACTCCGCCCCAGAGTTGGGTGTCATTCGGGCCGAGGTCGGTGGGGTCCGTGACGTCGTCGTCCTCGGCGGTGAAGATGATGGGATTCTGGGGCGTGCCCTGGGCGAAGATTTTCGCGCCCTGGCAGATGAATAGATTGCCGAAGTCCGTCGGGCCGGTGCCGGTCGAGCCCTTGATGACCGTTCCGGGCTCAATGCGCAGGACGGCGCCGTCCAGCACATAAACGAAACCCTGGAGGATGTAGGTATTGGTGTTTCGCCAAATGGTGGTTCCCGTCAGGTAACCCGCCGGAACGTCCACGATATCCGCCCGGGTGGCCTGCAAGGCGGCCAGCCCCGAGAGGACGAGGGCGAGGCTTCGAAGCCGTCGCCAGAATTTGTTCATGGTTTTCATTGGATTCAGTAGTAACAACAGAGGTCCAGTCCACCAAGGAGAGTACTTTGGTTGTGGCACCGGAGGGGTGGACCTTGGCTGCGCTGCTGAAACGGGGGGATGGCCGGGTTGTTACATGACGGTGACAAACCGTTGGGCCCGGGCACCCGGGCCGCCACCCACCCGGATGGGGAGGGGGTGGATCCGTGCTGCCGCGCGGTTCTGAAATGGAGCCTCAGCCGTGCTCCTGCGGATGAGGGAGCGGGGACGGGGTTTCCTGTGGGCCCTCCGCAGGGAGGTGCGTCGGTGGAGTCACCGGCGGGCACAGCCTGCAGTCACCCAACCGCCTTCCCTTGGGACCCCTCTGGGTTCTCACACGGCGGACGGTACGACACCGGGCATTCCGCGGGACCGGGTTCGGTTCCGCGAGGGTGTGGGGCGGCGGGATCAGGAAGCGGGACGCTCCGCGCCGGGCGAAGACAGTCCGTTCCGATCCGTCTTGAAGTAGAACGCCACGGCCTCGGCCGCGGACCGGACGCCGAGTTTGCCGTAGATGTTTCGCACGTGGGTCTGCACCGTGTACGTGCTGATGTTCAGAACCGTTGCGACCTCCTTTGTTCGGAGTCCATCCGAGAGTCGCCACAGCACCTGTTCCTCCCGACGGCTCAGCCGGGCGATGGCGACGGCTCCGGCGTGTTCCTGATAGAGCCGCTCCACCAGGTGGCGGGCGATGGCGGGCGCCATCGGGGCTCCGCCGGTGGCCACCTCCCGAATGGCTTCCAGAACCCGCTGGGGAGGGGAGTCCTTCAACAGGTACCCGTGCGCCCCGGCGGCCATCGCGGCGAGGATACGAGGCAATTCCGGTTGCGCAGTGAACGCGATGATTTCGACACCGGGGATCAGTGATCGAAGCCGTCGGATGCAGTCCGGGCCGGGGAGATCCCGGAGGTTCATTTCGATCAGGACCACGGCCGGCTTCGTTCGGGGGAGTTCCACCAGGGCGCTTCTTCCCGTCTTGCAGACGGAGACCAGATTGTGCCCCGGAGTCATCCGCACAAGCGCAGCGAGGCCCTCCCTCGCTCCGCCATTGTCGTCCACGATGGCGATGTTGATGTTCATGAGGTTTCTTGTTTTTTGGTGGGTGTTGATGATCCGCACAGTGGCGCGGAAGTGAGTCCTGCACGGGAGGGATTGGCCTCGGGAAACGAAGGTGCGTTATCGGGGGGGGCGTTCGGTTTTGACGGAGACGTGGATGCCGACACGCCGTGCTCTGGATCAGGTCGGAAACTGCGCATCACCGGGCTGAATTCCAGAGGGATCTTTGTGTCGGTGCAGGGAAAGTGGCGAAGTGGAACGGGCGTCTAAAGACTTCCTTTAGGGCACGATGGTTGGGGTGATCAGCATCACCAATTCCTTCTTCCGACGTGCATCAAAGTCCCCTTGAAAAAGTCGTCCCAGCCACGGGATGTCTCCCAGTCCGGGGATCTTCCTTCGATGCTTCGCGGATTCCGTCTGGATCAGTCCCCCGAGGGCGATCGTGGTTCCGCTGCGGATGCGGATCAGCGACGAGGCCTGCTTGATGTCGAGCACTGGCGCGGTCGTGCTCCCATTGGGTGAGAGTTTGGTTTCCAGGAGGCTGGTCAGCACGGGCGAAATATCGAGTGTCACCCAGTCGTTCTCGGAGACCTGGGGGGTGATCGCCAGGATGGTTCCGACGGTCACGGTGAGGACGGTGTCCTGTTCAATGACCGCGGAGGCCCCGGGAGTGGTGCCGCCGCCGGGAATGATCGTGGACTGGTTCTGGAAGAACGGCATTTCGGTGCCCACCTTGATCAGCGCGGTCTGATTGTTGAGGGCGCGAACCCGCGGCTTCGAGATGACCCGGACCTCCCCCTGCTCTTGTAGTGCCTTCACGACCACCTTGGCCTGCGAATTGTTGAAGGCGAGGGAGAGGGTTGCCGGGGAGAGATCGAATCCACCCAGGGGGCGGGTGATCATGGGATTCCCGGCGATGCCGAAGGCCCCACCGGAGGTCCGGATGACCTCCTCCCAGTCGATGCCGAATTCGAACTGATCGTTCAGGGTGACATCGTAGAGCGTGGCCTCGATGTCCACCTGCCGATGGACGGAGTCCTGCAATCCGTGAAGGTAACGCTCCACCCGGCCAAGGGCGGCCGGGCGGTCGGTGACTTGAATCAGGCCGGCCGTCGAGTTGATCGCCATGGCATCCCGTCCCCGAGGCGTCAGGAGACGGGAAATGTCATCGCGGAGTTCGGTCCAGAAATTGATCGAGTTCTCCGCCGTCAATTGCACGGTCGAACCGCCTGCTCCTCCCGTGGAACCCGACGCCGTTCCGGAGCCGGTGGAACCGCCGCCCGACCCGCTCCCGGCGACGGTGGTTCCGCCGCCGGTGGTCCCGGCGGCGAGCGTCGCTGAGTTTTGTCCGAGTCCCTTCCGCTGAAGCCGCAGGTAGTCGATGGTGAAGGAACGGGTTTCGGAGGTTCGGATCCGGATCAGTCCGGACTCCTCCGACCACGCGCAGTCGGCCGCCTCCAACAAGGCCCTCATCATTGCGGCCAGGGGGAGGTCGTGGACTTCCAATGTGACGATGCCCTCCACATCCGGGTCGGGAACGACGTTCAATCCGTTTGCCTTTGCGAAGAGCGCCAGGGCCGTCTTGAGCTCGATGCCGGCCGCGGAGAAGGAGAACAACCGGGGGGCTTCGGCGGGAAGCAGTTCCCGTTGGGGCGGCGCCGGTGTCGGAAGGTCAGGGCGGATCTCGGGCAGGACAGGCCAGCGGGTGTCCCTCAACTCCTGATCCAGGGCCTTCCAGGCCTCCACCCGCTTGTCCGGATTCCTGCGGGCCTGGCTTTGGGACTCCCGGGGCGACTCCGCGTGAACCGGGCGAAATGCCGTACCGACAAATCCGAGCATGGTCAGGAGCAGGAGGCCTGCGGGCGAGGGCAACCGGAATGGACGGCGTGGCAGTTTCATGGCTTGGGGGCTGGGGACGCGGTGACGACCCCGGCGGTAGGTGGGTGGAGGAGGGTGAAGTCGCGCGCCGTTCCTGCGGCTTTCGGACCCGGGTATGTGAGCGACAGGTGAATCCGTCCTCCGGGTCCGATGAGTTCGGCGTCATGGGATCCGATGCGGGTGATGCGATGGGAGGTAAACTCGGACTCCTCGGGGACGATCCGGCCATTGATTACGGCGAGGGATTTGCCGCCCTGTCTCCAGATTGCAGTCATCACCAGATTGTAGGGGGATGGCGGCACGGGCGGTGCGTTCGACGGGCGGGCTTCCTCCGTGAAAGCGTCCGGGCCCTGATGGGCCAGACACTGTTCCCAAAGCGCCCGAAGACGCTCCGGATCCCGGGTGAATCGCCTCTCGACTTCGCGGGTTGAGGGATGGGATGGATCCGGTGACGTTTCCCGGAGGACATTCCGGGACGGGGTCCCCCGGCTCCGGGAACGGAGCGTGATTGAAATCGCGGTGCAGAGGCAGACGGCGACTCCCAGTGCAAGGATGCCTGCTGGCGGGCGCTTCATGGGGAGGGGGGAATTGTCCGGAATCGGATCGCCAGTTTCGCTTCGGCGATTCCGGAGGTGGGAGCGGTGACGTTCAATTCGGTGAGGTCCGGGCGGTTTCGCGTATGGGTGATGGCGTCGCCCACCCGCAGCAGGTCGAGCAGGGACTTCGTGCCGATTCCCGGAGCCGACCGCAGGGTAAGGTGCACGGTCACGCTGGACACGGGGAGGTCCCCGGATTCCGGGGATTCGATGGGGCCGGGTTCGTGGCGGAGCTGCCAGCCCTGCGCGGAGGCGGTCCGGACGGCCTCGGTGATCCACCGTTCCAGCTCGGAAACGTCACGGATCCAGGACTCGTGGATGGTGCGGACGCGGACCTCCAGTCCTTCCTCACCCGCCTCCCGCGAGTCCCGATCCCCCGTCTCCAATCGCCCCAGGAGGGTTGCCAGGCTGCGGGACAACGCCGCGGATTCCCGGAGGGCGGGCCGCATCCGGGCAATGCCCACCCAGACGAGGGTGCCGGAGACGAGGAATGGAATGAGAAAGGCGATTCGGGTCCGCAGGGCGGCGGGGATCCTTGCGCCGCGAACCAAGGAATGCGGGAAAACGTTCGCGCTCACGGGATCCGTCCTTCCAGCACGAAGCCCGTGGGGGCCTTGGGAGTGGATGCGACGGGCCAGGCCTCGGTCCATCGCATCCTCCACGCGTCCCGGGATTCAGCCGACTTCCCTGAGTCGGAGGGCTGGGACCATTGGACAAACAGGGGCGAATCGCAGAGGGAATTGCTGAAGCGATTCAGGGGATCCCGAATCGAGGCGGTGGCGGGGCGCGTCTGACCGGAGATCTTCAAAGTCCAACCGGGATCGCGGCTCAGCACCTGGACCTGGGTCAGGCGCAGTTCGGACGGAAGCTGGTCCCCGATTTTTCCGAGGATGCAGAGGGGGGCCAGGGATCCCGGGCTCTCCTGGTCCAGTCGGATCACGGCCCTCTGGCGGTCATGCGCCTGGGCCTGAAGACGGAGTTCCTGCTCCCGACGTTCGAGGGGGGACAGTTGATCCTTCAACCGTCGAATGGTGGACTGCTCCTGGGATCGGACCTGTTCCGAGAAGATGAGGAAGGTGACCGCCGCCAAGAGACTGAACGCGGCCAGGGCCCGATGCATTCGGGTCACCCACCGCCGGCCGGATGCCTGGCGTTGTTCCGGGGCGAGCAGGTTGATCCCATGGCGATCGGGAAGGGACGCCAGTTGGCCCGCCCAGTACCGTGCGGAGCCCGCTTCGGGAACTTGCCGGGAGATCGCTTCGATCGAGGCGTTTCCGCGGGCGCCGGCGGGCATGGAGTCCGCCCCGAGCCAGCAAATCCGGGAGACGGGGTTTCCGAAGGTTTGCTGAACGAACTGCAGTGTCCGCAGAACTTCGCCGGTGAGACGGGTGTTTCCGGACGCGAGTTCGGGCGTGCTGGTGCGCGTGACCACCGGGGTGCCGTCGCCTCGGATGACCAGCAGTTCCGTTCGCGTGCCGATGGCCGCCACGTGAAGAATGAATTCCTCGCTGAAATCCTCGGCGCCGGGGCGGCACTTCCCGAGGAGGTCGGAGAAGGGGACCAGCCAGGTCGGAGTCAGCCCATTGTTGACCAGGGCGCAAACCATGGCGTCGTGGAACGTCCGCGGCATGAGGGAGAGCAGGGCCGCATCCGCCGTCGCGGCTGCCGCAGCTGGGCAACTCGCCCAGTGCAGAGGGGGGCACGGGGAGGGTGCCAGATCCACCTGCCGCTGAAGGAACCGTTGCCTCAGGGATCCCCGCATTCGTGGCATCTCGACCCGGCACTGAATGAGCTCCTCGTGGGCCACGACCATGGAGACCGTCCGCGCCGAACTTCCCAGGGATTTCAGTGCGGTCTGGAGCGATGGGCCGAGGTCGCGAGGGTGGGCCACGACTTCCGGTGCGGTCCAAACCGCACATTCCCGCCCATCCTCCATCACCGCCACGGCGAGTTCCCCGTACAGCCAGGCCACGGCCAGCGGGTGGGAGCCGCGGGTCCGGGGTTGCCGCCGGGGTGGGGTCCTGTTTTCCAAACGAAGCATGGCCGGTCGGGTGGAGTGGATGTCACGGCGTCCGGATGAGGTCGGCGACCGTGGAGTCGAGGGTGTCGGCGGCGGCGCGCACCTGATCGGCGGAGGCGCCCAGGACGGGAAATCCGTCGCGCTCCCAGTCCAGATAGGCCGCGAAGTAGTTGCTGGCCGATAGGAGGGTCTGCGCCTGCGTCGGGTGATCCGGTCGGTTGGGCGTGCCCAGGAAGCGGTCCGCGGCCTCCTCCAGGTGGGAGCCCGTGGCGTGTCCGCCGCCATAGGGAAGGACGAGTCCCCTCCGCCACGAGGACCGCGCGAATGAAAACGAAACCGGGTACCGAAGCAGGACGGTGACAGGATTGTCCCCGGTGGCGTCCCGAAGTCGAAGCAGGGTGTCCCGAAGATACCATGTCTGGCCCGAGGCCGGGAGGAACAGGTTTGTCGTGTCGTCATCGATGCTGAGCCGCCCCTGGGGAGGTTCGCCGGGTTGGCTGAGGGTGACCGGGACAAACAGGTCCCCGAAATCGAGCCGGAGAAGCGTCAGATCCTCACCCCGGCCCGACCATGACCAACCGCTGGGCGTGGTGCCGGGGTTTGCGGACCACAGGGCATCGAAGCGCGCGGTGCTTGGGGCGACGCCATCGCGGACCGTGGCGGGGGGCGGTTCGCCCAGGCTCGACAGCAGGATCACCCGCGCATTCCGCGGCTCCATTGATCCCGCCGGTCTCTGCGGATAGGGAAGCGTGGTCCCGGGGGCGGGACCGACGCGAAATCGGGGATCCACGATCCACAGCCGACGAAGTCCGCGGGAGTTCGTCCACACGTCCTCCGTCCGCCGACCCAGTTCCGTGGCCACGAAGCGGGCCCACGTGGAGGCATCCGGAATCTGTCGCTGCCGCCGGATCGCCTGTTCCAATGCGGATTGGATGCGCCCCATTTCCCGCGACTCCAGATCCCGGGCACTGCGGTCGAGATCGCGGAGCACCAGCGGAACGAAGATCACGCTCAACAGGGTGAACGCCGCGAGCACGGCCATCAGTTCAAGCAAGGTCCAGGCCCCGGCCGGGAGGGCGGTCCTTCGGGAGGTGCGCTCGGGATGCCACATGTTCACGGGAGGAGGAGGTGGTGCGCTTCGTCCCTCAGACGGCCGTGCGCTTCGCGAACGATCCGGTGCAATGGATTGGTGTACGGATCCCCGGGCACGGAAACGGGATATCCGGCGGCGCCCCAGTTGGCATAGGCGACGAGCAGCGTCGTGACGTCGTCGACGACGGAGGTGCGGTCCATTGCGGCCGTCCCGGAATGGACGGGAACCGCCGCCAGAAGAAACTGATCCGCGAGGGCGCCGAGTCCGCCGGGCCGCGCCGGTCCCTCCTCCGGGGTCCGTCGCCATCGACGGCGCTCGAAGACGAAGCCCGAGTCGTTCCCGATCCATTCGACTCCCTGGTTCGAACCGTCGACGCCCTTCAGGGTCAGCAGGGTGCCGTCCAGGTACCATCCTTCGGCTGTTTGTCCGGCGGGAACGGACATCGGTTCACCCGCGATGGAAACAGGGGCCGCCTGGTCGGTGTCGAGGTTCTGGAGCACGACGCGTCGGAACCGCGAACGGAGGTCGATGCGCTCCACACCGAGGTCCTCCGGTGAACCGGGCCAGGACGAAGGCCAGCCCGGAGGCAGCGTGGACGATGGATTGGTCCAGAGCGCATCGAACTCGACGGACGGAAGGTCGGGCAACTCCTCCGCGACGCTCGACAGCAGGATGAACCGCGGGGAGGCGGGGAGGAGGGATCCGGTCGCCGATTGCCGGAAGGGAGGCGCGGTGAGTGGACGTCCAAAGCGCGCCTCCGGATCCAACCGAAGTTGACGAAGGGTTCCGGAGGCGGTGCGGGCGATTCGGCGCGAAGGGAGGGTGGATCCGGAGGCAAGCCAGTCCGTCCAGTTGGTTGCCGTGGGGATCGATTGTGTCCGCAGCATGGTCTGGATCCACGCCTCGGAGATCAGCGCGAGTTCCGTGGCCTCGGCCTGGCGGGCGAGGCGCCTGGCTCGCGCGAGGGCGCCCTCGGCGCCGATCCACGCGAGAAGGCCCAGGATTGTGAGGACGGCCACCAATTCCAGGAGAGTGAATCCGCGCACACGGGGTGTTCCGTGGGGTGAATGGGGCTGCCGGTTCATGGGGTCAGCGCAGGTGCTGGATGAGGGACAAAATCGGCAGATAGACCGCGAGGGCGACGAAGCCCACGAGGCCGACCAGTCCGAGAATCAGGGCCGGCTCCAGCAGTCCGAGGAGGCGCTGGACGCGTTGCGGAACGAGATCCAGGTAGTACGTCGCGACGCTTTCGAGGGTTTGGTCCAGTTGTCCGGTCCGCTCACCCACCCGGGTGAGTCGCACGATCAGGGGCGGGAAAATGGAATGGGCCGAGAGTGCGTCACTGAGGGATTCCCCGGATTCAATCCGCCGCGTCACATCACCGACGGCGTCCGCCGCGACCCGGCTTCCGAGAAGGTTGCGCACGAGTTCCAAGGCGGGCAGCAGGGACACCCCGTTGCGATACAGGACGGCCAGGCTTCGGGCGAAGCGGCCTACGATCAGCAGTCGCAGCAGTTCCCCCCATATGGGAAGCCGCAGCATTGCGCGTTCTCCGGCACGGGCGAGCCGGGTGCTGCTCCTCCGAAAGAACGCGGCCGCGGCGATCCCCAGCACGGGAATCACGAGGACCAGGATTCCCGGGGAACGGAAGGCGGTGCTGATGGCGAAGACGATCCGCGTGGGCCAGGGCAGGGGCACCTTTACGAGGGACAGCAGCGCCGCGAACTTGGGAACGACAACCGTGAACAGAACTCCCACGAAGAGGATGGCGGCGACGAGGACGGTGAGGGGATAGAGCGTGGCCTGGCGCACGTCGCCGGCGATTTTTTCCTGCCACTCCAGGTGCTTTCGCAGTTCGGCGAAGGCTTCCGGAAGGGACCCGCTGGACTCCCCCGCCCGGATCAACTGGGTGAACTCGGGACGAAAAACCTCAGGGTGAATCTCCATCGCCGCCGCGAGGGGCATCCCCGACTCCAGATGCTGTTTGAGCTCCAGCAGAAGTGAGGCCCAACGCCGGTGTTCCCCATCCCGGGCGGTCATCTCAAGTCCCTGGACCAGGGGAATGCCCACCCGGGTCAGAAATTCCATCTGGGCACAGAATTGGGAGAGTTCCCGCCGTCGGATCCGGACTTTTCCCGGACGCACGGGGCCTGAGGCGACTTCGGGACGGACTTCCAGAACCCAGATTCCGTCGGCGTGCAACTTCTGCTCCAGATCTGCTTCGCTGGAGGCCCGGGTCCGCCCCCTCCGGTGACGACCCTTTGCGTCCACGCCATGGTATCGGTAGGAAATCATGGTGCGTCAGGGTTGGCGGGCGGCCTGGACCACTTCCGTCAGGGTCGTGATGCCTTCCTGAATCCGTCGGAGACCGTCCTCGAAAAGACACCTCATCCCTCCCTCGCGCGCGAGACGGACGAACTCCGAATGGGGAGCGCGACGAATCACGGCGTCATGAAACCGCTCCTCGAATCTCAGCAGTTCAAAGAGCGCGACCCGTCCCCGGTATCCCGTGTCCCGGCATTCCGCGCAGCCGCAGGGCATCCACGGTTGGGGAATGGGGTTGGCATTGGCCCCTGGGAGGGGCTCCGTCGCCGGTTGTCGGCACTGGAGGCACAGGCGGCGCACCAGGCGTTGGGCCATGACCGCGATCAGGCTGTCCGGCAGGAGGCAGGGTTCGACTCCCATGTCGAGGAGGCGGGGAATGGCGCCCGGGGCGTCATTGGTGTGAAGGGTGGAGAATACCAGATGTCCGGTGAGAGCCGCCCGCACCATCAGGGTTGCGGTTTCCGTGTCGCGGGTTTCGCCAACCAGGATGACATCCGGATCCTGTCGCAGCAGGGATCGGAGGGCGGCGCCGAACGTCAGTCCGATATCCTCCCGAACCTGGGTTTGACGAATGCCGGGCACCGTCATTTCCACAGGATCCTCCAACGTGAAGATCCCGATCTCGGGCCGGTTCAACTCCTGAAGAAGGGAGTAGAGCGTGGTCGTCTTGCCGCTGCCGGTGGGGCCGGTCGTCAGGAAGACCCCGTGGGGCGAGGCCAGGGAGTCGCGCACCTCGGATTCCAGGGTTTCGGACAACCCGAGATCCTTGAGGCCTGGGATGCCCGCGCCGGGATCCAGGATTCGGACCACCACGCTCTCACCGAACTGCGTGGGCAGGCTGGAGAGCCGGAGATTCACGGGCTTTCGGTCCACGAGCACCGTGGTCCGTCCATCCTGGGGCAGTCGGGTTTCCGTGACGTCCAGATTTCCGATGAGCTTGAGCCGTGCGGTGACGGCCGACTGGAGCGCCTTCGGTACGAGGACGTCGGCCCGCAGGACACCGTCGTTTCGAAGGCGCAACCGCACCATGCGCTCCTGGGGTTCGACATGGAGATCGCTGGCACCGGATGTGACGGCCTTTGTGATGACCTGGTTCACGAGGGCGATCACGGGGGCGTCCGATGAGGTGGTGTCCGCAGTCTCGGGGCCCGCTCCGGCTTTCGAGGCCGGCGTGGACGTCTGTTCCAGGACCTGGTCGATGGCCTCATGGATCGTCGGTGCGGTGGCCTCCATCCGGTCCAGCGCGGTGAGAATGTCCCGCTCCGGTGCGATGACCACGTCCAGATCGCATCCGGTCGCATGACGGAGGAGATCGAGGGTGACGATGTTGAAGGGATCCGACGTGGCGAGGGCGAGGGTGTTCCCGGATTTCGCGACGGGTGCGACCCGGAGCCGGCGTGCCAGCGCGAGGGGAAGCACTTCGAGGAGCCCGGGATCCGGCAGGGGATGCAGGACATTCACGGCGCGGGTGTCCGCCTCCCCTGCCAGAAATTCCGACAGTTTCTCCGGTGCCGTGAGGCCCAGCTCCGCCACGACGGAGAGCAGTCCGATGCCCCGGCGGCGCTGCTCCGCAGACGCCAGTTCGAGTTGTTCCGGGTTGAGAACGCCCGCGGAAAGCAGCCGGTCCGCAAGTCCGCGGTCTGGGGTGCCGGGATTCATGGCCGTGGGGAGCGGCGGGGTGGGACGATGCGCCGTCAGCGGTGGGCGATGTAGACCTTCACGGTGCCGGACTGGGCTCCGGTGAAGTTGTATTTCACCTGACCCTTGTTATCGACGGCGCCCCCGCCGTCCCCGAGCGCATCGCCCTCCAGCTTGCGGTTGAGTTCGCGCGCGTCCTCGAGGGAGACATTGTCGAGGACCGCCTGCAGGACGTAGCGGCCGCCCGAGGCGTTGTTCACCGGGGGCAGGCTGTCGAAGTCGTAGGCGTCATTGGCTCCCGTCGGATCCGTTCCTGCCGTCAGGCAGTTGGTGAGGTAGAGGAAGGCTCCGTCGGAAATCTTCGTTTCGAAGGGCTTTTCGAGGAAGCCGCCCCGCAGGAGGACCTCCTGGGCCCAGTTGGTCGCGGCGGGAACCGTCAGGTCGGTGATGGATGCGCCGTTCAAGTCGCCAAATCGGCCGAATTTCCCGAAGTAGGTCATGGCGGCCGATCGGACCGAATTGACGGCCAGCGCGGCGCTGGTGACCCGTGCGTCGTTGATCGCGGAAAAGATTCGCGGCAACAGCAGGGAGGCGAGGATCGCGATGATGGCGAGGACGCCGATCATTTCGACCAGGGTGAAGCCGCGGACCGGACGAGGGCGGGGAGCAGGGGATTTCATGGTTTGTTGGAAGTGTTGGTGCCGCGGCCCGGCGTGTTGTGGATTCGGCACCCGCCAAACCCCGGGACCCCACCGGGCCGCCGCGAGACATCCCTGGTGTCTCATGCCTTTCCGCGCCGGAATATCGCCACAGTTGATGAGGCGCAGGCGACCCGACGGGGGGGGCTCACTAAAACGGGGGAGTTCCCGGTCGGGAAAGGAGGCCCTTCGGAGGGGGCGGCGACCGGATTACCAGCGGTTCGGTTCGGCGAGCGCCACCGAAAGACGTTGAAGGTAGTCCGCTCGGGGAATGTCCCGGGCGCCCAGACTCCGCGTGACCGGGGTCACCATCTGGGTGTCGAAGAGGCGGAATCCCCGACCCCGCAGGAATTCCGCGATGCGCACCACCGCCACCTTGGAGGCGTCCGTGACCCGGTGGAACATGGATTCGCCCGCGAAGAAGGCACCGATCGACACGCCGTACAATCCGCCGGCCAGCTGGCCATCGCGCCACACCTCGATGCTGTGGGCATGGCCCCCGTGGTGCAGCGTTTCATAGGCAGCGATGAACTCGGGGGTGATCCAGGTGGCCTGTCCTCCCCGGGGTGCGGCGGCGCACGCGCGGATGACCGCCGGGAAATCCCGGTCCAAGGTCACTTCGAAGCCTCCCTTTCGCAGCGTTCGCTCCAGGCTGCGGGAGACATGGATTTGGTCCAATTCGAAGACAGCCCGGGGATCCGGGGACCACCAGGTGACCGGCCCCGCCGACCAGGGGAAAACGCCACTCCGGTATCCCAGCAACAGCCGCGCCGGGGAAAGGTCCCCGCCGACCGCGATCAGGCCATCGCCCCGCGCACCCGATGGATCCGGGAACCAAAGTCGCTGATCGAGCATCCAGACCATCCGAAACCGGTCCCGTACTGGGCTTCCAGACGCTCAGGGTTCCCCGTGCAACCCCGTCAGGAGGAATGCAAGGAAGAGGTCGGTGACCTGCAGGGCCCAGAGGCAGAGAAAATTGTCGTCGGTCACCTCGGGCCGGTCTCCCGCCTCGAAATCGGGACAACCGAGCCGCTCCCAGGCGCTCAACCGCAGGTCATTGAGGGTCTGGAGCAGGAGTTCGGCGTCGGACGGCGAAAGGCTCAGGATCCGGGCGCCGCGGGTCTGGACCACGCATCGGACGGGGTCCGACAGCAGGGCGTCCACACCCTCGGTGAGTTCCCTCCGATGATCCCGGAGCGCCTCGGACAGATCCTTCTCGGCGTCCCGAAGGACCGGTGGGACCGCCGTGTCGCTCGTGAGCGGGCGGGCTTTCCTGGGAAGATGTCCCCGCAACGCCACCGCCGCCCGGAGAGCGTCGTATTCGCGGGAGTCCATCCGGACCACCAGTTTTTCGGAATCTCGGGAGACGAGCTTCACGGGAGGAAGGAAAGGGAATCCGAGGTCAATCCCCGGCGGGCTCCAGCGTCGCCTGCAGGGAGTACTTTTGCAGTTGGTGCACGTAGAACTCGGCTTTTTCGAAGCTGTCGCGGGTCAGGACGCTTTTTCCCTGCTCGTGGACCTCCAACATGTGCCGCTCCGCCTTCTTCCGGTTCCATCCGAAGACGGTTTGAAACACGTGGGTGACGTACCCCATGTGATTGATGGGGTCGTTCCAGCAGATGACCAGATATCCGGGTTCGCGGACGTCCTTTGTGGACTCCTCGGTCTGGATTTCCGTGCCGGGAAGCGGCAACTCCAACGGCGGCATGGGTGGATCGTAGCGGCGTGGGGAGGGGAAACAAGGAGGGTCTGATTTCGGGAGGATCAGGACGAGTACTCGAGGGCGCTCAATTCGGCACGCAGTTCGGCGGACAGGGTGACCCCGAGTTCCAGGAAGACCACCCCTTCGATTCTCCGCAGGGAATCCAAGCCACCCTGGAGATCTCCATCCGCGTAAAGCGAAGTCAGTTCCCCATAGGCGACGCGTCCGGGATGATTCAGGAGGGTCCAAAGGACCCGGGCCGCGGTGGGGATTTCCGCCGCCCGGGCGCCGCCGCTGTCGCGCAGGAGATTCCATCCGGTGACCAGCAGTTGGGGGCCAATGTAGAGCAGGTCCACGATTATCCGGGACGCAGCTCCGGGATGGGCAAGGAGCAGTCCGGCCTTTCCGCCGCCCAGCCGCCACAGGGCCTGGCCCGCGGGTGAAGGACCCTCAGCGAAGGAGGAGAGGTCCTGGCGTTGCCAGCGGTCGGACATCAGGTAGGAAACCACCAGGAGGACCAGGAAGGCGGTGGTCAGCCCGAGCCGGCCGCGGTGGCCGACCTTCCAGTGCGTCCCGGCGAGGAGTTCCGGGATGGCGAGCAGGACTTTGAGGACCATCCAGATCACCGCATAGGAGAACCAGAAGGTGAACACCAGCGTCAGAATCCCGCCCAGGATCGCGAGCGGGCTCAACAACAGGCAGGTGTTGGCGTCGCGTGCGAGGCGCCGGCGTATCCACGCTTCCAACGGGGCCACTTCCATGAGGATGACTTAGCAGGGGGCGGGCCGTGGATCGAGGCTCCCTTCGCGCGCTTGACTTCGGGCCCGGGCTTGCGCCCCATTTGCCGGTCATGATCTGCGCGTCGTTCGCTGGTTTCCCCGCCCCTGCCGCGATTGCGGCAGCCGGTGCGGCGGCCGCGGCGCGCGCCCGCCGTCTGTCCCGCGCCTGATCGGATCAGTACGCGAACACAGACGGCCTGCCGGAATCCGCTTTCCGGCCGGGACGGCGTTCGCGTTTCATCGCCTCCACCGCATGTCCAGTCACCGAAACTTTGTTGCCGACCACGTCACGGGGATTCCCCGGTCCGGGATCCGCGACTTCTTCGACATCGTCCAGAGCACCCCCGGCGTGATCTCCCTCGGGGTTGGCGAACCCGACTTCGTCACCCCCTGGAACATTCGCGAGGCGGCGATCTACGCGTTGGAGCGGGGACGCACCCAGTACACGTCCAATCTCGGATTGCTCAAACTGCGCGAGTCCATCAGCACCTATGTCGCCGCGAAGTTTGCCGTTCGGTATGACCCGAAGAACCAGATCCTCGTGACGGTCGGCGTCAGCGAGGCCCTGGATCTCGCCCTCCGCGCCGTGCTCAACCCTGGTGATGAGGTGGTGTATCACGAACCGTGCTACGTCAGCTATTCCCCCAGTGTCGTGCTGGCCCATGGGCGTCCGGTCCCGGTGGTGTGTCGTCCGGAGGACGGCTTCGCGGTGACCGCCCGGGCCATTGAGGCCGCGGTGACGCCGCGGACGAAGGTGCTGATGCTGAATTTCCCGACCAATCCGACGGGGGGCACCATGACCCGCGTCCAGTTGGAGGAGATTGCCGCGGTGGTGAGGCGTCACGACCTTCTGGTGCTGACGGATGAGATCTATTCCGAGCTCACTTTTGAAGGGGATCATGTGTCCTTCGCCAGCCTGCCCGGGATGGCCGAGCGGACCATTTTCCTGCACGGCTTTTCCAAGGCGTACGCGATGACCGGATTCCGGATCGGATATGCCTGCGGCCCGGTCCCGCTGATCGAGGCCATGATGAAGGTCCACCAGTACTCCATGCTGTGCGCCAGCATCATCGCCCAGGAGGCGGCCATTGAGGCCTTGGAGAACGGGGCGGATTCCACCGCTGAAATGCGTGAGCAGTACCGCCTGCGCCGAAACTACGTGGTGAAATCCCTTAACGACCTGGGGCTTTCCTGCCATCTGCCGCGCGGATCCTTCTATGCCTTCCCCAGCATCCGGGACACGGGACTGACCTCCCGGGATTTCGCGCTGGGATTGCTGCGCGAGGAAAAGGTCGCCTGCGTGCCGGGAGGCGCCTTTGGCGCCTGTGGCGAGGGATTCGTCCGCTGCTGTTTCGCCACGGCGTTTGACCAGTTGGAAATCGCCATGGATCGCATGGCGAAGTTCGTGGGTCGGGCGAAGCGGGGCTAGCCCCCCGCGGCGTTACCACCGGATCTTTTCCGGGAAGTACTCGCGGATCAGTTCGTCGTAGAAGGGCTTGAGCGCCTTCACATCCGGCTTGGTGTGGCTCTTGGTGTAGAGGTCGTACGGATTGAACCGCTTCACCCAGGGCAGCAGCTCGCGGTCCCGGGCGTTGCAGAGGTAGTCGTACGCGCCTTCCCGGTGCCAGGGGTAGAAGCTGTGATACCGGAGCATCGCCAGCCCCTCCTCGGGCAGGTAATTCTTGCAGACCTGATAGATGTACTCGTCGTGGCCCCAGGAGATGTCCACGGCATCGAGCCCGCAGCCTTCCTGATAGATACCCAGCTTGGTCTGGTAGGCGGGATTCTTGAAATCGGGATTCGCCTCGAAGAAGCGGGGGAAGACGATCCGGGGATCGTAGGCGCAGCCGGTGGCAAACGTGTCCCCGACCACCGCCCACTGGGGCTCGCCCCAGAGACAGAGGATCTTGCCGAGGTCGTGCACGAATCCGGTGAGGATCATCCAGCGGGGTTGTCCGTCCCGGCGGATCTGCTCGGCCGTCTGGAGCAGGTGCTCCAACTGCGACATGTCGGTATCGGGATCGCTGTCGTCGACCAGCTGGTTCAGATATTCGGCGGCTTCCCAGACGCCCATTTGGAGTCGATTGAGTCCGAGGAACTCCTTCTTTTTTGCCAGGACGAAATCGCGGGTCTGGAACTGGTGGTTCAACCGGTAGAATTCCCGAACGGTCGGCCGGGCGTCCGCCTCGTAGTTGCGGAATTCGTTCTCCTGCTTGTCCGGAGCGTATCCGACGACGGGTTTCCGGGCCGGCGGGGGGGCGGACGGATCGGGATAGCGTTCCTTAAAGAAATCCTCCACTTCATCGAGGCTTTGGAGGGGCTGGTCTTTGGCGAGGGAGACGGGGCTCATGGGAGGGCGTTCGTTGGAATCAGCTTAGGGTCTCGGGCCGGCAAGGCATGACCGTTAGAATTTTCAGGGATCATGCCCTGACCGGCCGGATGAAGCAAGCGGCGGGCGGAGTCCTGTCGGAGTCCCGGCGGCAGCCTGTTTTGGGCGGGCGATTGCGCAGGCGTTCCGTCCCCTGTTTTTCGCTGTGCGTTTTCCTTCGGCGCGGGCATTTCCATGCAGACCGCGATGTCGACGGATTTTCAAAAGTGCGGGGAGACGGAGTTGCTGGAGCTGTATGCGTCCGGGCGTTCCGAGGATGCCTTTGCCGAATTGGTCCGGAGGCAGGTGGATCTGGTGTACTCCGCCGCGCTGCGGCAGGTGGGGGGCGACGCGGCGGCGGCCGGCGACGTGACCCAGGCCGTGTTCGTGGAACTGGCCCGAAAGGCGCGATCATTGATGCGGCATCCGGCCTTGAACGGCTGGCTGTACACGACGGCGCGACGGATCGCCCTGCGACACGTTCGTACGGAATTTCGCCGCCGGAATCGCGAGCAGGAGGCGCAGGAGATGGAATTCAGGGAGGCTGAAACCGGGAATGAGGTGGAATGGGTCCGCATTCTTCCCGTTCTTGATGAAGCCATGCACGAACTCAGCGAGACGGACCGTCACGCCGTGCTCCTGCGCCACTTTGAACGACGCCCTCTCGCCGAGGTCGGCGCCCGGTTGGGCCTGGGTGAGAATGCCGCGCGCATGCGGGTTGAGCGGTCGCTCAACAAACTGCGTCGTCATCTCGCCCGCCGCGGGGTGACCTCCACCCGCTCGGCACTGGCATCGGTCCTTGCCGGCGAAGCCGTGGGGAGTGCCCCGCCGGCGCTGGCCGCCGCAGTCACCGGGGCCGCCCTGGGCGGTGCCGCCACGGTGGCGACTGGATTTCACTTCCTCACCCTCATGGCTGCCAATTCCTACAAAATTGCCGTTGCGGGCGTGCTGCTGACCGTCGCGGGAACACTCCTCGTTTCCCAGCACCGGGAATCCGCACGCCTTCGCGCCGACAACCAAGACCTGCGGGATCAACTGGCCCGCTCGGAGTCCGCTGCGACAGCCGCCGCGGAGACTGCGGCCCGCGACGCCGAGGAACTGACCCGCCTTCGTGCTCATCAGGACGAGTTGCTGCGGCTTCGAGGGGAGCTGGCAGGCCTCAGGAACCGTCGTGGCGTGTCCCCGGCACCGGACGCCCCCGAACGGGCTTCCGTCCCACCGCCACCGCCGGCCTATTCCGCGAACGTCCGGACGACCGTTCAGCCGGGACAAATGGTGGTGACCGGCGGTTGGAGTTGGACCGAAGGGCGACGGGGAGTGCTGCTGGTCACTCCCAGCTATCACACCGGGGATGACGGACAGCCCGTCATTGAGATCACCCACAACGTCGTGTTGGTTCCGGAGGAGACGATGTCGGGTCTGGGCTGGGACTCCCTCGGATCCGATTCCCGCGAGCCTTCGGAACATCGCGTCCTGAGTGTCCGGGACGCCAAGGTGCTGATGGAGCAGTTGAAGTCGCGTCGGGACGTCGAGGTGATGTCCAGTCCGACCATCACCGCCCGGGACTCCGAGCGTGCCGGAATCGGTCTGACCAGTGATGACCGTCCGGATGCCGTCAGCTTCGACGTCGTCTCCCACGTGCAACCCGACGGCCGGATCGACCTCAATCTGGTGGGCAGTGTGGAGAAGGCTCCGGCGCCGAGGTCCCCGGAATCCGGCGGAAGCACAGGGCCGGGGAAGGCCCTGTAAACGAGCGCCGAAGTTGACAAGTCAGTGGGTCGGTTGATCGCTGGTGCGCCGTGCGTTGGCGGCGATCAGATCGGCGAAGCGTTCCAGCAGTTGCAGGGGCAGTTCATGTCCCATCCCCTCGATGAACTGGGCGCGAGCGTGGGGGATGCGCGCGGCGAGGTCGTGTCCCGCCGCGACGGGCACGAGGACGTCTGCGCATCCATGGATGACCAGGGTGGGAGCCCGGATTGCGGACAGCAGGGGTGTGCGGTCGCCGTCCGCCAGGATGGCGGTGGTTTGGCGCGCGGCGCCGCCGGGACGCCAGGCTCGCGAGGAACTGGCCTCCAGACGCGCCCGGGCCCGTTCCGGATCTGTCGGATATGCGGGGCTTCCGATGAGCCGCTTGAGGCGCAGTCGCCGTTCGATCACTGCCTGGGGATTCCGGGCCCGCCTCGAGAAATACATGGCGCGGAGCACGCGCAGCGACGGACCCGGAAGATGCTTTGCCCCGGAGGAACTCATCATCAAGGTCACGGTCCGTACCCGTTCTGCGTGATGGGCGGCGATGTGCTGCACGATCATGCCTCCCATGGAGGCGCCGCAGAAATGGGCGCTCGGAATGCCCAGGGCGTCCAGGACTCCGATGGCATCCCTGGCCATGTCGGCCAGGGAATACGGGGCTGCGATGGGCAGGCGCAGAAGGCGTCGCAGAGCCACGGCCTTCATGTCCGGCGTCCCGAGGTGGTCGAATCCGTCACTCAGACCCGAGTCGCGGTTGTCGAACCGGATGACTCGGAATCCGCGATCCACCAGATGAGCGACCAGTTCCTGGGGCCACCCGATCAATTGCATGGCGAGCCCCATGACGAGGACCAAGGGGACTCCGTCGGCGCGTCCCTGAACGTCCACTTCGATTTCAATCCCGTTGGAGCGGATTCGCATTTGGACCTGAGTGGTCAGTCATTGGTCATTGGTCATTGGTCGTCGGCGCGGTCAATGGTTGGAAACGGCATGGGGGAATTCCAGTGAATAACGGATTGGACGCGGTGGGCCCCTGTTTCCGAATAGGCGCGATGGGGTTGAGTCCGACGGAGCGAACGGAAAAATCAACAGGATCCGCCATGAAACTGAAACTGATTGTCGCCTCCCTCGCCCTGGTCTGTGTCGCCGCCCCCGCTGCCTTCGCGGGCAACGTTGCCTGGAACGTCAGCATCGGCGGGGGAGGTGGAGGGTTCGGGTTCGGAGTGGGGGTTGCCTCTCCAGTGCCTCCGCCCGCGCCGGTCGCGGTGTGCCCTCCGGTCCCCGTAGTGGTGGCGCCCGTCCCGATGCCCTGTCCGGCGCCCGTCGTCTGCGCCCCCCGGTTTTACCCGCATCCGCGGCCGTACTTCATCTCCCCTCCTCCCCGCTTCATTGCCGGTCCCGCCTTTGTCCCGGGACCGGTCTTCGTCGGCCGACCCTACTGCGCTCCTGTGCCGGTCGTGCGCGCCTGGCGGTAAGGGTGCGGACGGGGATCCCGCGTCAGGGGAGAACCGGGGCCGCGCCGACGGGTCCGACGTCCATGAGTCGGATCACCGGTTCCCCGGCGGACCGCGACGCCGCGAGATCCACTTCGAATCGGGCGGCCCAGTCGTTGTGCCCTTCCGGATCCACGAGAATCTGGTCCACCCGCCAGGAGCGCTTGTCCTCGGAGGGTACCACATAGGTGTGGCGCCGATTCCGGGCCTCGGGATCGAGCAGCAGGCGGGAATGTCCGGCGAGATAGCGATCCAGAACTCCGGCCAGAGATGCTGACGTTGCGGATTCAGAGCCTGGGGCTGGGATCGGTGCCGCGGCAGACGCCGGATCCGGTGTTCCGGGATCCATGCGCAGGGCGGCGAGCGCTTCGTCGTTGTCTCCGTTGGCGAAGGCTCGGAGGAATTGAAAGATCCGGGTGCGGATGGAGGCGGTGAACGTCTCGAGGTTGCGGGTGATGTCGCGCGCCGCCTCCTCGGCGCCCGGCGGTCGGACCTCGGCCACGCCTTCCGCCGGCGGGCGATAGTCCGGATTGCGCATCTTCTCCCATTCCTCCAGCAGGCTGGAATCGACCTGGCGCAGCATCGTGGACAGATAGGCCTCCATTTCGCGGACGGTGTCCGTCTTGGCGGCGTCGGGGACGGTTTGCGCGAGGACCTTGTACACGCTGTTCAGGTGTCGCAGCAGCACTCCCTCGGCCCGCTGGAGTTCGTAGAGCTTGATGTAGTCGGCGAACGATCGGAACTCCTCGAACATTTCCCGGGCGATGGATTTGAGTCGGATGTTCTCCTGTCCGACCCAGGGATGGCGTTCCGCCCAGGCGTTGAAGGTCTCATAGACGAATTCCCGGCGGGGTTTTGGATGTTCCAGCTTCTCCAACTCCTCCATGCGCTGGTCGTACTCCATGCCCTGCGCCTTGAGTTCGGCCACCTTCTGGCCCTTGAGACGACGGAGTTGGGCTCGCAGCACGACGTCGGGATCCTCCAGAATCGCCTCCACCAGCGTGATGACGTCGAGGGCGTAGTCCGGGGCTTCGCGATCCAGCAACGGGAGGGTGTCCAACAGGAACAGGGAAAGCTCCTGGTTGAGGGAGAAATCCTCGGGCAACGCCACGTTCACCCGCAGACGCGTGTTGCGGCGTCCGGAATTTGCGGTGCCCGTTTCTGTGGGGACAAACTCGATGATCTTCCGTTCAAGCAGGGATCGGAACAGTGCCCACGCCCTCCGGACGTGGGCCTTCCTGGCCTTGCTCGAGTCGTGGGATCGGCGGATCAGGTCGCGGAGCGCGGTGCAGCCATCCCCGGGGCGTCCCAGCACGCTCAACAGCATGGCGTGGGTGACCTGGAACCGGGAGGTCAGGGTTTCGGGGGGTGCCGATTGCAGACGTTCGAAGGTCTTGCGATCCCATCCGACAAAACCCTCCGGGGCGCTTCGCTTGATCACCTTCTTGCCGGTCTGTTTCGCCTTCTCCTCCAGCTTCAGGTTTTCCACGACGTGTTCCGGGGCCTGCGCGACCACCCAGCCCACGGAATCGAATCCCTTGCGTCCCGCCCGCCCGGCAATCTGGTGAAAATCCCGGACGCTCAACACGGACACCTTCTCCCCGCCATATTTGCTGAGCCGGGTGAAGAGCACTGTCCGGATGGGCACGTTGATGCCGACTCCGAGGGTGTCGGTGCCGCAGATGACCTTGAGCAATCCGCGCTGGGCCAATTGCTCGACGAGAATGCGATACTTGGGGAGAAGACCCGCGTGATGGAGTCCGAGCCCCTGGCGGAGCCATTTCTTGAGTTCCGGTCCGTAGGGGCTGGTGAATCGGAATCCCTCGATTGCCGACGCGATGGCTGCACGCTCGTCGCGGGACGCGACATTGAGGCTGGTGAAATTCTGGACGCTGTCCGCTGCCTCGCCCTGCGTGAAATGCACGACGTACACCGGGGTGCGATCCGCGGCGATCAGGCCTTCCAACGTCTGGGCCAGCGGCGTCTCGGCGTAGGAGAATTCCAGCGGCACGGGACGCACCGCCGATTTCACGATCGTGGTTGGGAGACCGTTCAACCGGGTGAGCTCGGAGGCGAAGAAGGCCGTGTCGCCGAGCGTGGCGGACATCAGGAGGAAGCGTGTCTGCGGCAACGTCAGTAACGGCACCTGCCACGCCACGCCGCGGTCCCTGTCGGAATAGTAGTGGAACTCGTCCATGACGACGTCGTGGACCCGCGCCGCGGGGCCGTCCCGAAGCGCGATGTTGGCCAGGATTTCGGCCGTGCAGCAGACGATGGGGGCGTCGTGGTTGACCGTGGCGTCGCCCGTGGACAAGCCGACGTTCTCCGGTCCGAACTCGCGGCAGAGGGACAGCCACTTTTCATTGACCAGCGCCTTGATCGGACACGTGTAGAAGGAGCGGCGTCCGCGGGCGAGGGACTGGAAATGGAGCGCGGACGCCACCAGCGATTTTCCCGATCCGGTCGGGGTGTTCAGGATGACATTCCGGTCCTCGCAGAGCTCAAGGATCGCCTCCTCCTGGGCCGGGTAGAGTTCGAGACCCCGGGCGGTCACGTACTCGAGGAACCCGTCGAGCACCGCTCCGGCGGAGGTCGACTTCAACTTCACCAACTGGTCGTACAGCGTCACTGGGGCAAGGAAGACAGGAAATGGGCAGGAATGGGAATTTGTTGTTGGCGAGCAGGTGTCGCGACCCGACGGCGGGCGGGTCGAAAACTTCAAATGGAAGGCTTCCCTGATCCTTCGTAGAGCGCGCGTGGATCCGGAGGTGCGGAAGCCTTTCGCGAGGATCGCCGGCGCCACCCGTCCTGGAGAATGTCGCGAATCGGGAGCGACATCCGGTTTCGTGCGTAGCCGAACCACAGTCCGGCCACGAGAAACGAGGGCAGGCAGAAGAAGAGCGTCGGCAGAACAATGACCAGCAGGACCGTGCGTCCGAACGCGGCGCCAGGACGTTTCGAGGAAAGGCCGATCCAGGCACCCATCCACGCGATGGCCAGCAACTCCAGGGGCAGGGTGACGATCTGGTACAGCCACATGCCCGCTGCG